>DASREC010000160.1:0-3666 GCA_035652295.1 Polyangia bacterium
GCTCGCCGTCGTCGAGCTCGAGCACCGCCAGCGCGCCCGAGCGCACGAAGCGCCACGCCGCCGCCACCGCGCGCCGATCGTCGCCTACCAGGTGGAACACCTCGGCCAGCACCGCCGTCGACGTGACCAGCGGCAGGCGCAGCGTGGTGAACGCCTCGACGCAGCGGCGGTGCCAGGCGTCGTCGCGATCGAGGATGGCGACGATCGCGCCGGTGTCGATCAGCCCGCCTTCGCTAGCGGGCACGGCGCTCGCGTAAACGTTCGCGGATCGCCGATTTGGCGCGCTTGGAGCGGTGCGGGTCGCCGCCGGCGATGGTGCCCGCCGCGCGCAGCGCCGCCGCCCGCAGGCGCGCCTGCTCCGCGTCCTCGCCCGCGCGCTCGGCCCGCCGCTCGGCGAGCCACTGGCCGGCGATGCGATCGATCAGCTCCGCCACGCTGGCCCCGTCGCGACGCGCCTCGGCCTCGAGCGCGCCCAGCACCTCGGGCGCCACGCGCCAGGAATAGACCGCGGACTTGCTCATGCACTACACAGTAGTGCACCGCGCCCGGCCGGTCAAGCTCAGCGGGTCAGCTCGTCCAGCTCGCTGCGGAAGCGATCGACGTCGCCCGATCCTTCGAAGCCGTCGTGCACGAAGCGCACGAGCCCCTTCTTGTCGATGACGAACGACGTCGGCATCTTCGGCAGGTCGTAGGTCGACGCCACCGCGCCGGTCGGATCGAGCAGCACCGGCAGCGTGAGCCCGAGCTGCTTGACCAGCCGCTCGGCGTTCTCCCGCTCCTTGTCGATGTTCACCGCCAGGATCACCACGCCGCGCGACGCGTAGTCCTTGGACAGCTTGTCGAGCTGCGGCAGCTCCTTCTTACACGGCTCGCACCACTGCGCCCAGAAGTCGACGATCACCACCTTGCCGCGCAGGCCCGCCAGCGACACCCGGGGCCCGCGCAGCGACGGGAGCGAGAAATCGGGCGCGCGCTGCCCCTTGGAGACTTCGGCCAGCGACGGCGCGGACAGCGAGAGCACGGCGAGCGCGAGGAGGATTCGCATGACATCTCCGACCAGCGGTGAAAGCTACTTATTCAGCTCTTCGTCGATCCAGTCCTTGACGTCCTCGAACGTGTGCGGCCCGTGGTACTGCCGACCGTTGATGAACAGCGTCGGCGTCGCCGCCACGTCCACGCGCTCCCCCTCGGCGTGATCGCGCAGCACCTGGTCCTTCGACTTCTCGAGATCCGATTTCCACTTCGGCATGTCGAGCTTGAGATCGGCGGCGATCTTCTGCAGCACCGGCATCGACTCGTTCTCCTGGTCGCCGCCGAACAGCCGATCGTGGAACGGCCAGAACTTGCCCTGCTTGCCCGCCGCCAGCGCCGCCTGCGCCGCCAGCTCGGCGTACGGGTGCGCGCGCGTGATCGGGTAGTTCTTGAAGTAGAGCTTCACCTGGCCGCGGTACTCGTCGAGGATGCGCTCGAGGATCGGCTGCAGGTGCTTGCAGTGCGGGCACTGGAAGTCGGAGAACTCGACGAGCGTGATCGGCGCGGTGGCCTCGCCCCTGAGCGGCGCGTCCTTGAGCTCGAACTCCTGCTTCTTGACCGGGCCGAAGCGCAGGTCGTACTGCTCCTCGACTTCGCTCTCGAGCAAGTGCGCTTTCAGCAGGCGGGCGAGGTAGCGCGCGGCGAACACCGAGCGGCGGCAGCGCGGGTCGGTCTTGATCGACACCTGGAGCGAGTGCGCCTTGCCGCACGCCGACGGATATTTTTGGATCAGGCGGACGAACGACGCCTTCTCGTCTTCGCGCAGCTCGCTCAGGTCGACCGGCAGGTCGCCGCTCGACGCGGGAGCGGGAGCGGGCGCGGGCGCGACCGCGGAGTTGTCGGCGGCCGCTTTGCGATCGGCGCAGCCGGCCAGCGCGGCGACCAGGCCAGCGACGACAATAGAGGCTAGAGCGCGACGGCGCATGGTTCAGCGTTTTAGCCGAGCCGCTACCCCAAGTCAAAAGCCAGGTTTACCTCCGCGCCCCTTGACGCGGCGCGCGCGGGCTGTTATCACGCCACTGAATGAACGGTCATTCATCGCGCAAGCCGGCCCGAAATTCCCGTCGCGCAGCCTCCACGCCGAAGTCGGCCGCCCCGCCCGAGGGCAAGCGCGAGCGCATCCTCGACGCCGCCGTGCGCGTGTTCGCGCAGGAGGGCTTCTACAACGCCAAGGTGGCGCAGATCGCGCACGTCGCCGGCGTGGCCGACGGCACCATCTACCTCTACTTCAAGTCCAAAGACGATCTGCTGATCAGCTTGTTCGAAGATCGCATGGAGCGCGTGAACGAGAACCTGCGCGAGGCGCTGGCGTCGTCGAAGAGCGCCACCGATCGGCTGCGCACGGTGGTGCGCCTGCACCTCGACCTGATCGAGAAGAACCGCCACATGGCGGAGGTCATCTGCGTCGAGCTGCGCCAGTCGTCCAAGTTCGTCAAGGAGTACAAGAACCCCAAGTTCGCCGAGTTCCTGCGGCTGATCGCCAGCGCGATCGCCGACGGGCAGGCCTCGGGCGAGCTGCGCCGCGATCTCGATCCGCAGATCATCTCGCGCGCGCTGTTCGGCGCGCTCGACGAGATCGCGCTCGCCTGGCTTGTAAAAGGAAAAGATCGGATCGATCTTTCCCACGCCGCCGAGCAACTCGGCCTGCTTTTCATCGATGGGCTCCGCGCCCGCTGAAAGGAGTCGACCGTGAAGATTCTGGTCACCGCCAAACGCGTCCCCGATCCGGAGCAGAAGGTAAAGTTCAAAGGCGCCGCGCTGGATCAGTCGGCGGTCAACTGGCAGCTCAACCAGTTCGATGAGTACGCCGTCGAGACCGCGCTGCGGCTCACCGAGAACGCGTCGGCGGGCAACGCGCGCGACGGCGAGGTGATCGTGGTGTCGATCGGCCCGAAGGACGTGCAGCAGCAGCTGCGCTCGACGCTGGCGATGGGCGCCGACAAGGCGATCCTGGTCGCCGGCGAGGACGCCGAGCTCGACGCCGAGATCGTCGCGCGCGTGATGCAGAAGATCGTAGAGCGCGAAAAACCCGACCTGGTGGTGATGGGCAAGCTGGCGGCCGACTCGGAGTCGAACGACGCCGGGCAGCGGCTGGCGGGATATCTCAATTGGCCGCAGGCGACGTTCGCCGGGACCATCGAGGTCGTCGACGGCGGCAAGGCGCTGCACGTCGGGCGCGAGGTCGACGCCGGCATCGAGGTGAAGAAGGTGGCGCTGCCGGCGGTGGTCACCGTCGACCTGCGCATCGTGCTCCCCGAAGCCGTCAAGAGCGGCAAGGGCGGCGCGGCGTACGCCGAAGGGCCGCGCTACGCGTCGCTCAAGGGCATCATGGCGGCGAAGAAGAAGCCGATCGCCGAGATGAAGCTCGCCGACCTGGGCGGAGCCGCGCCGCGGCTCAAGGTGACGTCGCTGGAGGCGCCGCCGCCGCGCAAGGCGGGCATCAAGGTCGCCTCCGTCGAGGAATTGGTCGCGAAGCTCCACAACGAAGCGAAGGTGATCTGATGGGCAACGTACTGGTGGTTGTCGAACAGTCGCAGGGTCAGGTGCGCACCGCGTCGCTGCCGTCGGTGACCTTCGGGTTGAAGGCGGCCGAGGCGGCGGGCGGCAAGCTGTCGCTGCTGGTGATCGGCGCCG
>DASREC010000161.1:0-7594 GCA_035652295.1 Polyangia bacterium
TGTACGGCGAGATCAAGAAGGCGCCGGGCGCGCCGACCATCCTGCTCTACGCGCACCACGACGTGCAGCCGGCCGGCGATCCCGAGCGCTGGCACTCGCCGCCGTTCGAGCCGACCGAGCGTAACGGCCGCCTCTACGGCCGCGGTACCGCCGACGACAAGGCCGGCGTGGTCGTGCACACCAGCGCCGTCGCCAGCTGGCTCGAAGGCGCCGGCACCCTGCCGCTCAACGTCAAGATCGTCGTCGAGGGCGAGGAGGAGATCGGCTCGACGCATCTCTCCGAGTTCCTGCGCCAGCACAAGAAGCTGCTGTCCGCCGACGCGATCGTGCTGACCGACACCGGCAACTTCGAGACCGGTCTGCCGTCGATCACCACCGCGCTGCGCGGCCTGGTCGCGGTCGACGTCGAGGTGCGCGCGCTCAAGCAGTCGCTGCACTCGGGCATGTGGGGCGGACCGGTGCCGGATCCGACGATGGCGCTGTGCAAGATGCTCGCGTCGCTCACCCACGCCGACGGCTCGGTGGCGATCCCCGGCATCGCCGAGAAGGTGAAGCCGCTCACCGCGGCGGAGAGCGCCGACATCAAGAAGCTGCCCGGCGACGAGAAGCACTTCCGCTCGCAGGCCGGCATGCTCGACGGCGTCGAGCTGCTCGGCGGCCGCCATCCGTGGGAGCAGAACTGGCGCCAGCCGTCGGTCGCGATCAACGCGCTGGTGGCGAGCGATCGCAAGAACGCCCGCAACATCATCAACGAGAGCGCCTGGGCGCGCGTCGGCATCCGCATCGTGCCGGATCTCGATCCCGAGGATGTGCAGGAGAAATTGATCGCGCACCTGAAGAAGTCGGCGCCGTGGGGCGTGCACGTCGAGATCCATCCCGAGAGCGCGGCCGGCTGGTGGTACACCGACCCGTCGCATCCGGCGTTCCAGGCGGCGTTCCGCGCGCTCAAGAAGGGCTACGGCACCGACGCGATCACGATGGGCTGCGGCGGATCGATTCCGTTCGTCGAGCCGTTCGCGCGCGAGCTCGGCGGCGTGCCCGCGCTGCTGATCGGCGTCGAGGATCCGTACACCAACGCGCACTCGGAGAACGAGAGCCTGCACCTCGAGGACTGGAGCAAGTCGGTGAAGAGCGCCATTCACCTCTATGAAGAGCTGGCCGCCGCGCTGCGATCGTAAAAGTGAAATCAGTTTCACTTTTCTGAAATAATGTGAAATCGGTTTCACTTTTGTCGCCACCGACGGAGCGGAATCGCTCCGCCGGCGCGAAAAAGCTCCGCGCGCGATCGCCGCGCGCTCGATTCGCGCTCGATTCACGTTCGCTGCGCGCGCGACTTCACGGCCGCTTCGCGCTGGCACGCGCGCTGCTCATTGCCGCGCGAGGAGGTGACCATGCGATTCGTGATCGTGGCCGCGCTGCTCGGCGGATGGCTCGCGCCGGCGCGCGCCCAGAGCGGCAACCCGGTGGTGAGCAAGCGCGCCGCGTTCGCCGGCTCCAACGAGCTGTCGGCGCAGCTCGGCTTCCAGGCGTCGCTCGGCGGCACCACGCCCGGCGGCGTCAAGCTGTTCTTCGACTACTCGCGCAAGCTCACCGACGTCGTCTGGTTCAACGTCAAGCTCAACCCGGCGTTCAGCACGTCGAGCCGCGCGCTCTGCCTCGCGAACGGCGTGGTCTACGACTGCGGCGCCGGCTTCGACGGCAACGGCGACTCGATCGACTTCCTCGCCGGCATCAAGCTGAAGTTTCCGATCGCGCGATATCGCCTGCTGCCGTACGCCAACTTCTCCGCCGGCGTGGTGGCGATCCTCGGCCGTCCGTCGAACGACGACGGCGCGGCGGTGGTGTTCCGTCCCGGCGGCGGCGTGAAGTACTTCGTCACGCCGCACATCGGGCTCGGCGCTGAATTGGATTTCACGTTCGGCGCCGGCTTCTACTCGGCGACGTGCAACGGCTGCCGCGACGCGCACGACGAGTTCTATCGCGCGATCGACTTCGCCGTCGGCGCCGAGTTTCTGCTCTAGCGCACGCCGTCCGCGCGCGCGCTCAAAACCCGCACTCGGATCCGCACGACGCTTGGCAGGCGGCCGCGAGGTTCGTGCTCGACTTGCACGACTGGCAGGCGGCCGACGTGTGGCTCGCGCAGCAGGGTCCGCCCGAGGGATTGATCGGATAGCCGTAGCACTGCATGAACGCGCCGGTGCACGCGGAGTTGACGGTGAGGTTGATGCACGCAGCGCACTGGCTCGAGACGTCGCACATCGGCGGGGTGCCGGCGTCCATGCCTCCGGTTCCGCCGTCGTTGCCGCCGCTGCCGGTCCCGCACGTGACCGTCATGACGTCGCGCGGAGTGCCGGCGGTCGTGCCGGGATACTCGTCGAGCACCGCGCCGATCACCATGTGGTCGCCCATGTGCTGGACGGTTCCGCTGCAATCGCCGGTGATCTTGAACGTGCCGCTGGCCGGCTGTCCGGCCTTGCGATCGCACAGCGCCGCCGAATCGCCCCAGCTGCAATTGCTGCTGTCGAGCCCGGCGCAGCCGGTGCCGATGGGACAGCCACCCGAACCGCAGTTGGCGGAGCAACTCTCGAAGCCCGGGTTGTAGTACGCCGACATGACTTTGTCGCCGACGTTCCCGGTCATGGTGCCGGAGACGGTGCAGGTGTAGAGGTCCTCTCCCAGGTTCGTGGTCTTGATGTACACGCAGCTCGCCGACGTGACGTGGATCGACTGCGCGCCGTTTCCGCCGCCGTCGCCGTTGCCGGTGTTGAGGTTGCCCGGCCCGCACGCGGCCGGCGCCAGGGCGGCGATGGCCACGACCATCAGCAATTCGACTCTCGCGACCATGAGTCGAGTAGAACAGGCCGACGCGGGTTTTTCAACACGCCGCCCTCTAGCGCGCGGGGATCAGTCCGTCGCGCTCCAGCGCCGCGCCGATCGCGTCGCCGACGAGCTGGTTCGCCGCCGCGTTCAAGTGATGGCTCGCGGTGAAATAGTCGCCGGCGGCGTTGAACGCTTCGCTCGTGTCGATGACGCGATAGCCGCGGGCGCGAAAGTGCTCGAGCAGCGGACCGTACAGCGGCGGTTGGCCCGCGCGCCGCCGCCCGAGATCGGCCTCCGTCGGCAGGATGACGATCACCGGCGTCGATCCGCGCTCGGCCACTTCGTTCGAGAAACGATCGAACAGGCGCGTCGTCACGCGAAACGACTCGAGCCGGGTGTCGTAGACGTCGCTGATGGCGATCGGCTCGCGATCGAGCGCCGGCCGCAGCGTGTGGCCGAGCAGCTTGAAGAAGCGCACCGCGGCCAGCCAATCCATCGCGCCCGCGTGATAGCCCGAGCGAAAGTGCGCGTCGTGCTCGCCGAAGCGGAGGATCGACGCGCGCTCGTCGGAGAGCAGCGCCTGGTAGCCGGCGATGGTCGGGATCGGATTCGGCAGCAGCGCGAGCCCGTCGCCGGCGAGTACGAAGCGCGGCTTGGTGAGCGGAAAGGCGCCGGGGTAGATGAACGGCCGATAGACGTTCACGTGGCGAATGACGTTCTCGGAGATGAAGCCGATGAGCACGATGCTCGCGTGTGCGTCCGCGCCGGCGCGCTCGAAGCGCAGGAGCGCCTGGTCGACGCCGTACGCCCCGACGCCGTAGTTGAGCACCTCGAGGTTCGGACGCGCGACCTCGAGGCGGTGCTCCCACGTTTGATCGGGCGTGCAGTCGTGTCCCCACGTGAACGAGTCGCCGAACGCGGCGAGGCGCACGATCCCGGGCGCCGGCCGCGGCGAATACTCGCGCCGGCCGCGCGCGCCGAGCGAATTGGCGCAAGCGCCCGGGCGCGGCGCCCAGCCGAGCTCGGCGTCGTACTCGAGGCAGTCGAACTCCTTCGCGGCGACGATCGCGGTCGCTTCGCGCCGCTCGCGTTCCGACAGCGCGAGCGCGATCGGCCGATACTCGATGTGCCGCGCGCGCGCGAGCACGTAGAGCCCGAGCCGCGACGCGCCGTCGACGAACAGCGCCAGCACCAGCAGCCAGACGAAACGCGCGCGCCAGGATCGCCGTGACAACGGGCGCCCGCCGGCTAGTCTTTCGAGGCGGTCGCTTCGTCGACGACGACCGACAAGCGGCGCGCGAGCGGCAAGAGCGCCACGCCGGCGACGATCGCCGCCACCGCGCTGATGGCGAAGAACAGCCACTTCGCCTCGAACGCGTCCCAGAAGCCGGCCAGGATCCCCGACAGCTTTCCGCCGAGCGACGTCGTCAGGAACCAGCCGCCCATCATCAGCGCCGCGATCCGCTTGGGCGCGACTTTCGAAACCAGCGAGAGTCCGATCGGGCTCAAGAACAATTCGCTCACGGTGAACACGGCGTAGCTCGAGAAGATCCACGCCGACGAAACTTTGTTGTGATAGACGTCGGTGGCCAGACACGCGCCCACCATCACCAGCGACGAGAGCCCGCTGATGATGATGCCCCACGCGATCTTCGACGTCGTCGACGGCTCGCGCCGCCGCGCGCGCAGCCAGCCGAAGAAGCCGACGAGCACCGGCGTCAGCAGGATGATGCAGAACGGATTGATCGACTGATACAGCTCGGTCGAGATCAGCTTGAGCGGCTTGCCCGGCGGCGGCCACTGGTCGCGCGGCAGATTCTGGAAGTAGGGATCGACGCCCTGGTGCGTGACCACCATGCCGCCCGGCCCGCGCCGCGTGCGGAAGTGCTCGTCGAGCACCGGCACGTCCTTGTCGTTGGTATCGATGGTCTGCGCCAGATCGAACGTCTTCAAGAAACGCTCGGCGCCGGACGGCATCTCGCGGTGCGTATAGTTGTCGGCCCAGATCGTCAGCGCGGTCGCGTTCTGGTTGTAGATGTTCCAGAACAGCACCGACACGCCGAACATGGTGAGCAGCGCGCCGACGCGCCGTTTGTCGACGGGGTTCGAGCGCAGCCACACGCGCAGATAGAAGATGATGATCGGGATGCACGCGAACACGAACGCGTCGTTCGAGTCGGAGCCGATCAAGTTGCCGGGGATGAACCAGCCGATCGCGCCGGCCACGAGCGCGGGCACGAACACCTGCACCACGATCTCGAGGAACGGCATGTCCTCTTTTTGCGGCGGCTTGAGCACGTCGGCGTGCGCGACGGTGCGCATGCCGGCGAGGAAGGTGACGAGCCCGATCAGCATGCCGACGCCGGCGGCGGCGAACGCGTAGGGCCAGCCGTAGTTGTTGCGCAGGTACGCCGCGACGAAGTTGCACACGAAGGCACCGATGTTGATGCCCATGTAGAAGATGTTGTACGCGGCGTCCTTGCGCGGCTTGAGCTCCTCGGTGTTGTAGAGGATGCCGAGCAGCGTCGAGATGTTCGGCTTGAAGAAGCCGTTGCCGGCGATGATGGTGCCGAGGCCGACGTAGAGAAAGACGTTCGAGCCGGGGACCGCCAGCATGAAGTAGCCGGCGGCCATGAGCACGCCGCCGATGATGATGGTGCGGCGATAGCCGAGATAGCGATCGGCGATCAGCCCGCCGAGAAACGGCGTGAGGTACACCAGCGCGACGTACGTGCCGACGATGTCGGCCGACAGCGCGTTGTCCATACCCTTGCCGCCGTTCTTGACGGTGTCGCGCAAGAACAGGAGCAGGATTCCTATCATTAGATAGAAGCCGAACCGCTCCCACATCTCGGTGAAGAACAGGACGTAGAGGCCCGGCGGATGGCGGGCCTTCGACGGGGATGGTGCGGCCGGCTGGTCGGTTCCTGGTTGGCTCATCGTCGGCGGGCGCGTCGCGCCGACGGAACATAGCGCAACTCAGCTCAGATGTGCACGGTGATGGTGACGTGGCCGTCGAAGTGGAAGTCCTGCGACGGCTGGCGGCCGGTGGCGGTGGCGGTGATCTCGGCGCCGGCGTTGATGTACGGCAGCAGATCGATCCCCGGCGTGACCGCGAGGTTGATGGTGGTCTGGCCCTTCGGCACCGGCGCGAGGTTGGCGATCTCCTTCTTCGGCAGCGACGAGCCGGGCGAGTCGATGAAGACGTGGATCTCGTCGACGAAGTCGAAGTTGCCCGACGGCATCGCGTGCGGCGTGGCGGCGAAGCGCAGCGCCGAGAGGTTCGCCGACGACGCCGGGCCGGTCGAGCGCTTCTGCGTCTCGCTCTTGAGATCGACGTTGAGCGGCGTCGCGGCGCCGAGCGCCTGCGGCAAAATGCCGCCGAGCGGGTTGCCCTGGATCGTCTGCTCCGGCAGATCTTGATCGACGTCGAAGGCGATCAGCCCGCATCCGCCGATCGCGGGCACGAGCCCTACGGCCGCCGCGGCGGCGAGAATCTGCGCGTAACGCATCTACACGTTCTCGTTCCCGTCCGCGCCGCGTCAAGAGATCGTGGCTTGACGTGGTTTGCCGATTGGAGTCTGCTCCGCACATGAAGCGAGCACTCCTTCTTCTGTTGTTTTCGACGAACGCGCTGGCGCAGTCATTGACCTATGGCCCCATCATCGGCCGCGGCGTCACGCCGGACCAGATGATCGTCAAGTGGGGAACGAGTAGCGCGAGCGACGCAACCAGCGTTTCGTTCAAGACTGGTGGCGGTTCATCGATGACCGTCACCGGCAATGCGTCGAAGGACCACGAGGTCGTGCTGACGGGACTTCAACTCAGCACGCAATACGACTACACCGTCACGTCGCTCAGCACGCCGGCCAGCGCCAGTTTCCACACGTGCCCGGCCGCCGGGGCGCCGATGGACGTGGTGTTCTACGGGGACAGCCGCGACGGACAGGCGGAGCACACGAAGATCGTCGGCCAGGTGATGGCGAAGTCGCCGGACATCGTGTTCGAGAGCGGCGATCTTTACGTGACAGGCGCTTACTCGGGATACCTGTCCGAATTTTTTCCGGCAACGAAAAATCTCGTGTCGAACACACCGTTCATGGCGGTGCCCGGCAATCACGATGATCCAAGCGCGTCGACGCTGGCGAGCAGTTTCGGCGTGATCTTTCCGGCGCCACGCGCGGCGGGAGCGGCGTGGCAGCCGTACTATGCGTTCACGTGCGGCAACACGACCTTCATCGGGCTCAACTCCAATAATGTTGCCGACGCGGCACAGATGACGTTCTTGAACGGCCAGCTGGCGGCGGCCAAGGGCGACGCGACGATCGATCACGTGGTGGTGTGGTTCCACCACTCGGCGTATTCGCCGGGGCAGCACGGCGACGATACGTCGGTGCAGTCGACGTGGGTGCCGCTGTTCGACGATCCGTCGAACAAGGTGCACCTCGTGTTCAGCGGGCACGATCACATCTACGCGCGGCTGCACGACTCGAGCTCGACGATGTACGTCGTCTCGGGCGGAGCCGGCGCGCCGCTCTACACGGTCGGCGGCTCGACCGCGGCGACCGTCGACAAGCAGGTCTCGACGTACAACTTCACGCTGCTGCACATCGCGGGCGGGCTGATCACGGGCACCGCGTATGACGACACCGGGACGCAGCTCGATACGTTCTCGACGGGGATGGGCGGCGGCGGAGGCGGCGGCGCCGCCGATATGGCGACGGGCGGCGGTGGCGGAGGCGGCGGCGCCGACATGGCGATGGGCGGTGGCGGC
>DASREC010000162.1:0-4707 GCA_035652295.1 Polyangia bacterium
CGGTTCCGCCATCCGCGCCGCCGCCGGTTCCGCCGCCGGCGTTGCCGTTCGCCATCGCGTTCCCTTTGCTCGTCGGATTGCCGCCGCCCGATCCCGGCGTGATGTCGCCCGACCCGCAGCCGGCCAGCGACATCGTCAACACCAACGAGAGCGCCCAGCGATTCCTCATCGAACGGCTCCTTTGAAAACGAGTGCGCCCGTCGAGAGCAAGCCCAAGGCCATCCGCGCTCGCCTCCACCGCGTTGAAATCACTCACGCGCGCGCGCCCGGTCGGGCTGCTTGACCCGGCCACTCGTCTTGAGCGCTCGGGTCGGTTGTCCCCGCCCCGCATCGTAACACGCGCGCCACGATCTCCGTGATTCGCGCGTATGCGAGATTTCGAAACGACCCAGTCCGCCAGCAAACAGTGTAATGAGCGCCTCATATCTTACTAGTTGATTCTATTAGGTTTTTCGCTATAGTAGTCCTTGGAGGTCGAAATGAAGCGAATCCTGATCCTGCCGCTGTTGACGCTGTCGATGGGTGGTTGCGCCGTGCTGTCGACCAGCCCGGCTTCGTCGGGGACGGCCGCGTCGTCGTCGGCGAGCAACAGCCCGTACGAGTCGATGGAGTCGATGCCGCCCGAGGCGCAGCGTGAGGATGTGCCGAAGCTCGACGAGAAACAGATCTGGGTCCCCGGCTACTACCAGCCGGTCGCCGGCATCTGGGTCTGGCACCAGGGTCAGCCGATGGCCGAGAAGTCGGGCTACAAGCTGCTGCCCGCGAGCTACCGCGAAGACGGCGGCAAGGTCTACTTCACGCCGCCGCGCTGGCACCGCATCGACGTCGCCGAGCGCGCCTCGAAGTAACGCCTTCGCATATACTGCCCGGATGTTCGACTACGATTGGGTGGTCATCGGGTCGGGCCCGGCGGGCGAAAAAGGCGCGGTGCAAGCCGCCTACTTCGGCAAACGCGTCGCCGTCGTCGAGAAACAGCCGTACCTCGGCGGCGCTTGCGTCAACACCGGCACCCTCCCCTCGAAGACCCTGCGCGAGACCGCGCTCTACCTGTCCGGCTTCCGCCAGCGCGAGATGTACGGCCTCTCGTGTCACCTGAACTCGGGCGTCTCGATCCCCGAGCTGATGTGCCGCCAGGATCCGGTGACCGGCCACGAAGGCGCGCGCATCCGCTCGAACCTCGAGCGCCACAAAGTCGATCTGCTCACCGGCGAAGCCACGTTCCTCGACGAGCACACCGTCGAGATCAACCCCGAGAGCGGCACCCCGCGCCGCGTGACCGCCGACGCGTTCCTGATCGCCACCGGCTCCTCGCCCTATCGCCCGCCGTTCGTCCCGTTCGAAGATCCGGAAGTCGACGACTCCGACTCCATCTTGCGGCTCGACAAGATTCCGCGCGCGATGGTGATCCTCGGCGGCGGCGTGATCGGCTGCGAGTACGGCGCCATCTTCGCCGCGCTCGGCACCAAGATCACGATCGTCGAAGGCCGCGATCAGATCCTCGGATTCCTCGACGGCGAGATCAACCAACTGCTCACCGAGCAGCTGAAAAAAATCGGCTGCGAGATCCTCCTGCGCAAGGAGGTCGTGCAGGTGTCGCGGCAGCGCGGCGTGCTCACCTGCTCGCTCGACGACGGGCGCGCGCTCGAGTGCGAGCGGCTGCTGTTCGCCGGCGGCCGCGCGGGCAACACGCGCACGCTCGGCCTCGAGCGCGTCGGCATCAAACCCGACGCGCGCGGCCTGCTCCACACCGACGAGCACTTCTGCGCCGCCGGCCGCATCTACGCCGCCGGCGACGTGGTCGGCTTCCCCGCGCTCGCGTCGGTGGCGATGGAGCAGGGCCGCGTCGCCGCGTGCCACGCCTTCGGCCTCACGTACAAGACCAAGGTCGCGTCGCAGTTCCCCTACGGCCTCTACACGATCCCGGAAGTGTCGATGATCGGCGAGACCGAGGAGTCGGCGAAAAAGAAAGGCCTCGACTACGAGGTCGGCCGCGCGCGCTACCGCGACAACGCGCGCGGGCAGATCGTCGGCGACGTCGACGGCCTGGTGAAGCTGGTGTTCGACGCCAAGACCAAGAAGCTGCTCGGCGTGCACATCATCGGCGAGCGCGCGACCGAGCTGGTGCACACCGGCCAGGCGGTCACGCACTTCGGCGGCACGATCGACGACTTCATCGAGATGGTCTTCAACTTCCCGACGCTGGGCGAGCTGTTCAAGTACGCCGCCTACGACGGCCTCGGGCGATTGCAACGGCGCGCCGTGCCCCAGCCCTGATATAAGAGCGCCATGCGAATCTTGATGATCGGCGCCGGCTCCGTCGGCAGCGTGCTCACGCGGCACCTCGAGTCGAAGGCGAACGAGGTCACGTACTACGTGCGCGCCGGGCGCAAGGCGCAGCTCCAGCGCGTGAAGCTGCTCGACGCGCGCTCGGGCGCGCTGCACGTGCGCGAGCGTCCGTCGGCGATCGAGCCGTCGCAAAAGCTGCCGTCGGTCGACACCGCGATCCTGGCGGTGCGCGCCGATCAGCTCGACGCCGCGCTCGACGTGGTGGCGCAATTGCCGACGGCGGAGACGGTGCGCATCGCCACCGCGTCGGCCGGCTTCGACGATCTGGCGCGAATCCGCGCGCGCTTTCCCGGACGCGCGGCGGCGCAGATCATCCCGCTGTTCTTCGCCTACCCCGACGGCGACGTGGTGCGCTGGTGGAACCCGCCGCTCGCGCGCACGCTCGTCACCGACGAGCACGACGACGCGTCGCAGCCGTTCGCCGAGGAGCTGGCCGCCGCGCTCGTCGCCAACGGCCTGCCGGCGCGCGCGCTGCGCTCGATCGGCCGCGCGCGCGACGCGGCGCTGGCGGCGGGCATGCCGCTGGTGGCGTCGTTCGAGCTCGCCGGCTGGGACTTCGACGCGCTCGCCCGCGACGCGGAGCTGCGCAAGCTCGCCTCGCGCTCGATGCGCGAAGGCCTGCGCGCGATGTTCAAGAACCCGATCGCGTCGCGCCTCATCGGCCTCACGCCGATGCCGCTGCTCTCGACGATGCTGCGCGCCGCCCCGTCGGTGATGCCGGCCGGCGTGAAGGAGATGTGGCGCGTGCACGGCCCGAAGATCGCCGGCCAGACGCGCGCGCTGCTCGACACGCTGATCGCGCGCGCCGAGGGCCAGGACGCCGAGTCGGCCGGCTCGCTCAAGGAGCTGCGCCGCCGCCTGGAGAAGACGCCGTAGCGAACGGCCGCGAAAAGATCGCCTCACGAAAATCGCGCCGCGAAAATTTTCGCGCGCGCGTTAGCTGCTAAGATCCCGCCCATGTCCCGCGCCGATCGTTTCCTGCGCGCCCTGCGCGGCCAGCCCGTCGACACCACGCCCATCTGGATCATGCGCCAGGCCGGCCGCTACCTGCCCGAGTACCGCGCCACGCGCGCGCGGGCGCGCGACTTCCTCACGCTGTGCAAGACGCCCGAGCTGGCGTGCGAGGTCACCGTGCAGCCGATCGAGCGGCTGGGCGTCGACGCGGCGATCCTGTTCTCGGACATTTTGATACCCATCGAAAAGATGGGCGTGCCGCTGACGTTCACCGACGAGGGGCCGCGGCTCGAGCCGGTGCGCGACGCGGCCGGCATCGCGGCGCTGCGCGTGCCCGATCCGGAGGCGGAGCTGCCGTACGTGATGGAGGCGATCCGCCTGGTGCGCCGCGCGCTCGACGGCAAAGTGCCGCTGATCGGTTTCGCCGGCGCGCCGTTCACGCTGCTCACCTACGTCGTCGAGGGCCACACCGGCAAGCAGTTCGCCGAGACCAAGCGGCTGCTGTTCACCGCCGGCGAGACCGCGCACGCGCTGCTGCAGAAGATCACCGACTCGACGGTGGCGTACCTCTCGGCGCAGATCGCGGCCGGCGCGCAGGTGGTGCAGCTCTTCGACTCGTGGGTCGGGCAGCTCGGGCCCGACGACTTTCGCGCGTTCGCCGCGCCGTACGTGCGCCAGGCGATCGCGCGCTTGAAGCCGCTCGGCGCGCCGGTGATCTACTTCGCCAACGACGGCTCGACGCTGCTCGCCGACGCCGCCGGCCTCGGCGCCGACGCGCTCGGCGTCGACTGGCGGCTGCCGCTCGACGAGGCGCGCGCGCGCACCGGCGCCGACGTCACGCTGCAGGGCAACCTCGATCCGTGCGCGCTGTTCGCGCCGGTCGCCGAGATCGAGCGCCGCGCCGCCGACGTGCTGAAGCGCGCGGGCGGCCGTCGCCACGTCTTCAACCTCGGCCACGGCATTTTGCCGCCGACGCCGCCCGAGCACGCCGAGGCGCTGGTCGAGATCGTGCACCGCCTGGGAGTCGCCGCGAGCTGATGCGCGTCGCCGTCGTCGGCGGAGGCGTGGCGGGGCTGGCCTGCGCGCTGGCGCTGCGCGATCGCGGCCACGATCCGGTGGTGCTCGAACGCGAGCGGGCGGCCGGCGGAAAAGTTCGCACCGAGCGCGCGGGCGCGTGGCGCGTCGAGCTCGGCCCGTCGGGCGTGCTCGACGACGCGCCGGCCACGCGCGCGCTCTACGCGCGGCTCGGGCTCGATCGCGAGGTGGTGATCGCCGACGACGCCGCGCGCCGCCGCTTCGTGGTGCAGGGCGGCCGGCTGCGCGAGGTGCCCGACTCGCCGCCGAAGATCTTGTTCTCGTCGGCGCTGACGCTCGCGGAGAAGTGGCGCCTCTTGCGCGAGCCGAGCG
>DASREC010000163.1:0-22228 GCA_035652295.1 Polyangia bacterium
TTTTCTCGCGCTGGCGATGGCGCTCCGGCAGGCGGGCCATCGCGGGCACGTGACCGCGGGCGGCCACTTCGCCACCTTCGCGTGCCGCGAGCTGCTGCGCGATTTTCCCGAGCTGGACTCGATCTGCCGGCAGGAGTCGGAGGAGACGATCGTGTCGGTGGCGCGCGCTCTTGCCGACGGAGAGCCGCTCGGCGCGATCGCCGGCCTCGGGTTGCGCGACCAGCGCGGCGAGCCGTACCTCACCGAGATGCCGACGCTGCCCGAGCTCGCGCGCCTGCCGCGTCCCGATCGGCGCGGCGAGCCGGCGGCGTGCTTCGGCCACCGCATCGCGCCGCTGGTGTCGAGCCGCGGCTGCTACGCCAACTGCACATTTTGTTGCATCGCAGCATGGCACGAGGAGACGCAGCCCGGTAAGCGCTTCCGCCTGCGCTCGGCCGCCGACGTCGCCGACGAGATGGTCGCCGAGCAGCGCGAGCGCGGCATCGAGATCTTCGTGTTCCACGACGACAACTTCTTCGTGCCCGGCCACCGCAAGAACGCCGATCGCTTCCACGCGCTCGCCGACGCGCTCGAGGAGCGCGGCATCGGCCGCTTCGCCACCGTCGTCAAGGCGCGCCCGACCGACGTCGAGCCGGAGGTGTTTCGCATCTTGAAGGAGCGGCTGCGCTGCATCCGCGTCTACGTCGGCGTGGAGACCGACGCCGATCAGGGTTTGAAGACGCTCGGCCGCTGGGCGCAGTCGAAGCAGAACCACCGCGCCATCGAGATCGTGCGCGCGCTCGAGCTGTACACGTGCTTCAACATGCTGATCTTCGATCCCGACACGACGGTGGCGAGCATCGAGCGCAACATCGCGTTCATTCGCGAGGCGTCGGAGTTTCCGTTCAACTTCGGTCGCGTCGAGCTGTACGCCGGCACGCCGCTGCTCGGGCGCATGCAATTCGAGCGGCGCTGCTGGGGCGACTACATGCAGTGGGACTACGCGCTCGCGTCGGCGGAGGTGGAGCGCATCTTCGCGCTGTCGATGCGCGCGTTCCACGAGCGCAACTTCGGCGAGGCGGCGCTGGCCAACCGCATCATGGGCACGCGCTTCGACGTCGAGGTGGCGCGCCACTTTCATCCCGAGCGGTTTCGCCGCGAGTGGCTCGACGAGGGGCGCGCGCTCAACCGCGCGCTCGCGCTCGACACCGCCGATGGGCTGGCGGCGATCGTCGACTTCGTGAAGCGCGTGCCGCCGCAGGGCGACGGCGAGCGCGACGATGAATTCGTGAGCGAGCTGGCCGAGCGGCTGCGCTCGACGGAGAGCGACATCGCGCGCCGCTGCCGTGCGCTGGCGCGCGCGATCATGGAGGTGGTCGGCGGCGTGCCGCTCACCGAGATCGGAGACCGGGTCGCGACGCCGCTGCAGCGCGCGCGCGCGGAGGTGCGTCCATGAAGAAGCCCGACGACAAAGGACTGTTGAACGAGGTGCTCCCCGATCCGACGCGCGGCGCGGGCGAGCGAGGCACGCCGCGCGAGCGCACCGCGAGCCACTTGAATCGCCTGCTGGCGGCGGCGGGGCTCGCGCTCGCGCCCGGCCTCGCGCGCGCCGACAACACCGTGCCCGGCGGCGGCGGCAAACCGCCCGGCGAGGCGAAGCCCGGCAAGAAACCCGACGACGCGAAGAAACCGGAAGAGCCCAAACCCGAGCCGCCCGGCTACGGCGTGGTCGATCCGATCCCTGAGCCGTACATCGAGAAGAAAGCCGAGCCCGGCTTTTTGCGCCTCTCGTCGAAGCCGTCGTGCGCCATCAGCATCGACGGCAAAGCCACCGGACTGATGACGCCGCAGCAGAAGATCAAGCTCAGCCCCGGCCTGCACACCATCACGCTCAACGTGCCGTCGTCGACGCAGCAGGAGAACTTCACCATCGAGATCCGCTCGAACCAGACCTCGGTCATCGTCAAAGATCTGGCGCCGCCGCCGAAGCCGGCGCCCAAGCCGCCGAAGCCCGAACCCGCGAAATAGTGGGCGAGCGCGAGCTCACCGAGCCGATCACGCTGTGCCTGCCCGACGGGCGGCTCGATCCCGCGGCCGTCGGCTGGTCGCGCCGCCCGCTGCACCGCTGCAACCTTCGCGGGCGCTGGCCGCGCAAGAAGCGCTGGGACTATTGGTGCGTCACCGGCGACGACGTGATGATCGCGCTGACGTGGGCCGACGTGGACTATCTCGGCCTCGCGGTGGCGAGCGCGCTCGATCTCGCGAGCGGCGCGCTCGTCGAGGAATTCGCGCTGGCGCGGCCGGGCGGGGCGTTCGCCGAGACCGTCGGCGGCGGTGACGTCGCGTTCGAGCGGCGCGGCTTCGCGCTTCGTATCGAGCCGCGCGCGGACGGCACGCGGCTCAGCGCGCGCACGCGCCGTTTGCAAATCGAGATCACCGTCGAGCCGCCACGCGAATCGCTGAGCGTGGTGGTGCCGTTCGATGACGCGCGCTTTCAGTTCACGTGCAAGCAGATCGGCCTCGCGGCGCGCGGGCGCGCGATCGTCGACGGGCGCGAGCGGCGGCTCGACGGCGCGTGGGCGGCGCTCGACTTCGGGCGCGGCATCTGGCCGCACCGCACGCGCTGGCGCTGGGCCGCGGCCGCGGGCACGGCGAACGGCCGCGCGGTCGCGTTCAACCTCGGCGGCCTGTGGACGCGCGGCACGGGCGCCACCGAAAACGCGCTGTTCCTCGACGGGCGCGCGCACAAGCTCTCGGACGAGATCGAGCTCGACGGCCAGCGCCTGAGCTCGCCCGCCGTCGAGCTTTCGTTCGTGCCGCTGCACGCGCGCCACGTCGGCGCGGACGTGTGGCCGATCGGCGCGCGCCTCGACTGGGCGTGCGGCTGGTTCAACGGCTGGCTGCTCGCCGGCGGCGGCGAGCGCATCGAGGTGCGCAATCTATTCGGCTGGAACGAAGAGGTGCGCGCGCGCTGGTGACGTCCATGCGCACGGACGTCTATGCGCGCGGAAGTCAGTGCGTCGCGCCGCACTGGCGGCAGGCCCAATGCGCGAGCTGGGCGTCGAAGGCGCAGCGGCTCGGCGTCGCGCCGGCGCAGAAGTCGCCGCCCCAGCACGTGTCGGCGAGCGTGCGGCAGAAATAGCCGACCACGCGATCGGCGCAGTCGACGCTCGGCGCGCACCAGCGCCCGGCGCCGCAGTCGGCGTCGAGCCGGCAATTGCCGCCGACCACACAGTGGTGTTGCATCGCGCTGCAGTCACAGACGCCTTTGTCGCGGCAGTCGGCGTCGGTATAGCACTCGTCATAGTAACAAACGTCGAACGTGGAGCCTTTGAGGCGTGAAGAGACACAGTGGCCATTGGCGGCATCGGTGCAGTCCTCGTCGCCGGAGCAGTTGCTGGTGGGAACCGCACTGAGGTCTTCTTTGTGGGCTTTGTGCGACGGCAGCTTGGGATCGCGCGGGCGCGGCGGTCTTTGCGGACATACGCCGCCGCTCGCGCGGTGCTCGGTGATCGGGCCGAGCTTGTCGATGACGTCGGCCATC
Source organism: Polyangia bacterium (assembly GCA_035652295.1). Classification (GTDB taxonomy): domain Bacteria; phylum Myxococcota_A; class Polyangia; order Palsa-1104; family Palsa-1104; genus DASREC01. The sequence goes on from DASREC010000163.1 coordinate 3,524, forward strand.
ACCAGCGGCCGCTCGGGTTCGTGCGCGCAAGTGGACATAAAAGTGGTCAATGTGGTCAATGACAATAATGTGGTCAGTACAGTAAACGTGGCGGCGCGGTTCATTGAATGGCCTGTTCGCGCTCTGCGAGCGCCTTTAGCGTCAGGAGTTGTTTGCGCATCATGATCAGATCGCCGAGCGGCAGGATGGCGCGCATCAGCGACGCGCGGCCGAGGCGCGCGATCAGCTTGACCACCAGCCGCGTGCCGCCCGGCGACGGCGCCACTTGATAGGTCACCGCCAGCGCGCCGAACAGCCGCGTGCGCTCGATGATCAGCGTGAGGTGTCGATCGCGCGCGAAGTCGACTAAACGAAAGATGCGCATCATCGATTGGCCGTTGGCGAGCTGCTCATTGGCCGGATCGCGCGTGCGCGGACTCCGCCGTCCAAAGTTATCGATCCAATCATAGCTATAAGGCGCCACGCGCAACTGACATAACCAGCGAAACACCGCGGACGGCGGCGCCGCGACGTCCACGGCGCGAAAGCACACGAGGTCGGGCGCGTCGACGTGGCGATCGCACGGATACTCGCGCGCGCGCTCCTCGGCCGTCGAGCCCCAATCGGCGATGGCGCCCATCAAACGTGCTTCTTCAGGCGATAGGAGAGTTTGTTGTTCCAATAGACCTGCGAGAACAATCGCGCCTGAATGGGAAACGGGACTTCGCCGTGTTGCTGGAGCCAATCGACGTGCGCCTCGACCGGAATCGCGCCGGCGCGGAACTTCCCCATGTGCTCCTCGACGGCGACGTACGCCGGCCGCCCGGGCGCAACCTCGAGCTTCCACATGTTCGCCCACTCGAAGTTCTGCCGCGCATAGGCCGCGATCTGCTGCTCGCAGTAGTCCATTGGATCGGGATGCTGCATCGCTTTGTACCGATCCTGGCGGATGACGTCGCGCAGACTGTCGCCGAGCCGGCTCTTGCCGCCGAGATAACGATCGGCCCAGATCTCGTCTTTGAATGAAATGTCGCGCAGACCGGGAATGCTCAAATAGACATAAGCCTCGGTCTCCAGTGACGCCGCGAACTCGATGCTGTTCATCTTGCGATACCACGCCGTGAACAGCGGCTCGACTTGATAGGTCAATAGTGTGGAGTGTACGAACTCGTGCAGATAGTACAGATCCGAGATCACCGGATCGGGATAGGTGCGCTGGTAGCTCATGCCGAACCACGTCGCGAAGTGCGGATACTCCAGCTCGATGTCGCTCATCTCGGCGAACACCATGGGATGGCGCGCGAGCTCCTCGACCCGGCGCTGTACGTAGTCGCTTTGGCGAAATAGATCGGTTTGCCAGAGCGAGCGCACGTAATCGATCACGTCGCCCGGTTTACGCAGGACTGTGAGGTTCTTCATGGGTTGATCATTCGATCCATAATGGGGCTCAAACAAAAGCGCAAACCGCCGGCGCGCGCGTATTCGGCGAAAGCGTCGCCGGCGGACGGCGCGTGCGCCAGCATGACCACGTCGCTCGCGCGCGCACCGTCGGGGATTTGCCCGTTCGCGCGGCAGTGCGCGAGCGCTTCACGCTGGCGCGCCTGGTAGCGCGCGGGCAGCTCGCACGCATTATAAGTGGTCAATAGACGCTCGCCCAATTGAAGCGAGAACAGGTTTTTGAACCAATGGTGGCCGCTCAAGGTCGGGATCTCCTCGCGGCTGAGGAGCCCGCCGATACGGTGATAGTAGACGCCGAACGGTTTGCTCAGGCTCCAGAGGACGGCGGCGACCGGCGGCTCGCGGAGCTCGATGCGCGGCTCGACGGCGGTCGCGCCGACGTAGGTGAGATCGACGATCAGCGAGACGCCCGGCGCGGCGGCGGCGAGCGCGTCGCGAAAGCGCGCGAAGCCGGGCCACAGGTTGCCGTCGATGGCCGACGGTTGCGAGATCCAGAACTGATCGCCGGCGCGCGCGTGCTCGGCGAGCGACGCGGCGTAGCGCTCCGGCTCGCGCGCGTGCGCGATCACCGCGAGCCCGAGGGCGGCGGCGAGGTGGGTATAGCCTTCGTACTCGCCGGCGAACACGTGAATGCGCCGGCCGCCGCGCGCGGCGTGCAGCGCCAGCAGCGCGTGAATGGCCTCGTTCGCGCCCGCCGTCGGATAGTGGTGCGCGAAGCCGTCGCCGAGCGCCACGCCGGCCGCGTCCGCCCACGCGCGCCAGCGCTCGAGACAGCCGCGGTGCATCGCGTCCTGCCGCTTCTCGTAGTTGCGCTCGTACCAGTGGTGCGGCCGCTCGGCCCACAGCTCCTCGACGGCGCGGCGCGTCTCCGGGTAGTAGAGGCCGTAGACCGTGCGGCAGAGATCCATCGCGCGATTATCGCATTACCGAGTTTCGAATTGATCAATGAGGGAGGCACCACCGGCTGAAGCCGGCGGCTCCGGAGAGGCGCACTCCATATTCGCGGCAGCAAGCCCCTGCGGGGCTCCCATCATTTGATGTCATATCCCGAGTTCAGTAGCCCCGAAGGGGCTTCTCTCTCCGGAGCCGCTGGCTTTAGCCAGTGGTGCTAACGACCCGTTTCAGAGCCAGTCGTCGGCCGCGTAGACGGGGCTCGGGCGCGAGGCGAGGCGCGTGAGCCGGCCCATCGCCGCCAGACGCGCGCCCGGATCGCGCCAGAGATATTGCAGGCAGCGCAGCGGATGGTGCCGCAACCGATCGGCCCACGTCGGCAGCCGCGTCACCAGCGCCAGCAGCCGCTCGTGCAGATTGGCGCGCGCGGCCACCTCGCTGTTCACGTGCACCAGCGCGCCGTAGCCGATGCAGAGCTGATCGCGTCCGTACTCCTCGTCGACGGCGGTCTCCAGCAGATCGGCGCGCGTCTCCAGCACCAGCTGCGGCGGCGCGCGCTCGGCGTCGTCGGGGCTCACGCGCGCGACCTCGGCGCCGCTGTCGTTCAAGCGCACGCGCACCGCCTCGCTCGGGTAGTCCCACAGACGAATCACCGCGTCGAGCGGCGGCGACGCGTCGACGCGCCCGAGGTTGCGCAGCGCCCGATCCTCGAGCCGCTCGGCGAGGCGCGCGAACCGGCGCGCGTCGACGCGCAGGCGCGGCGGCTGCGGATGGCGCGCCAGCACCGCGCGGCGCACCGCCTCCGGCTCGATCGGCGCGCGCGCGGTGGCGTGCACGCGGCCGTCCTCGACGAAATCGCCCGGCGAGAGATCGTGCACCTCGACGGGCGCGCCGCGCGTGAGCTCGGCGAGCGCGCGCGCCGGCGGCCCCGCGCGCAGGCGCAGCTCGCTGATCCACCAGTTGCGCTCGTCGGGCAGCACGAAGTGCGCGGCGAAGGGGAACGCGTGGCGCGGAGCCAGCCGCGCGGCGATGCGCGCGAACTTGCGCAGGAACAATTGCTCGCGCCGCTCGGCCACCGCCACGTCGTCCTTGCCGTCGCGGCGAAAGCAGTTGGGGAACCAGCTCGCTCCGCCGAAGCCGCAAAACAGATAGTCGATGCGCGCGAAGCGGCGCGCCAGCACACGGCAGTACTCGTCGATCACCTCGTCGCGCGCGCAGTGGAGCGCGTCGTTCACGTTCAGCAGCACCTGCCCGTCCGCCTCGACCGCGACGATGGCGTCGCCGAGATACGTCAGCACCGTCAGCCGCAGCTCGGCACCGCCGCGCTGAAGCGAGATCGAGTGGCCGCCCGCCACCTCCTCGACGCGGCGAAAGCCGAGCCGCCCGAGGTACGTCAGATTTCCCGCGTCGTACGATCGCGGCAGGATCACCGTCGCGCTCTTGCTCAAGCTCTGCAGCGTCGGGCCGTGCAGATGATCCTCGTGCCCGTGCGAAATGAAAATGGCGTCGAGCCGCGCCAGCTCGTAACGCTCGGGAACCGGAAACGGCCACGCGAACCACTGCGCCTGGTACGCCGGCCCGACCCACCACGGATCGGTGATCAGCGACAGATCGCCGCTGCGGATGAGCAGCGACGCGTGCCCGATGAAGTCGATGCGCATGCGCTCCTCGCTTCGTCCAGTCGACAGGCTCGGCACGCTCGCGCGACGGGAAACGCGGGTTGCGCGGTATTTCGCGGGTTGCGCGCGCGCGGGCCGCGCCAAAACTGATCGCGTGCCGCGCTTGAACTTCGACTGGGTGACGCCGCGGCTGGCGGTGGGCGGGCGCTTTCTCCCCGAGGAGGCGCCGGCGCTCGAACGGCTCGAGATTCGCCACGTGATCGATCTGCGCGCCGAGGAGCGCGACGACGCGGCGGCGCTCGAGCGGCTCGGCATCGCGCTCTTGCATCTGCCGACGCCGGACACGCGGCCGGTCGCGCAGGCGCAGCTCACCTGCGCCGTGCGTTGGCTCAACGAACGGCAGCAGGCGGGCGGGCGCGCGCTGATCCACTGCCAGCACGGCGTCGGCCGCAGCGCGCTCGCCGCCGCGTGCGTGCTGGTGAGCCGCGGGCGCTCGCCGCTCGAGGCGCTCGAGACCATCAAGCGCGCGCGCGCGGCGGCGGCGCCGAGCGCGGATCAGCTCGCGGCGCTCGTCGAGTGGGCCGACTCGTGGCGGCGCGCGCACGAGGTGCGCTGGCGGCTGCCGGCGCTCGGCGAGCTGACCGCGATCGCGTGGCGCGCGCCGGAGTAGCGTGCTGGTCTACGGCGATCGCGAGCGCGTCGAAGATCCGCGCGAGCGGCTGCGCGCGATCGAGCGGCGGCTCGCGGACGCGGCGCGCGCGCCGGCGGGACTAGCGCGGCACGCGCAGCTCGTCGCGCTGCTGATCGACGCGGGTGAGCTGGCGCAGGGGATCCTCGACGAGGAAATGGCGGCGCGCGGCGAAGACGATTGGGACTCGCCGGCGGCGCGCGCGCTCGCGGCGCTGCTGATTTCTTTCGGGCGCGCGGTGTGCGCCTCCTACGCGTCGCGATTCCGCGGGGCGCCGCTGCCGCCGCCGCGCGCGCTCGAACGCGTCGCGCGCTTGCGTTTGCCGACGGCGATTCGCGTGCGCGCGCCCGAAGGCTTCGTTCACTACGCGGTCTATCCCGAGGCGTACGCCGAGGCGGCGCGCGATTTGCCGCCGCCGGCGATCGTGATCGGCGTGCGCTCGATCGGCACGAGCCTCGGCGCGATCGTGGCGGCGCGCGCGTGCGCGCGGCTGGCGACGGTGCGGCCGATCGGCCCGCCGTTCGCGCGCCGCCCGTCGCTGCCGCCGCACGCGCGCGCGCGGATCGCCGCACGGCACGCGGCGCTGGTCGACGAAGGGCCCGGCCTCTCCGGCTCGTCGCTGTGCGGCCTGGCCGAATGGATCGCCGACGCGGGCGCGCTCGCGCCGCCGCGAATTTTTCCCAGCCACGCCGGCCCGCTCGGGCCGCACGCGAGCGCGTCGCACCGCGAGCTGTGGCGCCGCGTCGATCGGCGCGTGGCCGCGTTCGAGTCGCTGCGCTTCGGCGACGGCGCGCCGGCGGCTGCGTTGGCGCGTGCCGCCCGCCCGCTCATCGGCGCGCTCGACGGCGAGCCGCGCGATCTCGGCGCCGGCGCGTGGCGCTCGGTGCGTTACGCGCGCGAAGCCGACTGGCCGCCGGCACACGTGCGCGCCGAGCGCCGCAAATATCTCGTGCGCGCGGGCGGCGCGCGCTGGCTCCTGCGCTTCGCCGGGCTCGGCCGTCACGGCGAGGAGCGGCTCGCGCGCGCGCGCGTGCTCGAGCGCGGCGGCTTCATTCCGCCGACCGTCGGGCTGCTGCACGGCTTCCTGGTGCAGCGCTGGCTCGACGGCGCGGTCTCGCTCGACGTGGCGCGCGGCTGCGAGCGCGCGCGCCTGCTCGCGCGGCTGGCCGAATACTTCGTGTTCCTCGCGCGCGAATTTCCCGCGCCGCCCGACGCCGGCGCCACGCCGGCCGAGCTCCTGGCCATGGCGCGCCACAACACGTCGCTGGCGCTCGGCGCCGACGCGGCGGCGGTGATCGATCGCTGGCGCGCGCGCCTGCCGCGCATCGGCCGCCGCGTGCACGGCGACGCCAAGCTGCACGCGTGCGAGTGGCTGCTCACCCGCGGCGGCGCGCTCGTCAAGACCGACGCGCTCGATCATCACGCCGGCCACGATCTCGTCGGCAGCCAGGACCCGGCGTGGGATCTCGCCGCCGCCGCCGTCGAATTCGATCTCTCGCCCGACGAGGAGCACGCGCTCGCCCGCGCGCTGGCCGCCGCGTCGGCGCCGCCGGCCGAGCCGCGCGCGTTCTTCACCGAGTGCTACCTCGCGTTCGAGCTCGGCCGCCACACGCTCGCCGCCGATTCGCTCACAGGCGGCGAATCGGCGCGCGCCGAAGTCGAGCGCCTGCGCCGCGCCGCCGAATCGTACGCGCGAAGGCTCGCCCTGCGCCTGCGCGCGGCGTGAGCGCGCGCTTAGAACCGCCGCATGCCGGGCACCGATCCCGTGGCGCAGGTGGTCTTGTGGCTGGCGATCATCCTGGTGATCGCCAAGCTCGGCGGCGATCTCGCGGTGCGCCTCAAGCAGCCGCCGGTGGTCGGCGAATTGGTGCTCGGCGTGCTGCTCGGCAACCTCGGCCTGGCCGCGCCGATGAAGAACGATCCGTCGATCGACCTGCTGGCGCACATCGGCGTGGTGATCCTGCTGTTCGAAGTCGGCCTCGACTCGACGGTGCGCGAGATGATCGAGGTGGCGCCCTCGTCGCTGCTGGTGGCGGCGGCGGGCGTGCTGGCGCCGTTCGGCCTCGGCTGGCTGGTGGCCGCGTGGCTCTTGCCGCACGAGGGCGCGCTGGTGCACGCGTTCGTCGGCGCCACGCTGTGCGCCACCAGCGTCGGCATCACCGCGCGCGTGCTGCACGACCTCGGGCGCTCGGCGACCGTCGAGGCGCGCGTGATCCTCGGCGCGGCGGTGGTGGACGACGTGCTGGCGCTGGTGCTGCTCGCGGTGGTGACCGGCGCGATCCAGGCGAACGCGCGCGGCGCGGGGCCGTCGCCCGTCGAGATCGCGCTGGTGTTCGCCAAGGCGGCGGGGTTCCTCGTCGGCTCGCTGGCGCTCGGGCTGAAGTTGTCGCGCCCGCTGTTTCGCGCCGCCGCGCTGCTCAAGAGCCGCGACGTGCTGCTCGCCGCCGGGCTCGGCACCTGCTTCACCCTGGCGTGGCTGTCGGCGCGCATCGGGCTGTCGCCGATCATCGGCGCGTTCGCCGCCGGGCTCCTGCTCGAGAGCGCGCACTACCGCGACTTCGTCGAGCGCGGCGAGCCGTCGCTCGAGGTCTACGTGCACCCGATCGCGTCGTTCCTGGTGCCGATCTTCTTCGTGGTCATGGGCCTGCGCACCGATCTGCGCGCGCTGGCGCATCCGCGCGCGCTGGCGCTGGCGGGCGCGCTCACCGTCGCGGCGTGTCTCGGCAAGCAGGCGTGCTCGCTCGGCGTGGTGCAGAAGGGCGTCGATCGGCTGTCGGTCGGCATCGGTATGATGCCGCGCGGGGAGGTCGGGCTGATCTTCGCCGGCGCCGGCGCGTCGCTCACGGTCGGCGGGCAGCGCGTGATCGATCCGCCGACGTTCTCGGCGGTGGTGGCGATGGTGGTGCTGACCACGCTGGTCACGCCGCCGGCGCTCGAGTGGAGCTTGCTGCGCTCGGAGCGCCGCGCGAGGCTATGATGCGCGCATGCCGATTCCCCCCGCGGAGCAGCTGGTCTCGCCGTCGCTGGCGGCGGCGCTGATCGATCGGCAGTTCCCCGAGCTGCGGCCGGCGCGCGCCGAGCCGGCGGGCGAAGGCTGGGACAACTTCGCGTTTCGCGTGAACGGCTCGCTGATGTTCCGCTTCCCGCGGCGCGAGCTCGCCGTCGATTGGATCGTCAAAGAGCACCGGTTTTTGCCGCGAATCGCCCCGTTATTGCCGCTGCCGGCGCCAATCCCGAAGTGGCTCGGTCACGCCGATCTCGATTATCCGTGGCCGTTTCTCGGTCACGAAATGGTGCCGGGTGAAACCGCTTGCGGTGCAGATTTGAATGACCGCGAACGCGCCGAGTGTGCCGCGCCGCTCGCCCGCTTCCTCGCCGCGTTACACCGGATTCCCGTCGAGGATGCGCCGCCCGATCGGTTCGCGCGCCTCGATGCCGAGCGCCTGATTTCGCGCGCGCGCACCAATTTCAATGCAATGCAATCGAAAGGATTGATATCCGATATCGGCCGATTGAATGACTTATTGAAATCGGTCGAGCCGCTGCATCCCGAGCCTCCGGTGCTGGTTCACGGCGATATGTATGTTCGCCATTTGTTATTGAATGAATCGCGAAAGCTTTGTGGCGTGATCGATTGGGGGGATCTGCACGCGAGCGATCCGGCGATCGACCTGGCGATCGCGCACAGCTTCCTGCCGCCCTCCGCGCACGCGGCGTTTCGCGCGGCGTACGGCCCGATCCCCGACGTGCGCTGGCGCTGGGCGAAGTGGCGCGCGCTGTATCATTCGACGGTGATCGCGCTGATGGACGACGCGGCGCTCACGCGCGAAGGGTTGCGCGCGCTCGCCTGGATCCAGGAACTCTAGGCGCGTTTCTCGACGGAGCCAGTCGGGCGCGCGACGAGTTGCGCGCGCAACTTCGGCGTCTACGGTGAGCCACAACCGGACGCGAGGAGGAAGCGCCATGCAGCGTAGCGCAGGTGGAACGGCCCGATTTCGTCTCTCGGCTTTCGCGCCGGCAGCGCTGCTGCTGGCGGGGTGCTGGGAGGCGCAGCCGCGCGCGACGGCCGATCCGCGGCTCGTGCAGCTCGTGCAGGTGTCGCGTCGCGAGCCGCTCGGCTGCTGGCCGCTCGGCGCGGTGAGCGGCCGCGCCGCCGACGCCAACGAAGACTCGCTCGACTATCAGGCGGCGTACGACGACGTGCGCAACAACGCCGCGCTGCGCGGCGGCAACCTGGTGGTGATCGATGCCGTCGGGCAGCCGCGCATGCTCACCGGATCGATCGCGGTGTACGACTACTCGATCGCCGGGCGGCTGTTCCGCTGCCCGACGTCGGGCTACGACGCGGCCCCGGCGCAGGCCTCGCGCAGCGACGAGAGCGCGCCGTCGTGCAGCGGGCAGTGTTGCAACGCCGAGGAGTGATCGCGGTTCGGATTTTGCGTCGGCACGGTTCGTCATGAGCGCGATATCGAGGTCGCTGTTGGTGCTGGCGCTCGGCGCGTGGCCGGCGGCCGCGGCGGCGCGCATCGCGGTCCCCGAGGGCGGGCGCGGCGGAATGCGCAACTGCCCGACGGTGGTGCCGGGCGCGCGCGTGGAGCCGCGCAACCTCGCCGACGGCGTCGAGCTGCGCGTGCTCGCCGAGTCGCCGGCCGCGCGCGAGCAGATCCGCCGGCGCGCCGATCGCCTGGTGCGTGCCGCGCAGACGCGGCCACAGGCGATGAAGCACGACGGGCGCGGTCACGGCGGCGGGGGAATCGGGCGCTGCCCGGTGGTGATGAAGGATACGCACGTGTTGGCCGAGCCGATCGCCGGCGGCGCGCGCATCGTCGTCGAGCCGCGGCGTCGCATCGACTCGGGCTGGCTGCGCAGGGAGACCGTGCGCCGCTTGAACGAAGCCGAGCGGCCGGCGATGTGAGCGTCAGTCGCCGGTCACGCGGCCCCACCACGCCTCGCGATCGCGATCGGCGGGCGGCGGGACCAGCGCGCCGAGACGATCGGCGACGACTTTTTGATCGGCGCCGTCGGTGCGCTCGAGCAGGTTCCACAGCGTCGGCGCGTCGGCGCGGCGCGAGTGGGCGAGCGCGTCGTCGAGCGCGGGGCGGCCGCCGCCCGACTCCCAGGCGCCGAGCGCACGCTTGAGCGGCTCGGGCGCGTCGCTCGCGTAGGGAATTCCCGGCGCGGCGTTCGGGTGCGTGTCGCAGCGGCAGCCGGCGGGCACGCGCGACACGCGGCCGGCGCCGGCGAGCTCGACCTCGCCGCGCGTCACCTCGAGGTGCGAGACTTTCTGATCGTCGACGGCGAGCGTGTACTCGCAGCCGAGATCGACCGCGGCGGCGGCCGGCGTGTCGACGACGAACAGCCGCGGCGGCGCGGTGACGCGCGCGTGGATGCTGCCGCGCTCGAGCTCGAGCCGCTGCTCGGACGGGCCGGTGGCGCGCAGCCGCACGCGCGAGCGCGGACCGACGTCGACCGAGCCGAGCCCGGCGAGCGCGATCTCGGCGCCCGAGTCGCCGTCGGTCTCCAGCCAACTGCCTGGATAAAACCGCGAGGAATCGCCGATCGGACGGGCCGCGACCCGCGCCGTGCCGCTCACGCGCTTGACCACCAGCGAGGGGCCGCGCGGCCGAAGCATCCACAGCGCGCACGTCGCGATTGCGATCGCGAACGCGGCGCTGACGATCAGTTGCGTCGCGCGGCGCTTCGTCACGCGGCGGCGCGGCGCGTTCGGCTCGTTCGACTTGCCCGGCTCGTTCGGCGCGTTCGGCTCGACGGAGCGCGGCGTTTTCGGCGGGCGATAGCGCGCCTCGCCGAGCAGCTCCTCCAGCTTCCGCACCGCCGGGTCCGGCTCGCCCGAGCCGTCCCAGAGATAGTCGTCACTCATGATCCGTCTCCAGCCCGAGCCGCGCGCGCAGCTGCTGCATGCCGCGGTGCAGGTTCACGCGCACCGACTCCGGCGTCAGCCCGACGCGCTCGGCGATCTCGGGTCCGCTCATGCCTTCGACCAACCGGAGCACGAGCGGCTCGCGATACGCCTCGGGCAGCGTGCGGATGATCGCCAGCACCTCGGCCGCCTCCGACTTCGGCGCGTCGTACGTCGCCAGGTCGCGCGGCAGCGGCGCGGTCGGCCGGCGCGCGCGCTGCCCGTCGGTGGCGAGGTTGCGCGCGATCATCGCCAGCCACGCGCCGACGGCGCCGGCGTCGCGCAGCGCGGCGATCTTCTCGAGCGCGGTCAAGAACACCTCCTGCAACAGATCGTCGGCGTCCGCGGGCGCCACGCGCGCGAGCAGGATGCCGTGCACCATCGGCGCGAACTGCTCGAACAGCTTGCCGAACGCCGCGCGATCGCCGCCGCGCGCGGCCGCGACCTGAAGCTCGTCGACGATCACCCGAGCCGGCTCGGCCCGCGCCTTTACGGACACCATGCACCTTTTGCTGGACGAATGAGCGCCCTCCACCGTTAACACGAAACGCGGCGGTTAACGCTTTCGCGCCCGACTCGTCCACCGTGCATGGGGCCAACAATTCTGCTCGCGAAGTTGATGCTCGATCTCGCCGCGCTGACGCCGCACGCGGTCGATGGGTTGGTGGTGCACGAGTGGGGGACCTTCACGCAGGTGTCGGGCGACGACGGCGTGGCGGTCGACTGGAAGCCGCTCGCCGGGCCGAAGGAGCTGCCGGGCTTCGTCTACGACGGCGCGAACGGCGGCGTGCGCGGCATCGGCGAGCTCGTGCCGGGCGAGCCGCCGTGGTCGAGCGGCGGCGGCAAGAGCGGCACGCGCGGCACGGTGCGCATGGAGACGCCGGTGATCTACTTCTACTCGAACCGCGAAATGGAGGCGTCGGTGCGCGTCGAGTTTCCCGGCGGCAAGATCACCGAGTGGTATCCCGCGGCGAAAGACGTGAGCCACGGGATCGATTGGGGGCGCTTCATGATCGTGCCGAAGCTGAACGCGCCGCTCCTGCGCGAGGAGCGCGGCTCGCACTATTACGCCGCGCGCGAGACCGACGCGGCGCCGCTGCGCGTGTGCGGCGCCAAGACCGAGTACGAGAAGTTTTTGTTCTACCGCGGCGTGGGGACGTTCGCGCTGCCGCTCGAGGCGAAGCTCGACGGGCGCTCGGTGCGGCTGCGCGGGCCGGGCGGGCGCGCGCTCGGGCGTGTGATCGTGTTCGAGCGGCACGGCGGCAAGCTGGCGTGGCGCGCGGTGGACGTGCCGGCGGGCGGCGTCACCGTCGAGCGGCCGGCGGGCGGCACGCTCGCGGGGCTCGAGCAGGAGCTGGGCGCGGTGCTGCTCGATCACGGGCTGTTCGTCAAAGAGGCGCGCGCGATGCTCGCCACCTGGCGCGACGACTGGTTCGAGGACGGCCTGCGCGTGTTCTACATCCTGCCGTCCGAGAGCACGTCGGCCGCGCTGCCGCTGCACATCGAGCCGGCGCCGGCGGAGCTGGTGCGCGTGATGGTCGGGCGCGCGGAGATCATCACGCCCGAGGCGGAGCAGGCGGTGCTCGATACGCTCGGCGAGCTGCGCGGTCTGTCGCACTACGACTACGACGCGATCGCGCGGCGTTTGCAGGCGCGCTACGGGCGCTTCGCCGAGCCGATCTTCAAGCGGCTCGAGGAGCGCGCGCGCAGCTCGGACGAGCGCGAGCAGCTCGACCTGCTGGCCCGCGCGCTCGCGTACGGCGATCACGCGCGCTAGATGCGATCGCGCGCGCCGGCGATTCACTCGGTTATAGTGGCGCGCATGGACGATTCACGCGAAGTGCTGGTGCGCAGCTCGGGCGCCGGCTTCAAGCAGGAGCTTCAGGTCGGGCCGCACCACGCGATCGGCGACGAGCCGGTCGACGTCGGCGGCGAGGACGCGGGGCCGAACCCGTACGAGCTCTTGCTCGAGGCGCTCGGCTCGTGCACGTCGATGACCATCGGGCTGTACGCGCGGCGCCACGGCTGGCCGCTCGCCGGCGTGAGCGTGCGGCTCAAGCACCGGCGCGTGTACGCCGAAGACTGCGCGCACTGCGACAAGCCGGGCGCGCGCCTCGATCAGATCGATCGCGAGATCGAGCTGACCGGCCCGCTCACGGACGAGCAGCGCGCGCGGCTCATGAAGATCGCCGACCAGTGCCCCGTGCACAAGACGCTGACGTCGAAGATCGACATTCGGACGAAGCAGCTCTAGTTGCGCTTGTCGTCGTCTTTGCGCAGCGCGCGCACCGTCGACCATGCGCGCCCGATTCCGCGGCGCGCCCAGCGCACGGCCAGCACCGCGTCAGGCGGACGCGGGCGGCGCGAGCCGATCTGCCACACGGCCACGCCCGCCGCCGCGACGCCGACGTAGAAGAACACGGCGAAGCGCGGCATGAACAGCGCCACCACGAACAGCCCGAGCGCGGCGACGGCGGCGTACGCGCCGGCGCGGAGCCCGAAGTAGTAGGCGGTGAGCGCACCCACGAGCAGCGCGGCGATCAGCATCTATTAATGATGACCGATCTGCCCGCGGCCGCCAAATCGAGCCCGCCGGCCGAGGCGGCTGCGAATGTGGTTGAATAAAGGGAGCACCCGCTCGTCGGGTCGGCGGAGGTGTCGCTTGCGGAGACGCGCGATGCTCGTCCTGGGCGCAATCTGTTGCTCGGCTTGCGCGACCGCCGGTCCGGCGCGCGTCGAGGAGTGCTGCACCGCGGAGCCGGCGCCCGTCGAGGAGGCGCGCGTCGAGGAGCCGCCGCCTCCCGCCCCGGAGCCGGTCGACTTCGCGTCGCGCGTCTACGGACCGAGCCGCTGCGCCGAGGCGGCGACCCAGCTCCTGCCCGCCGATCCCGATCGCGCGTGGAGCGAGCTGCGCCGCTGCGTCGACGCCGGCCACTTCACCGCGCTGCGCGTGCTGCTCTCGGGCGCGTGGGATCGCGAGCTGCAAACGCGCTCCGATGCGCCCGAGCTGCTGGCGCGCGTGGTGGCGATGCGCGGCGGCGACGTCGATCGCGACGTGCCGCTCCTGCACGAGCGGCGCATCCCGCTGTTCAGCTTGTCGCAGGTGCTGGCGCGGCCCGAGCAGTTTCGCGGCACGCTGGTGATCGTGCGCGCGCGCCTGACGCCGGCCGGGCTGCTCGACGAGACGCGGCTGGTCGGCTCGACGCGCGAGGTGGAGCTGGCGCCGACCGAGCGCTGGGTCACGCGCGCGGCCGGCCAGCGCAGCGAGTCGCGCGCGCAGATCTTCACGCGCCAGTCGATGAACCTCGACGTGAGCACCGGCCACCGCGCGCTCCTGCCGGTGAGCTATCCGTTCGTCGATCCGGATGACGTCGTGGTGGTGCTGGCGCGCTTCGACGGGCTGCGCGACACCGACGCGTGGCCGGTGGTGCGCGTGCTCGCCCACTATCGCCCGAGCGCGCTGCTCAGCTACTGATCGATCGTTCGTTGATCAGTGCATCGCCGGCGCTGCGTCGCGCGGCGGGCGGTGCATGAGCGTCACCAGCGGCACCAGGCACGCGCACGCGATCGCGAGCAGCCACAGCACGTCGATGAACGCCAGCGTCCCCGCCTGCTGCAGCACCTGCCCGTAGACGATCCCGTACGCGCGCCGCGTCGCCTCCGCGCCGGCCACGCCCTTCGCCACCAGCGCGTGCTCGAGCCCGGCGAGCGCGCTGCGCAGCGGCGCATCGAACGGCGTCACGTGCGCCACCAGGTTCGTCTGGTGCAGCTGCGCGCGCCGCGACAGCAGCGTCTGCGCGATCGAGATCCCGACGCCGCCGCCGACGTTGCGCGCCAGGTTGACCAGCCCCGACACCGAGTTGTTCTTCTCCGGCGGAATGCCGACGTACGCCAGCGTCGTGATCGGCACGAACAGGAACGCCAGCCCCACCGACTGGAACATGCGGAACTTCACCGCCGTCCAGAACGAGATGCCCGGATGGATCGACGTCATGTGATAGAGCGCGACCGCGGTGATGAAGAAACCGAAACCGATCAGCCAGCGCGGATCGATCTTGGTGATCAGCCGCCCGACGAGCGGCAGAAGACAGATCACCACCAGCCCGCCCGGCGACAGCACCATGCCCGCGTCCTGGGCGCTGTAGCCCATCACCGTCTGCAGATACTGCGGCAGCAGCACCGTCGAGCCGAACAGCACCACGCCGAGCATCAGCATCATGATCGCCGCCACGCCGAAGTTGCGCCGCCCGAGCAGCCGCAGCTCGATGATCGGGTGCTCCTGCCGCCACTCCCAGATCACCAGCGCCGTCAGCGACACCGCCGCCACCAGCGCCGCGCCGGTGATGAAGTGCGAGCTGAACCAATCGTCGCGCTCGCCCTTGTCGAGCAGGATCTGCAGCGCGCCGAGGCCGACCACGATCAGCCCGAGCCCGACGTAGTCGATCGGCGCGCGCGCGTTCGAGCCGCGCCGCACCCACGGCGGATCGTCGACCAGCCGGTTCGTCAAGACGAGCGACGTGACGCCGACCGGAACGTTGATGAAGAAGATCCAGCGCCAGCTCGCGTGATCGGTGATGTAGCCGCCGAGCGTCGGGCCGATCGCCGGCGCCAGCACCACCGCCATGCCGTAGATGGCGAACGCCATGCCGCGCTTCTCCTGCGGGAACGTGTCGGCGAGGATCGCCTGCTCGCTCGGCTGCAGCCCGCCGCCGCCCGCGCCCTGGAGCACGCGGCACACGATGAGCGCGCTCAAGCTCGGCGCCAGCCCGCACGCGAACGACGACACGGTGAACAGCGCCACGCACGCCATGTAGAAGCGCTTGCGTCCGATGCGCATCGAGATCCAGCCGCTCACCGGTAGCACCACCGCGTTCGAGACCAGATACGACGTCAGGATCCACGTGCTCTCGTCGAACGTCGCCGAGAGATTTCCCGCGATGTGCGGCAGCGCGACGTTGGCGATGCTGGTGTCGAGCACCTCCATGAACGTCGCCAGCGTCACGGTCATGGCGATCGCCCACGGGTTGTGCTGCGGGCGCCACTCGACGTTCATCGCACGAAGACTTTGGGCTCGACCGAGAGGCCGGGACGCAGGCGGTGCTTCGGATCTTGTCCCGGCTTGAGTCGGATGCGCACCGGGATGCGCTGCACGACCTTGACGTAGTTGCCGGTGGCGTTCTCCGGCGGCAGCAGGCTGTAGCGCGCGCCGCTCGCCGCCGCGAAGCTCTCCACCCACCCGTCGAAGTCCTGCGCCAGCGCGTCGACGTGCACGCGCGCGCGCTGGCCGACGCGTATCTTGCGCAGCTGCGTCTCCTTGAAGTTGGCGGTGACCCAGACGTCGTCGAGATCGACGATCGCCAGGAGTTGCTCGCCCGGCTGCACGCGGTTGCCCGGCTCGACGGAGCGGCGGCCGGTGGTGCCGGCGATCGGCGCGCTGATGGTGGCGTACTCGACGTCGAGCTGCGCGCGCTCGAGCGACGACTGCGCGGCCTCGATCGCCGCCTCGCGCGCGTTGAGCGCGGCGCGGCGGATGACCAGCTGGCGCGGCGCATCGGCGCGCACCTCCGACTGCCGCGCCAGCGCCTGCTCGATGCGCGCGCGCTGCTCGTCGGCGTTCTTGGCGGCGGCGCGGGCGAGCGCGCGCTGCGAGTCGACCTCGGCGCGCGCGGCCTTGGCGGCGGCGATGATCTGATCGTAGCGCTCGCGTGTGACCGCGCGCTCGTCGAGGAGAAACTGGTAGCGGCGCTCGTCGGCGTCGGCGCGCGCGAGGTTGGCCTCCGCCTGGCGCACGCGCGCCACCGCCGCTTCGCGATCGCGCTCGGCCGCCGCCAGCGCGGAGCGCGCCGTCGAGACGTCCTGCTCGCTGGTCGCGAGCTGCGTGACGTTGGCGGTCTCCGTGATCGGGACGTTCGGGTGCTCGGCCTCGAGCTGCGCTTGCGCCTGCGCGAGCTCCGCCTTGGCGCGCGCCGCCGCCACGCGAAAGTCGCGCGGGTCGAGCTGCACCAGGAGCTGCCCCGCCTTGACCTCTTGATTGTCCTCGACGTAGACCGCGGTGACGGTGCCGGCCACGCGCGTCGACACGGTGCTGATGTGCGCGTCGATCTGCGCGTCGTCGGTCGACTCGAAGCCGGAGAAGTACCACCACGCGAGCAGCGAGCCGACCACCAGCACCGCGAGCACGATCGCGCCGATGCGCACTCCTCGACGGTGATCGCGCGCGGCGCGGCGCACGCGCGCGCCGAACGGCGGCCGCGCGGCCGGAGCGCGGTCGTGTCCGTTCCCGCGCCGTTCGGGCTCGGGCGCTGGATCCATCGATGACGTTATAGGCAGCGCGCGGCGTGAATCAGGGGCACACGCCCTGCTGCTGGAGCTGCATCAGGATCTGCTGGCACACGTCGTCGCTGAGGCCGGCGATCGAGTCGTTGCACATCTGCGCGGCGGCGGTGTCGAGGAGATCGCAGCAGTCGCCGAGCGACTGGCAGTTGGGGCCGCCGGACGCGGGCGGCGTGCCGGCTCCGCCGTCGGGCGCGCTCGACGGGGGCGGCGTGTTGTTCGGGGGCGGCGTGTTGGTTCCGCCGTCGGCGGGCGCGTGATTGCCGCCGCCGTTGCCGTTGCCGCCGCCGTTGCCGTTGCCGGCGCCGTTGCCGTTGCCGTTGCCGCCTCCGTTGCCGCCGCCGTTCGGCGACGGCGACATGGGCGCGGGACTCTGCTGCTGTCCCGAGCTCGAGCCGCCCGGCGGCGTGTAACGTCCGAGGCAGGCGGCGCCGCCGAACAGGAAACCCGCGATCGCGAGATGGGCCAGTCGCATGGCGCGTCACCTTCGCAAGCGGCGATCCAATTTCCCGTCGAGGAGAATCGCGCGCTTGCCGCGGCGCGCGCGCGTCGAAGCGGACGCAGCCCTGGGGAGCGCCGTCGCTGCGGCGGCGTTGACGCGGCCGCGCCGATGCCTCTACGCTCGGGCCATGTCGACCACCTCGAAGCTGCTGGCCGGCGGCGCCGCCGTCGCGATCGCCGCCGCCGCGGCGCTGACCATCCACGACGTGCGCGCCGCGGTCGCGCCGGCCGCCGCCCCGGCCGTGCCGCCCGGCACCGTGATCCTGTTCGCCGGCGCGACGTGCCCGGCGGGATTTCTCCCGGCCAACGGCCAGGCCTACCCGGCGGCCGCCGAGCGCGCGCTGCACGCCGCCATCGGCTCGACGTGGGACACCGCGCACGGCGCGCCCGCGCCGGCGGCGGGGGAGTTCCGCGTGCCCAACCTGCTCGGCGTGTTCCCGCGCTTCCTCAACGACGGCAGCGGCAATTTGCCGCAGTACGCGCCGCCCGACGCCGGCCGCAAGCTGGGCGAGGCGCAGGCGCAGGCCACCGCCGCGCCGTCGGCGCCGTTCACGGTCGCGCCCGGCGGCGCGCACTCGCACCACCTCGCCGAGGTGCTGACGTGGAACGAGCGCGACCAGGCGCCCGAGCCCGACGGCTCGTTCCGCCACTACAACGCGCAGTCGGGCGGCGGCGCGTTCGGCTACGGCCTGCAGCGCGGCACCCGCTCCAACTTCGGCGACCGCTCGCGCGACGACGGCGCCCACGGCCACGCGCTCTCCGGCGGCGACGCCGAGACCCGCCCGGTGAACGTGGCGCTCCTCGGCTGCATCAAGCGCTAACGGCAATGCCGATCACTTAACGACGTGGACGTAGCCGTAGCCGTGGCCGTAGCCGTTTCCCCCTCTCCATCGCGCAACTTCCCAAGCGCTCGCTTACCACATGCCTCGTGGCTACGCCTCGCTCGGGGCCAACTGCGACGAGTCGATACCGACGAAGATGGCTTTGAAGTAGTGCGAGATCGACCACGGCTACGGCTACGGCTACGGCTACGGCTACGGCCACGGCCAGCGGATCAAATTCGATCGCTTGCGCTTGAGTGATCGGCATTGGCGTAGCGGCCTTCCTGCGCTCCCTCCCGTCGCCGCCGCGGTTGCGCAAAAATTTGAACATGTTCAAATTCGCGCCATGCCTACGCCCAGCCCCCGCCCGAAGAAGTCGGAGGAGACGCGCCGCCGCGTGGTCGACGCCGCGCTGACCCTGTTCCGCAAGCGCGGCTTCGACGCCACCACCATGCGCGACGTCGCCGCGGCCGCCGGCCTGTCGCTCGGCGCCGC
>DASREC010000164.1:0-10958 GCA_035652295.1 Polyangia bacterium
GCGCGGTGGCGCGGATGATGAGCGCGCGATCGACGCGCGCGATGGTCACGCGCCGCTCGTAGCCGAGCGCGCGGCGGATCGGCTCGGCGCCGTCGGGCAATTCGAGCGACTTCGAGCCGCGCCCGCCGATGGCGCGCCGCCCGACCACCTTCCCGTCGGCGTCGGCGATCTCGACCAGGCCCGGCTGAAGCTCGTCTTCGTGCCGCGCGAGCAATTCGTCCGTCGACGCGGGATCGAGCAGCAAGAGATCGGAGAGCCCCGCGGTCTCCGACATGCGCACGGTGTCCTCGAAGACTTCCTTGACGTGCGACAGCACGAGGTTGAGCGCCACGCGCATGGTGCGCTCGGTCTGCGCGCGCGCGCCCGACTTCAAGCTCGACAGCACGAGCCGGATCGCCACCGTCGACGCGCCGAGAACGGGAAGCAACGCCGCGACGGTCAGCATCACCGCCAGCTTGTGCCGCAGGCGCAAGCGCCCGAACAGGCCGTCGGCGCGCGCCCGCACGTGATCGCTCGCCCGTCGCCGCGGCGCGCTCACTTTTGCGTGACCTTATGGAAGTAAATATTGCTCGACGGGTGCACCATCAGATTGCCGAGCGAGCGGCGCGCGGCGACCACCACCTCCGCGTGCGCCAGCGGCACCCACGGCGCCTCTTTCGCGATCAGGTCTTGCGCCTCTTTGTAGTAGCGCTCGCGCCACGCGCGATCGGGCGACTCGCGCGCCCACGTGAGCATGCCGTGCAGCTGCGCGTTCTTGAAAAACGAAATATTGCGCGCGCTGCCCACCTCGGCGTTCTCCGGATCGAACAGCAGGTACAAAAAATTGTCCGGGTCGCCGTTGTCGCCGGTCCAGCCGAGCAGACAGAGATCGTGCTGCCCCTCCTGCGTCAGCCGCACGTGCGTATCGATGTCCTCCTTCACCACGTCGATGTCGATGCCGACGTCGTGCAGGTTGTGCTGGACGATGCGCGCCACCGTCTCGGGCGACGGCATGTACGAGCGCGACGTGTCCATCGTGTACAGCCGCGGGTGGCGCGCGGGCGGCGTGAAGTTGGCTTCGCGCAGGAGCGCCAGCGCCTTCTCGCGATCGTAGGTGTAGAGCGGCTCGTCGACGTGGCCCCACAAGGACGGCGGCACCGCGCTGGTCGCCTCGACGGCGAGGCCCTGATAGATGAGCTTCACGATCGCCGTCTTGTTGATCGCGTAGTTGACCGCGCGCCGCACGCGCACGTCGTCGAACGGCGGATGAGTCACGTTCATCGCCAGGTAGCCGACGTTGTTGCCCGCGATCCGCTTGAGCGAGAGATCCGGATGCAGCGCCACGAACTGCAGGTCCTGCGGCGACAGGTTCTCCGCCACGTCGATGGCGTCGCCCTCGAGCGCCACCAACCGCTGCCGCGGATCGCGGATGGCGACGAACACCAGGTGCTTGATCTGCGGCGCGCCGTCCCAGTACTGATCGTTGGCCTCGAGCGTGACGCGCTCGCCCGGCGACCACTCGACGAACTTGAACGGCCCGGTGCCGACGGGATGGCGCGCGAAGTCGTTCTTCCACTTCTTCACCGCCGTCGGCGAAACGATCGAGACGGGAAACATCGCCAGGTTGGCGAGGAACGGCGCGTACGGCCGCTCGATGGTGATCTTCACCGTCAGCGGATCGATCGCCTCGACGTTCTGGATGTTGCGGAAATCGGACTCCCAATAGGTGAAGTCCGACTGGTGATAGGGATGGCGCGGATCGCGCTGCCGCTCGAACGAGAACACCACCGCGTCGGCGTCGAGCGGCGTGCCGTCGTGGAACTTGACGTGCGGGCGCAGGTGGAAGATCCACGCCTTGCCGCTGTCGGTCACCTCCCACGAGGTCGCCAGCGACGGCTCGATCTCCGTCGAGCTCTGCCGGTAGCGCACCAGGTGATCGAAGATCTGCTCGCAGACCTCCGCCGACTCCGAGTCGGTGATGCGCGCCGGGTCGAGCGCAAGCACGTCGGCGCCGCGCCCCACCATCACCGTCGCGCCGCCGCCCTGCGGCTTTTCGGGCGCGCACGCGCTCGCACCTATTAATGAGAGCAGCCAGGCGGCGACGACGACGGAGCGCACCGGCTTCAGCTTACGACGGGCTTTGGCGCGCAGCAATCGGGCGCGCTAAGCTGGGAGCGTGCGGATCGCGCTCGGCGTCTTCTTGCTCACCGGCGGCTGCGTCGTCGACGAGCTGACGCAATCGCATCCGACGCCGGGCGGCATGGTGCACGCGGCGCTGGCCGGCGGCGCCGATCACGAGTGCAGCGCGCTCGGCGACGGCAAGGACGATCCCTTCACCATCAACGGTTTCTCGTCGGTGCTGACGTTCGGCCTGGTGGGGGCGACCGACTCGGCCGGCGCCAGCGTGCACGCCGACGTCAACGCCGCCACCGCGCTCGCGTCGATCACCGTGCCGCTCGGCGGCGGCTCGGCGTCGCAGCTCGAGATCCACCTCGACGGCTCCGGCTGCGTGGCGACGGGCGGCGAGCTCCACCTGCACGTCGACGCCGCGGGCCGGCTGCAAGGCGACTTCGCGGCGACGGGGACGGTGACCGGGTCGAGCGACGTGTGTAATTTTTACGGCGGCTTCGCCGACGTGCCGCTCGACCGCTGACGCTTTACATCGGCCGCGCGCTGGGGGAAAATGAACGACGGCAACTTATGCGTAGCTTGATCTTGATGGCGGTAGTGGTGGCCGCGGCGCCGCTTCCCGCGTGGGGGCTCGACGATCCCGACACCGAGGTGGCTCGCAAGCACTTCGAGAAGGGACGCACCGCCTACGACTCGGGCGACTACACCACCGCGCTCGGCGAGTTCGAGGCCGCCAAGCGCGCCAAGCCGGCCGCCGCGTTCGACTTCAACATCGCGCGCTGCCACGATCGGCTGGAGAATTATCCGGAAGCGATCCGCCACTACGACGCGTACGTGGCCGCCAAGCCGAACGCGCCCGACGTCGCCGAGGTGCGCGCGCGCATCGCCACGCTCAAGCAGCGCGTCGACGAGGCGAGCGCGCGCCCTCCCGATCAGCCGCCGCCGCCGCACGTCGACAAGCCCGAGGAGCATCCCGAGAAGCTGCTGCCGCCGCCGAGCTTCGACACGACCGACAAGCCGAACTTGATCGCGACGCCGACGGGCCCGACGCCCGAGCAGGAGGAGCGCGCGCGCCGCCGTCGCAACGGGGCGATCATCGGCGGCGTGATCGGCGGCGTGGTGGTGATCGCGGGCGTGATCACGCTGGCGGTGCTGCTCAGCCAGCCAGGCACGCCGGCGCTCACGCGCTCCGATCTCGGCCCGTGGACGGTGACCAAATGAGGCGCGCCGCGCTCATCGCCGCCGCGCTCGCGATCGCCGGCTGCTCGGGCGAGCGCACCGAGATCGTGCTGTTCATCGACAAGGGCGACGTGCAGGTGCCGCGCGACATCGACACGCTGCGCATCCGCCTCGCTTCCGACTCCGCCGCGCAGCCGTTCTTCGACGTGCCGATCGTGATCTGCGGCGGCGCCACCACCACCTGCAAAGATCTGCCGCTCACCGCCACGCTGATCCCGGGCGACAAGATGCCCGACGACAACGTGCGCCTGCAGCTCGACGCCACCTTGCAGGGCACGCTGCGCATCAGCGACGTGGCCAACTTCAAGTTCACGCGCGGCGCCAGCCTGCGCCTCGACCTGGTGCTGAGCGAGATCTGCCTCGACAACACGCAGTGCGCCAAGGCCGAGTCGTCGTGCGATCAATTCGGCAACTGCTATCACCCCGAGCCCGAGCCGCCCGGCGCCGACCTGAGCGTGCCGCTCGATCTCGCGCCCGCGCCCGATCTCAAGGGCGTCGACTTCGCCGGCGTCGACTTCTCGTGCAAGCCGAACTGCGATCCGGTCGGCTCCTACTGCGGCCCCGACAAGAACGGCTGCGGCACCGCGTGCACGTGCAACCCGTTCAACGTCTGCGCGGCCGGCTCGTGCTTCCCGTGCGGGCAGGACAACCAGGCGTGCTGCCCCGCGGGACAGACGCGCTGCATGTCGAGCGATCACGCGTGCAGCGATCCGACCGGGCCGGGCAGCTGCGTCACGTGCGTCAACCAGGGCGCCACGTGCTCGGCCGGCGGCGCGCCCTGCTGCGACGGCTCGCTGTGCAACGGCACGACGTGCGTCGCGTGCGGCCAGGGCATCGGCGATCAATGCTGCCCGGGCCAGGTGTGCAACGGCTCCGATCTGTTCTGCGACGGATCGAACCACTGCGCGCCGTGCGGCGGCAACAACCAGGTGTGCTGCAACAGCACCTCGTCGTCGCCGTCGTGCGATCCCAACCTCACGTGCGTCACCGGCGCGCCCGGCGGCGGCCCCGGCAACCACTGCACGCCGTGCGGCGACTTGAACGATCCGTGCTGCTCGGGAGCGAGCTGCCCCGCGTCGTCGTCGCTCGCCTGCGACAACGGCACGTGCCACACGTGCGGCCAGGTCCGCGGACAGATCTGCTGCCAGTTCAGCCAGTGCTTCGGCGCGTTCCTCGCGTGCGACGGCACCAACCACTGCCAGCCGTGCGGCCAGAACCTCGGCGACGACTGCTGCCCCGACGGCTCGTGCGCCAACGGGCTCCAGTGCAACGGCGCATTCATGATGAGCGTGTGGCCGAACCTCGGCCCGCCCGTCGGCACCTGCCAGAATCCGCCGGCCGACATGGCGATGGACATGGACATGTCGATGCCCGACGACATGAACTGCACGCCGAGCTGCGGCTTGCGCAACTGCGGTCCCGATCCGGGCTGCCCGTCGCAGCAGTGCGGCTTCTGCTCCGGCAATCCGTGCGACGGCGTCACCGGGATGTGCTGCGGCTCGCCGGGGCTGCCGTGCTGCACCGGTACGCCGAACTTCTGCAATTTTGGAATGTGCAACTTCGGGAACAACATGTGCCAGCCGCCGTGCGTCCTCATGGCGGGGTGCGGGCAGCCCGGTCAGCCGTGCTGCGGCGGCGGGTGCTGCCAGTCGCCGCTGGTCTGCTCCGGCGGCACGCAGTGCGTTCCACCCGGCTGAGCTACTTGACGCCACCGTCGGGGAGCGTGGGCTCGACGGCGATCGTCGGCTCGACGTCGGCCTTCGCCGTGCGGATGGTCTTGACGCCCTGGAGCCGCGCGAAGTTTTCGCGGGCGCGCTCGTTCTTCAGCTCGCTCGCCTTCGAGTAGGCGTCGCGCGCCTCCTCGAGACGATCCTGGTGCTCGTACGCCATGCCGAGGTTGTTCCACATATAGCCCTCGACCGGCTCGAGCTGCGTCGCCTCCTCCAGCGCGTCGATCGCGTCCTCGTACTTGCCGTCGTAGATCAGCGCCAGGCCGAGGTTGTTCTGCGCCCAGCTCGACGACGGGTTCAGCTCCACCGCCTTCTCGAAGCTGGCGATCGCGTCCTTGCGCTGCCCGCGCGCGAGCTGCACGCGGCCGAGCGTGTTCCACGCCGCCGAGCGCTTCGGCGCCTTCTTGGTCGCCAGCGTCGACATCTTGAGCGCGCGATCGGTCTCGCCCGACGACAGCGCCTGGCGCGCGCCTTCGATCAGCTCGCTCGGCTTCATGCCGTCCTCGTCGGCGACCTCGTCCACCACCTTCGGCGGCTGCTCGATCTTCGGCTCGATCTTGGGCTCGACCTTCGCGACCGGCGTCGCGATCGGCTGCGTCATCGGGATCGTCGACGACACCACCGGCTTCGATTGAACCTTCGCCGTCGGTGAATCGACCTCCTCGCAGCCGATCATCCCCGCGACCGCCGCCACGCCGACGAACGCCTTCAACATCATCTTCAGGTTGCGCATGTGAAGTTCTCCTTTCGCGGAGTCCCTTCAGCAGCGCCCGTGCCAGCGCGATCGCCGCGCGCGCGGCGGGCTTTCCCGTCGCTGCGGGCGAATTGACACGTTACTGTGGCGGGCGGATCTCGGCGGCGTGGGCCTCCGCGCGATCGACGCGCGTGGCGAAGTCGACGAGCTCGGGATAGCGCTCCGGCGGCACGCGCTGCGCGTTCAGCTCGAAGCGCGCGCTCAGCTTGAAGCCGTCCCTGGTGCGCTCGGCGCGCTGCTCGAACTTGCCGAACCCGTCGGCGCTCGCCGCCGGCGCGGGATCGATCTCCACGCCCGCCGGCACGTGGATGCGCGCCTCGAGCCGCGTCGGCGACGCGTAGTCGAGGTACAGCGGCGTGCGCCGCACCGCCACGCCGACGTAGCGCTGCCCGAGCGTCGCCGGGTACGGCGCCACCAGCACCAGGCCGCGCCCCACGCGCCGCGCGAACTGCGGCGAATGGAACTTGTACTCGACGGTGAACGTCCGGTCGTCGTCGTCGGCGCCCGACCACTTGAGATCGATCAGCGTCGAGCCGGGAAAATAAAATCCCAGCGTGCGCTGCTCGAACTCCGGGCGCACGCGATCCGCGTTCAGCCGATCGAGCGCGTCGCGCCACTGCAGCGCGGGCCAGCCGAACAGCCGCTCGCGCACCGTCACCTCCGCCGAGCCGTCGAGCGCCAGCACCGCGTCGAGATCCATCTTGCGATCGTCGGTGTTCTCCGCCTCGATGGTGCGCAGTCCCCACGAGCCGCCGACCAGCGGCAGCGCCGGCTGGCCGCGCAGATCGGGCGCGACGAAGCCCGCCGGCGAGTGCCGATTGCGCGGGCTCACGATCAACTTCTCCGACGGGATCCAGATGAGCGGGGTGTCGTACGCTTCCAGATCCGGCAGCGCCCCGTCGAGCCGCGGCGTCTGCGCCTTGCGCCCGAGCCACAGCTCGGCGCCGATGCCCGCCGCGCGATAGAGCCCGAGCAAGAGCGTCACGCGGTTGCCCTCCTCGCGCGCCAGGATCGACGTCGCCGGCTCGTCGAGCGTGCCGCCGTCCTTGATGTGCCGCCGCGTCCACGCCTCGAGCGCGCGCGCCTTTTCGCCGACGGTCTTGAGGCCGCGCGTCTCGCGCTCGACCAGCGCGCGCAGCTCCACGTTCGAACGCTCGCTGCCGAACGACTGGTCGCGCAGATAATCGCGCCACAGCGGATAGGTCAGCCCCGACGCCGGCCGCACCGACGACAAAAACTCGGAGAACGGCGTCGACGACGGCTCGAGGAACGCCTGCGGCCGCCGCCGTCCCGACCAGCTCCGCACCTCGAGCCCGTCGCGCTTCTCCAATTTCATCTCGGGCGCGTCGGCGCGGCGGTCGAGCTCGAGCGGCATGCCCGGCGGCGTCACCAATAAATACTCGGTGCGATCGAGCGGCGCGTCGTACGACTGAAAATAAAAACGCTCGGCGAGGAACCCGCCGGGGAACGCCGCCGGCGGCGCCGCCGGATCGACGTACTCGAACTCGACGTAGTCGCCCGGCTCGAGATCGGGCAGCGACACCGACTCCTTCTCGGCGATCTCCTCGGGTTCGCGCGTCGAGCCGTCGGCCTTGATCGCGCGCAGCGTGAGCACGTCCGCGCCCTCGGGGATCGTCACCTCGCCCCACTTGTCGATGCCGTCCTTGTCGAGCACCTGGATGATGTTGTGCGTGAGCGTCATGCGCCCGCCCGTCGGGAACACGCGCGTGATCGTGCGATCGAGGACGATCACCGCCGGCGAGGTGTACGCGCCGCGCTCGCGCAGATCGTGCTGGTAGGCGGCGATCACCTCGCGCCCGTCGACGCGGAAGGCGTCGAGCGGATGGCACGGGCCGCGCTCGCACAGCGCCTGGTACGCGCGCCCGAGGTCGGGGCTCTCGGGCGTCTCCTCGAAGCCGCGCTGCAAGACCTTGCGCGCGCCCGCTTCGTCGCCGGCGGCCACCAGCGCGTCGGCGAGCTGGCGGCGATAGTGCGCGGCGCGCGGATAGCGCTCGGCCAGCGCCTCGAAGATCGCCGCCGCCTCGCGCGCGCGTCCCGCCTGCTGCAGCGTGTCCGCGAGCCCGACGCGCCAGATGTCGCGCGACGGATCGAGCGCCAGCAGGCGCCGGTACTCGGCCACCGCGCCGTCGAGCTCGCCGGCGTCGCGCAGCGCATCGGCCAGCTCCTCCGAGCCGCCGCTGCACACCGACGCCTTGCGCGCCAGCTTGAGGCGCTTGGCCACGTCGTGACGCTCGCGCGCCATCGTCAGCTCGGCCTCGATCGGCGGGCACGCCTCGGGATCGATCTTGCGCGCCTCGGCGAGCGCCGCCTCCGCCTCGGGCAGCCACTCGCGCGCGCGCAGCGCCAGGTAGCGCGCCAGCGCGAACCGCCAGCTGCGCACCGACGGCGGCGCGTCGGCCAGCCGCGCCAGCGCGTCGCGCGGGCGATCGGCCTCGAACGCCATCATCGCCAATCGGTAGCGCGCCTCGACGAGCGACGGCTCGATGGCGAGCGCGCGCTCGAGCTGCCGGCGCGCGCGATCCTGCGCGAAGCGCGCCGGCCGCGACGGATCGTCGAGCGCCACGCGCGCCGCCAGCACGCGCCCGGCCGCGAACCTGGGCCACTTCGCCAGCAGCGCGCCGACGAGCTCCTCGCCGCGATCCGCTTCGCCGAGCGCCAGCGTGCCTTCGATCTCGGCGAGCGCGCGCGCCGGATCGTCCACGCCCGCGCCGCGGCCGTGATCGATCGGCTTGGCGCGCGCCGCCTTGCTCTCGCCGAGCGCCGGGCCCGCCGCCGCCTTGCCGTCGAAGAACTCGACCGCGCCGCGCACGCTCAGCGCCAGCTCCACCTTGCCGCCGACCGCCGCCAGCTTGACCGCCAGGAAGTGCCAGCCCTCGCCGAGCGCCACCGCCAGCACCCGCTCGCGCGGCGCGTAGCGATCCGGATCGGCGTTGTCGAACAGCACCCGCCCGTCGACGAGCAGGCGCCACGGCGCGTCGGCCTCGATCGCCACGCTCGCCTGGTCGGCCTTGATCCAGCCCATCGCGTAGACCACGCCCGGGCGGCCGACCGGCACGTCGACGCTCACCACGCAGCCGCGCGTCTGCGCCTGCGACCAGCGCGCGGCGTCCTTCGCCTCGTCGGGAGCGAACGGTTTGCCGAGATCGAGGCGGGGAAATTTTCCGTACGGGCCGGCGACGAACCAGCGATCGGGACAGCCGCGCCGGCGATCGAGCGCGCGCGCTTCGGCCTCTTTGCCGTAGCGGCGCGCGTAGCGGCCGCGCACGGCGAGCAAGCGGCGCGCGGCGGCTTCGGGGAGCTGGTCGGCGTCCAGGCGCGCGAGCTCGCCCTCGATGCGCTCGCGCTCGCCGGGGACTTCGCCGATGAGGTTGTCGAGGCGGCGCGCGGCGGCGAGCGCCAGGCGCGGCCAATCCTCGTCGGGGGAGCCGATGCCGGCGTGGAGCAGCTGCATCCAGAGCTGCTGCGCGCGCGCGAGGTCGCCGGTCTCCTGCGCGATCACCGCGCGGCCGTAGAGCGCGCGCAGATCGCCGCCGTCCTTCTCGATCACGCGCTCGAACGCGTCGCGCGCCGGCGCCGTCTTGCCGTCGGCGAGCAGCGCCCACCCCGCGTTCGCCGCCGGCTCCGGCGCATTGGGCCGCGTCGCGCCGGTGTGCGCGCACGACGCCGCGAACAGGATTCCAACTGCGGCAATTTGCCGCACTAGCGCACCGCCGCTTTGGCCGCCGCTTCGCCGCCGACGACCAGCTCCTGCGCCACCGCCGCGTCCACCTCGGCGCAGAACTTCCGGAACGCCGCGTAGTCCGCCTGCGCGATGCGATGCCGATCGATTTGCAGCGTCGCCGTGGTCACCACCTCGCCGGCGCGCGCCTCCACCGCCAGCGCGAACTTGCCGAACGGCGCCTCGACGGTGCGCGCCTCCGGCAGCCGCCGCGCGCGAAATCCCGCCGGCAGCGTCACCGTCACCCGCTCCTGCTGCGCCCACGGGTAGCCGAGGATCAAGTCGTGCTTGCGCGACGAGAGCCGCGCGAACGAGCGCAGCATGTCGGCCTCGCGCCCGAGCGCCGGCATCACGAGCTGCGCGCCCGCCGCGTCCGCCTGCGGCCGCGCCCAGTGCGGCACCTCGATCGCGGCGCGCGCCTCCACCGGCTTCTCGAGATCGTCGACCGACATCTCCAGCTTGGCGATCTTCGCGCCCGGGTGCTTGCCGTTCCACGCGCGGCCGTAGCGCTCGAGCCGCTCGCCGGGCGACTGGTAGTGGCTGCGCCACTCGTGCGCCGCTTCGCCGGCGATGGTGATCTGCTCGTCGACCGCCGCCGCGCCGCTCGCGTCGAGCCGCACGCGCCAGTCGGTGTTCACGTGGTTGCGCGCGGCGGGCAGCACCGGCGTGCGCACCAGCTTGCCCGCGCTCACCTGGAGCACCGGGATGTCCTGGTCCTGCGCCGGCAGCTCGTCGGAGCCGGAGAACTCGGCCGTGCCGTCGAGGTAGAGGCCGTACTTCGGCACGTAGGCGATCGCGTGATCGAACGGCGCCAGCGACGCGGGCTCGGGATCGAGATCGCCGCCCGAGCGCGTGCGCGCCAGCACCAGCGTCGCGTCGATGCCCGCCTGCTTGAGCATGACCACGAGCAGGCTCGCCTTGTCTTTGCAGTCGCCGAACTTGCGCGCGAAGATCTGCGCCACGCGATACGGCTGGTACCCGTGGATGCCGAACTCGAGCGCCACGTAGCGCGTCTTCTTGACGACCAGATCGTAGATCGCGCGGATCTTGGCGCGCTCGTCGGTGATCCCACGCGTCGCCTCCTTCACCGCGGCCGTGATCGCCGACGACGGCTCGAGCTGGCTCTTGATCAGCCCCTGGTACCAGACGCTCACGTCTTCCCACGTTCGATACGTCGAGACGTGCACGTAGCCCGCGAGCTCGGAGAATCCCGGCATGCCCGGCTCGCTCTCCAGCTTCGGCGCGCCAGCGACGGTGAACTTGTAGATCTTCTCGTCGCCGACGGTCTCGTCGGTGCGCGCGAGCCCGGCCATGCGCGGCGTGTTGAAATAGAGCGTGCGCGACTTCGGCGCGATCAGGACGTAGCGCTGCTCGACGCGCGGCATCT
>DASREC010000165.1:0-5287 GCA_035652295.1 Polyangia bacterium
CGTGCTCCTGGGCGGCGGGTTTTTCTTCGGCGGAGTCGCGCTGCTCGTCGAGGCCCTGACCGCCGGGCTCACGGCCGGGCCGCGGTCGGCGTGCTTCATCATGGCCGGCTGCTTCATCCCGCTCGGGCTGCTGTTCGGCTACCTCCAGCTCGTCGCCGCCCGCCGCGAGGAGAAGACGCGTGAGCGAGGCGGGCGCCGCGGGCGTTAGCGGCGCGACTTGGTGTCGAGCGCGGCGATCAACTGCTGCGCGCGTTTCTTGAGCTGCGGCGGCGACGAGGTGGCGCGCGCGGCCTTCTTGAGCGCGGGCAGCGCGGCGCGGCCGACGTAGTCGGTGAGCAGGCGGCGCGCGCGCGCGTAGGTCTTGCCGTCGGCGAGCGCGTGCACGGCGTTGCCGACGAGAATCGCGTTCGACTTCTGGCGCGGCTCGAGCGCCAGCGCGAAGCGGTACTCGCGCAGCGCGTCGGTCCACCAGCGGCGGTCATAATAAAGGTGGCCGATGAGGGCGGCGATCTCGGCGCTCTTGGCGGCGGAGGGCGCCGGCTTCTGGCGGCGCAAATGGTAGAGCGCGGCGAGCGCGCCGTCGGCGTCGTGCTTGCGGATGAGCGCGCGCACGTCGGCGATCGAGCGCACCTGCGGCATCTCGCGGTGCGGCGCGCCGGGCGCTTCGGGCGGCTGCGCGCGCGGATCTTCGCCGGCGCCGTCGTCGGCGTCGTCGGCTTCGGCGGCGGCGTTGTTCGGCGCGGCGTGCTCGGGCGCGGGCGCGAGATCGCGCGCGGCGGCGAGATCGGCGGGCGCGGCGAGATCGGGCGCCGCCGCGCGCTCGCCCGGCGCGGGCGCGATCACGACGTGATCGTTCAAGCTGACGCGATCGCCGGTGCCCACGTTCGCGTTCGTCGCGTTCGCGTTCGTCGCGCTCGCGTTTGCGTTCGTCGTCTTGGTCTTGGCGCGTCCCTTGGTCACGGGCGCGTGATCTTCCGGCTCGCCCGGCGGCGCCGTCGCGCCCGGCGCGTCGCCCGGCTTGAGGCGCGCCAGCAGCTCGCCGCCGAGCGGCGTGTACAGCGCCGCCGCGATCGCCCCGCTCGCGCCGAGCATCAGCCCCGCCACCAGCATCCACCCGCCGCGTCCGCCCGAAGACTTGCGCGCGCGCGCGCGGCTCGACGGCACTTCGGCGCGCGTCTCGTCGCTCGGCGGCGGCGGCGGCGCGGGCGGCCGCGGGCGCTTGCCCTCCTTGGGCGCCTCGACGTCGTGCGCCTCGGGCGTCGCGCGCAACGCCTCGGACATGTCCTCGGCGCTCTGGTAGCGCCGCGTCGGATCGCGCTCCATCGCGCGGCGGATCACCGCGTCGAGCTCGGTCGAGATCCCCGCGCCCGGCGTCGCGGCGCGCGGCGCGGCCGGCGTCTCCTCGCGATGGCGCCGCAGCACCTCGTGCACGTCGGAGCCGGCGAACGCCTTGGTGCCGGTCACCAGGTGATAGAGCAGCGCGCCGGTGCAGTACACGTCCGAGCGCCGATCCGACGGCACCCCCGCCGCCTGCTCGGGCGACATGTACCCGGGCGTGCCGATGGCGATGCCCTCGACGGTGACCTCGCGCTTGCCCGAGCCGACCTCGGGCGCGCCGAGCAACTTCGCCAGACCGAAGTCGAGGATCTTGACGAAGTCGGTCCACCCGACGGCGTCGATGATCATCACGTTGGCCGGCTTGAGATCGCGGTGCAGGATGCCGCGCTCGTGCGCGTGCGCCAGGCCCGCCAGCACCTGCAGCGCGATGCGCACCGCGCGCGGCGGAGCGAGCGCGCCGTGGTCGAGCACGTCGGCGAGCGTCTGCCCCTCGACGTACTCCATGCACAGAAACGGCGCGCCCTCCTCGATGCCGAAGTCGACCAGCGCGACGCAGTTGGGATGATTGAGCCGCGCGGTGGCGCGCGCCTCGCGCTCGAAGCGATCGACGATGCCGGGGCGATCGGTCAAGACCGCGTGCAGGAACTTCACCACCACCGGGCGGCCGATGCCCACGCGCTCGGCGGCGTAGATGACGCCCATCCCGCCCTCGGCGAGCCGGCCGCCCAGCTTGTAGCGGCCCTGCAGCACCTTGCCTGTGCGGGGATCGTCGGCCACGCGCCGCAAAGTCTAACCGATGAACGACGAGGGCGCGGGGTTTTACGCCTTGACTGCGACGCTGCGCGCGACATACCGTCGGCAACCGTGAGTGATCGGGATCGGCCGAAGAAGTCGTGGCGGGAGATCGACGCCGGGCGCGATCGCGCGGGCGGCTCTTCGCGCACGCCCGGCGGCGCGCGTCCCGGGCCGTCCGCCGATCGTTCGTCGAAGCAGTATCGCGCGGCGCTCGACGCGCTGTTCGAGAAGGGCGAGGTCGGCAAGCTCGCCGAAAAACTTTCCGCGCCGCCGCCCGCCCGCTCGATGCCCACGCCGCCCGCGACCGAGCCCGCGGCCGCCGAGCCCCCGTCCATGACCGCGCGCCGCGCGCCGGCCGCCGAGCCCGCGCCCAAGGCCAACCCCGCCGACGAGGCGCGCGCCGTCCTGCGCAAAAAAATTCTCGCCGCGCTCGGACGCGACGAGATCTCGCGCGCCGTCGATCGCTACGTGAAGGCGCACGGCCTGCCGCCCGACTTCGAGGTCCTCGAGCAGGCGCTCGAGCACCAGAAGCCGGAGCGCGTGGGCGAGGTGCTCGACGCGCTCGACGGCCTGCTCGATCGCGAGAAGCCCAAGCGCTCGCGCACGCTCGCCGGCAAGCTGCGCTTCATCGAAGAGACCTCCGACGACGCCGATCTCAAGGCGCGCGCCGTCCGCATCCGCGCCAAGCTCGCCTGAATTTTTTGGCGTCTGCGGCGCCTTGGCGGTTCTCCGCCTCTGTTACAGCGAGTACTTTTTTACTTTTTCGTAGAGCGTCGACGGCGAGATGCCGAGCGCGCGCGCCGCGCGGGTCTTGTTGCCGCCGCAGTGCTCGAGCGTCTGCGCGATCGCCGCGCGCTCGATCGACTCCAGCGTCTTGCCGGCGAGCGGCAGCTTCTCGACGGTAGGATCGCGCCGCCGCGGCTTGAAGAACATGAGGTGCTTGGGCTCGATCTGCTCGCCGTCGCACACCGCCGCCGCGCTCTCGACCACGTTCTTCAGCTCACGCACGTTCCCCGGCCAGTCGTAGCGCTCGAGGATGGTCATGGTCTCGGGCGCGAGCCCGACGTGCTTGCCCGACGCCATCAGGATGCGCTCGATGAGCAGCGGCAGATCGTCGCGGCGGTGGCGCAAGGGCGGCACCTGCACCGAGACCACCGACAGCCGGAAAAAAAGATCCTGCCGCAGCGTGCTCTCTTTCACCGCCTGCTCGAGGTTGCGGTGCGTGGCGGCGATGATGCGCACGTCGACGGGGAGCTCCTTGCCGCCGCCGACCGGCCGCACCATGCGCTGCTCGAGCGCGCGCAAAAGTTTTGGTTGCAGGTCGAGCGCCAGCTCGCCGATCTCGTCGAGGAACAGCGTGCCGCCGTCGGCGCGCACGAACGCTCCGTCGCGGCTCTCGTTGGCGCCGGTGAACGCGCCTTTGACGTGGCCGAAGAGCTCGCTCTCGATCAAGTTGGGCGCGACCGCCGCGCAGTCGAACACCACGAACGGCTTCTTCGCGCGCGGGCTCGACGCGTGGATGGCGCGCGCGATCACGTCCTTGCCCGAGCCGGTCTCGCCGCCGACGAGCACGGTGAGATCGGTCGGCCCGATGCGCTCGAGCACCGCGAACACCTCGCGCATGCGCAACGAGCGCCCAACCACGTCGCCGAACTGCTGGCGCGGCGACGCGACCACCTCTTCCGGCTTGCCCTCGTCGGCGAGGAAGCGGATGCGCGTCTCGCCGACGGTGAGGGTGGCGCCCGACGAGAGCAGCCCCTCCTTCACCGCCACTTCGCCGACGCGCGTGCCGTTGAGCGAGCCGAGATCGCGCAGGAGCCAGCCCTCGTCGGTCTTGCGCAGCTCGCAGTGGAAGCGCGACGCGTGCGCGTCCTCGAGCACCACGTCGTTCGACGAGCCGGCGCCGATGCGCACGTGCGGCACGCCGAGCACCAGGTTGCGCTCGGCGCCGCCGGGCGGCGTGATCACGATGCGCGCGGTGGCGTAGGCGGCGACGTCGCGCGTCTTGATGGCGACCGTCGAGGGACCGCGAGACTTCGACACCCGCAAATACTATCGGCCCGGTTCCCGTCGGTCAAACACC
This sequence comes from Polyangia bacterium, assembly GCA_035652295.1. Taxonomy (GTDB): domain Bacteria; phylum Myxococcota_A; class Polyangia; order Palsa-1104; family Palsa-1104; genus DASREC01. The sequence goes on from DASREC010000165.1 coordinate 4,217, forward strand.
CACCCCGTCGCCCGACTTTCGGAGCATTTGCGCGCCCGTCTCCGGAATTCGGAGACTCGCGGCTTCCACTCTCGCCGCCGCCGATCGCGGCAACTTCGCGGGATGCCGTCGAGAATGCGACAAATCGCCGCTTCGGCACCGCGCTTGCTCTTTGGACGCTCGACTCGACTCCGAATTCGAGGAGGAGGACCAATGGCGCCCCTGCTCAGCATCGCTCTCGCGCTGATTCAAAACGTGGCCGACCTCGGCCGCGTATTCGTCGCGCCGTCGCACGAGCCGCCGGCGATCACGTTCTATTTCCAGAACCGCCACGAGGAGACCTCGCTGGCGCTGCTCGACGAGCACGACGCGGTCAAGCCGGACGCGCTCAAGGAGCTCTCGCATTTCGTGCGCTGCTGGCGCACGCAGCGCGAGAAGCCGATGCACCCGCGCCTGGTCGAGATCGTGGCCGCGCTGTCGCGCCACTTCGGCGACGCGCGCATCGAGGTGGTCTCGGGCTACCGCGCGCGGCCGTACGGCGCGCCGCACTCGAAGCACTTCCTCGGCCGCGCGATGGACATCCACCTGAACGGCATTCCGGCCAAGGTGGCCGCGCGCTGGGTCTGGGCGAACTTCCGCAAGGTCGGCGTCGGCTTCTATCCCAAGCAGGACTTCATGCACGTCGACGTGCGGGATCAGGACGTGCGCTGGGTCGACACCTCGAGGCACGGCGAGAGCGCGCACGCGCGCTACTTCGGCCGCCCGGTCGGCGAGGAGCTGCCCGAGGGCGCGCCCAAGCTGGCGTACGACACCGCCGCCGCCGCCGCGCAGCCGGCCCCGACCGCGGTGGCGATGGCCGAGCTGCCCTGGCGTAATTAATTAATCGATCGGTTAATTCGGAGCGATCGGCTCAGCGGCCGATGCACATGATGCCGGTGACCGACGGCTGGCAGTACTGGGTCGAGCCGCCCGTCGACGGGAACGCGCAATTATCCGAGAGACACTGCTCGAAGCTGGTGCACGCCGCGCCGTCGGGCAGCCGCGATTTGCAGGCGCGCGTGCCGGTGGTCGGGCAGTAGAGCCCGGTGTCGC
>DASREC010000166.1:0-7404 GCA_035652295.1 Polyangia bacterium
TGGTGTTGGCCGGCGGCGCGGCGCGCGGCTCGTACGAGGTCGGCGTCGTCGACTACATCGTCAACGACGTCGCGCGCCAGCTCGGGCGCGAGGTGCCGCTCGACATCTTGTGCGGCACGTCGGTGGGCGCGATCAACGCGTGCGCGCTGGCGGCGTTCGCCGACGAGCCGCGCGGCCGCGCCCGCCGCCTCGTCGAGAAATGGACCAACCTGCGGATCGCCGACCTGGTGCGCGTCGACCTGATGCGCGTGTTCGGCCTGGTGCGCAACCTGTTCCGCGCCACGCCGCCCACGTCGATCGCCGAGCCGGGCGGCGCGCGGCGCGGCGGCCTGGTCGATCCCAGCGGCATCGAGCGGCTGATCGTCGACTCGATCCCGTTCGAGCGCATCGGCGAGCACCTGCGCTCCGGGCTGCTCTCGGCGGTCACCGTCTCGGCGACGCACGTCGGCTCGGGGCGCACGGTGGTGTTCGTGGCGCGCGACGGCGAATTGCCGCGCTGGACCGGCGACCCGACGGTGTCGGGGCGGCTCACCGAATTGCGCGCCGATCACGCGCTGGCGTCGGCGGCGATCCCGCTCCTGTTCCCGGCGGTGCGCATCGACGGCCATTTTTACTGCGACGGCGGCCTGCGGCAGAACGTGCCGCTCTCGCCGGCGCGGCGGCTCGGCGCCGACGGGCTGATCGTGGTCAACCCGCGCTACCTGCCGAGCGATCCGGTGACCGTCGACGAGAACGAGCAGGCGTTTCCCAGCCCGCTGTTCCTCCTCGGCAAGACGCTCAACGCGCTGCTGCTCGATCGCCTCGAGAGCGACATCGATCGCGTCAACCGCATCAACGCCATCCTGAACGCGGGCACGCGGCGCTACGGGCCGCACTTCGTCGACGAGGTGAACCGCGAGATGGGCAAGCCGCCGGGGCAGGGGCTCAAGCCGCTCAAGACGGTGCTCATCCGCGCGTCGTCGGATATCGGGCGGCTGAGCGCGGAGCTGGTGCGCTCGCCGGCGTTCGCGCGGCGCGCGCCGGGGATGATCGGGCGCGTCATGCGGCAGCTCGCCGAGGGCGAGCCGCGCCGCGAGGCCGACCTGCTCTCGTATTTGTTGTTCGACGGCGAATTCTGCGCGCAGCTGATCGACCTCGGCCGCTCGGACGCGCGCGCGCGCCACGCCGAGCTGTGCGCGTTCTTCGAAGAGCTGAAAGCGTGAGTACGCGCGTGCGCATCGCGCTCGCCGTCTTGATCGCCGCGGCGGTCGCCGCCGTCGGCTGGGTCCTCGTCGCCGGCCGCGGCGAATTGCCGCAGCGCGATCCGCGCCGCGCGCTCGAGGCGCCGGCGCGCGGGCCGCGCAAGTTCAACCAGGCGGCGGAGAAGCACACCCCCGGCCCGCGCCGCGCCGAGCCGCCGCCGCCCGTCGCGCCTTGACTGAACGCACGTTCAGCTTCATAGTCGTCGCATGCTGGTGCGTCCCGTCTCGAACCCGCCCAACCCGTGGGCCACGAGCGAGGTGGAGTACTTCGACGAGATCCCGGCGGCGAAGCTCGAGGTCTACGAAGACCACACGCGCAACATCCTCGCCACCAACGACAGCCCCGACCTCGGCTTCCGCTGGAGCATCAACCCGTATCGCGGCTGCTACCACGCGTGCGCCTACTGCTACGCGCGGCCGACGCACGAGTACCTGAGCTTCGGCGCGGGCACTGACTTCGATCGCAAGATCACCGTCAAGCCGCGCGCGCCCGAGCTCCTGCGCGAGGCGTTCGAGAAGCGATCGTGGAAGGGCGAGGTGATCGTGTTCTCCGGCGTCACCGATTGCTACCAGCCGCTCGAGGCGTCGTACCGGCTGACGCGCGGCTGCCTCGAGGTGTGCGCCGAGTACGGCAATCCGGCCGGCATCATCACCAAGGCGCCGCTGATCGAGCGCGATCTCGACGTGCTGGTGGCGCTGCGCGAGCGCGCGCGGGTGAGCGTCACGATCAGCATCCCGTTCTTCGACGAGGAGAAGGCGCGCGCCATCGAGCCGTTCGTGGCCACGCCGCACCGGCGGCTGCGCACGATCGAGAAGCTGGCGCGCGCCGGGATCGACGTGGGCGTCAACATCGCGCCGATGATCCCCGGGCTCGGCGACGAGGATCTGCCGAAGACGCTGGAGGCGGCGGCGCGCGCGGGGGCGACGCACGCGGGGTTCGTGTTCTTGCGGCTGCCGGGATCGGTGAAGGCGGTGTTCGAGGAGCGCATCCGCGCCGCCCTGCCGCTGCGCGCGGCGAAGATCCTGTCGAAGATCCGCGACGCGCGCGGCGGCAAGCTCTACGACTCGCGCTGGGGCAAGCGGCAGGAAGGCGAGGGCGTCTACGCCGAGCAGGCGCGCGCGCTGTTCGACACCACCTGCCGCCGCCTCGGCTTGAACGCGCGCGAGATCGAGCCGCCGAGCGAGCCGACGTTCGCGCGCCCGCCCAAGCCCGGCCACCAGCTAAAATTACTGTAAAACCGGCGGCAATCGCCACCGACGGTAAAATCGGCGCGTTACGTGACGTTCAACCGCGGACGATTACGCGGCCGCCGACGACCACGGTGCGGGCCAGCGGGACGCCGTAGTGCTGCACGACCTCGCGGTGATCGGCGGCGTCCCACAGGACGAGATCGCCGCGCGCGCCGGCGGTGAGGCGGCCGGCGTCGGGGCGGCCGACCGCGCGCGCGGCCTCGACGGTGACGCCGCGCCACGCCTCTTCGCACGTCATGCCGAGCTGCATGCACGCGAGCGACATCATCAGCGGCAGCGACTCGGTCAGCGACGAGCCGGGGTTGCAGTCGGTGCCGAGCGCCACGTGGCAGCCGGCGTCGAGCAGGCGGCGCGCGTCGGGCCAGCGTAGCTTGAGCGTGAGCGCCGCGCCCGGCAGGAGATTGCAGACGGTGCCCGCGCGCGCGAGGGCGGCCGGCGCGCCTTCGCCGTACTCCTCCAGGTGCTCGACCGAGCGCGCCCCGAGCGACGCCGCCAATTCGGCGACGCCGGTGCGGGTGAACTGCTCGGCGTGCGCGCGCAACGCCAGCCCGGCGGCGCGCCCGGCGGCGAGGATCGTGCGCGTCTCCTCGACGGTGAAGGCGCCGGCGTCGCAGTAGACGTCGACCGCCTCGCAGCCGGCGCGCGCGGCGGCGGGGATCGCGGTTGCGGCAAATTGCCGCACGTAGTCGGCGCGGTCGGCCTCGGACGCGGGCGGCGGCACGTGCGCCAGCAGCGTGGGCGAGACGTCGACCGCGTGGCGCGCGCGCACCTCGCCGAGCAGGCGCAACAGGCGCAGCTCGCCCTCGACCGTGAGGTCGTAGCCGGTCTTGGCCTCGACCACCGTCACACCGTTCGCGAGGAACCGGTCGAGCCGCGCGCACGTCGACGCGATCAGCTCCTCGTCGCCGGCCGCGCGCGTCGCCCGCACCGTCGCCAGGATGCCGCCGCCCGCCGCCTGGATCTCGCCGTAGCTGCGGCCGCGCGCGCGCAGGTCGAACTCGTGCGCGCGCGAGCCGGCGAAGATCGGGTGCGCGTGCGGCTCGACGAGCCCCGGCGTGCACAGCGCGCCCCGGGCGTCGAGGTGCTCCATCTCGCGCGACACCGCGCCCTGCGGCAAATTGCCGCTGGGGCCGGCGAACGCCACCTTGCCGTCGAGGATCAGCACCGTCGCGCCGCGCGCGAGCCCGAGGCGATCGCCCGCGCGCTCGTCGTTGGTGACGAGCTCGCCGATGTTGTCGACGATCAGATCGCCGCCGATCATCGCCCGCGGTGCGGCACGCGCGGGCCGTGCTCGTCGGAGAAGCGCAGCGCCTCGGGATAGCCGGCGTCGGCGTGGCGCAGCACGCCCATCGCCGGATCGGTGGTGAGCACGCGCTCGAGCCGCAGGCGCGCGCCGTCGGAGCCGTCGGCCACCACCACCATGCCGGCGTGCTGCGAGTAGCCCATGCCGACGCCGCCGCCGTGGTGCACGCTCACCCACGTCGCGCCCGCCGCGCAGTTGATGAGCGCGTTCAGGAACACCCAGTCGCTCACCGCGTCGGAGCCGTCGCGCATCGCCTCGGTCTCGCGGTTGGGCGACGCCACCGAGCCGGAGTCGAGGTGATCGCGGCCGATCACGATCGGCGCCTTCACGCGGCCGAGCCGCACCAGCTCGTTGAACGCCACGCCCGCGCGCGCGCGCTCGCCGTAGCCGAGCCAGCAGATGCGCGCCGGCAGCCCCTGGAACTGCACGCGCTCGGCGGCGAGCTCGAGCCAGCGGTGCAGGTGCGCGTCGTCGGGGAACAGCTCGCGCACCGTTTGATCGGTGACCGCGATGTCTTTCGGATCGCCCGACAGCGCCGCCCAGCGGAACGGCCCCTTGCCTTCGCAGAACAGCGGGCGGATGTACGCCGGCACGAAGCCGGGGATGTCGGCGAACCCGTCGATTCTCGCTTCCGGCCCGGCGAGCAGCGCCTGGCCGCGCAGGTTGTTGCCGTAGTCGAACACGTGCGCGCCGCGGCGCTTCAGCTCCACCATGGCGCGAACATGCTCGGCCATGGATGAACGGGCCATTTCGATGAAACGCTTCGGATCGGCCGATCGGAGCGGTTCTGCCTGGCCGAGCTCCACGCCGGCCGGCAGGTAGCCGTTGAGCGGATCGTGCGCCGAGGTTTGATCGGTGACGAGATCGGGCACCACGCCGCGGCGCACCAGCTCCGGCAGCACGCGCGCGCAGTTGCCTTCGAGCCCGACGGAGAGCGCGCGGCCGGCCCTCTTCGCGGCGTCGCATCGGGCGAGCGCGTCGTCGAGATCGCGCGCCTCTTCGTCGAGGTAGCGGGTCTCGAGGCGGCGGCGGATGCGCGACGGATCGACGTCGATGCCGAGGAACACGCCGTCGTTCATGGTGACGGCGAGCGGCTGCGCGCCGCCCATGCCGCCGAGCCCGCCGGAGACGACCAGCTTTCCGCGCAGCGTCGCGCCGTCGCCCCAGTGCACGCGCGCCGCCGACGCGAACGTCTCGTAGGTGCCCTGCAGGATCCCCTGCGTGCCGATGTAGATCCACGAGCCGGCGGTCATCTGCCCGTACATCATCAAGCCGGCTTTCTCGAGCTCCCAGAACTTCTCCCACGTCGCCCAGTGCGGCACGAGGTTGGAGTTGGCGATGAGCACGCGCGGCGCCTCGGTGTGCGTGCGCAGGACGCCGACCGCTTTTCCCGACTGAACGAGCAGCGTCTCGTCGCCCTCCAGGCGCTCGAGCTCGCGCACGATCACGTCGAACGCCTCCCAGCTGCGCGCGGCGCGGCCCGTGCCGCCGTACACCACCAGATCGTCGGGGCGCTCGGCCACGTCGGGATCGAGGTTGTTCATCAGCATGCGCAGCGCCGCCTCTTGCGGCCAGCCCTTGCAGCGCAGCGTCGGCCCGCGCGGCGCGCGGACGATTCGCGAGGTCATGGCGCGCACCTTATCACCTCGGTATAGAGTCGGTCATGGCGACCTGGTACCTGGCCGATGTGGTGCGGCGCGTGGCGGTCGAGGGCGAGGCGCGGGCGGCGGCGCGCGTCGATACGCACCTGGTGCGCGCCGATTCGGCGGACGAGGCGTACGCGAAGGCGATCGAGATCGGCGGCGACGGCGAGGACGAGTTCGTCGGGCTGGCGTCGCTCAATGAAATTTACGAGCCGCTCGAGGACGGCGCCGAGATCGCGTTCACCGAGCGGCGCGGGCTTTCGGAGGAGCAGATCCGGCGGCTCGTGCGGCGGCGCGAGGAGCTGGCGGTGTTTCGGACGTTGACGGCTACGGCTACGGCTACGGCTACGGCTACGGCTACGGCCACGACTACGGCCACGGTGATTGGGATTGATCACGCACAGATCATGATCGCGCCGGCGGAGGAAGCGGCGGTGCGCGCGTTCTACGTCGAGCTGCTCGGGCTCGTCGAGATTGCGAAACCGGAGCGGCTGCTGGTGCGCGGCGGGTTCTGGCTGCAGGCGGGGGAGCAGCAGCTTCACGTCGGGATCGATCGCTCGGGCGCGGCGCGCGAGAAGACGCGCGCGCACGTGGCGTACGAAGTGATCGGGCTCGACGGGTTTCGCGCGCGGCTCGAGGCGGCGGGCGTGGCGATCCTCGACGGCGAGCCGCTCGCGGGGCTGCGCCGCTTCGAGCTGCGCGATCCGGCGGGCAACCGCGTCGAGCTGCTCGAACGCGTCTAGCGCGAGCAGCGGCGCGCGGCTATTCGAGCGCGACGTGCCGGCGCACCGCGGCCGCCACCGCGCCGTCGTCGATCAGCGCGCGCACCGAGATCACGTCGCGGTACACCGGCCGATCGGTCTCGAGGTGCGGCACGCGCGCCCGCACCGTCGCGTGCGCGTCGGCGAGCGCCGCCGCCGGCCGGTGCGGCGCGCGCAGGTCCACGCCTTGTGCAGCGCACAATAATTCGATCGCCAGCACGTTGCGCACGTTGTCGACGATGCGCGAGAGCTTGTCCGCCGCGTGCACGCCCATCGACACGTGATCCTCGCGCCCCGCCGACGACGGGATCGAGTCGACCGACGCCGGGTGCGCCAGGATCTTGTTCTCCGAAACCAGCGCCGCCGCCGACACCTGCGCCATCATGTAGCCCGAGTTGAGCCCCGAGTCGGGGCTCAAGAACGCCGGCAGCCCCGACGACAAGTGCGGGTTCACCAGCTGCTCGATGCGCCGCTCGGCGATGTTGGCCAGCTCCGCCGCCGCGATGCCGGCGAAGTCGAGCGCCAGCGCCACCGGCTGCCCGTGAAAGTTCCCGCCCGAGATCATCTCGTCGCTCTCGGCGAACACCAGCGGATTGTCGGTCGCCGCCTCCGCCTCGCGCTCGAGCACCGTGCGCGCGTACGCCAGCGCGTCGCGGGTGGCGCCGTGCACCTGCGGCATGCAGCGCAGCGAATACGGATCCTGCACCTTGCCGCAGTCGCGGTGCGACTCGACGATGCCCGAGCCCTCGAGCAGGCACGTGAGGTTGCGCGCCGACGCCGCCTGGCCCGGGTGCGGGCGCACGGCGGCGATGCGCGGATCGAACGCGCGCGGCGTGCCCTTGAGCGCCTCGAGCGACAGCGCGCCGATCACGTCGGCGAGCCGCGCGGCGTCCTCGGCGTCGACGAGCGCGAGCGCGCCGATGGCCATCATGCACTGCGTGCCGTTGACCAGCGAGATGCCCTCTTTGGCTTCGAACTCGATCGGCTCGAGGCCGGCGTGCGCCAGCGCTTCGCCGCCCGGCAGGATCTTCCCGTCGAGAAACGCCTCGCCTTCGCCCATCACGACCAGCGCGAGGTGCGCGAGCGGGGCCAGATCGCCCGACGCGCCGACCGAGCCCTTGGCCGGCACCACCGGGTGCACGCCGCGGTTGAGCATCTCGGCGAGCAGCTCGCAGACCTCGGCGCGCACGCCCGAGTGGCCGAGC
>DASREC010000167.1:0-9664 GCA_035652295.1 Polyangia bacterium
CGTCTTGGAAGACCGTGTATCCTTCGATGAACATCGACTTGGTCAACGTCAGCATGGCGCCCCTCGATTGGAAGTCGGATTCCGGACGTTCGTGTTCCGGCGATGAAGCTTCCCCCCAGTCGGCCTCGGCGGCGGCGCTCCGGTGGTGGAACCTCGGGCGCTGCTTGACCGCGACCAGCCCGGAGACGTTAACACAGCTCGGCGAAGGGTTGGAACGAGGAATCGCTTGCGGCGCGTTGCCGTTCGAGGTGATCGCCGGCGCGCCGTTCGCGCGATATGGCGCGCGCGTGACCTTGCGCCATCCGAGCGCCGACGGCGGCGCCGAGCTCGCGCGCGCGTTCGGCTTCGGCGCGCATCCGTGGGGCGCGCCGACTTGGATCGGTCTGCGCGTGCGGCCCGGCGGCGAGCTGCGCGCCAAGGCGTATCACGCGATCGATCGCGTCGACGAGCGGTTCGAGCTGCCGCGCGAGTGGCCGATCGATCTGTACCCGGTGATGGCCTCGCTCGACGGAGACGCGATCGAGATCTATCTGCGCAAGCGCGGCGCGTGCGACTTCGGCGAATTCGCCGCGCGCTGCCTCGAGCCGCTCGGCGCCGCGCCGCCCGACGCCAGGCCGCGGCCGCGCGCGCGCGAGCACTCGCTGTGCGTGAGCTTGCGCCGCGAGCGCGGGCAGATCGCCGCGGTCTCGCTCTACGCCGACTGGCGCGCGCTGCCCCGCGACGCCGACGTCGAGCGCGTCTGGAGCGCGAGCCTCGACGAGCGCGACCGCGTCGCCTATCAGCTCGCGCTCGCCGGCGCGCGCTCCACCGGCTTTCTCCCGACGGGAAACTGGCACGCGATGCTCGCCTGGACCGTCGAGTCCGACGGCGCGCGCCACCGCGCGGTGTCGATCACCGTGCCGGCTCCGCGCGACGCTCGATAGCGCCACGTTCGATTCGCCTTACAGTGCAAGCCGTGAAGAGCCAACTCTTGATGACGCTCGAGGTGGCCGTGGCTGCGCCGCAAAAGATCGGCGCGGCTCCGCACGGCGCGCGCGCGACCGCGGCGATCACCAGCGGCACGTTCGAAGGACCGCGGCTGCGCGGCACGGTGCTGCCCGGCGGCGGCGACTGGACGCTCCTGCGCGGCGACGGCGTGCTCGAGCTCGACCTGCGGTTGACGCTCGAGACCGACGACGGCGCGCTGATCCACATGACGTCGTTCGGCCTGCGCCACGGACCGCCGGACGTGCTCGCGGCGCTGGCCCGCGGCGAGAGCGTCGATCCCGCGCGCTACTACTTTCGCACCGCGCCGCGCTTCGAGACCAGCGCCGCGCGCTACGCGTTCCTCAATCGGCTGGTGGCGATCGCCGTCGGTGATCGGCAGGCGCGCGGCCCGATCTACTCGATCTTCGAGATCCTCTGATGAGCGAGCGCGAGGTGGCCATGAACACCAGCCTGCTGATGACCGTGCGCATCGCCGCCGCCAAACCGCACGCGCTCGGCGTCGGGCCGCGCGGCACGCGCCTGACCTTTCCCATCACCGGCGGCGAGTTCGAAGGGCCGCGCCTGCGCGGGCGCGTGCTCGACGGCGGCGGCGATTGGGGCGTGGTGCGGCCCGACGGCGTGCTCGAGCTCTCGCTGCGCGCCACGCTCGAGACCGACGACGGCGCGCTCATCGCCCTCACGTTCGACGGCGTGCGCCACGGTCCGGCCGAGGTGCTCGCGGCGCTCGGCCGCGGCGAGCCGGTCGATCCCGCCGACTACTATTTCCGCACCGTGCCGCGCTTCGAGGCCGCCGGCGAGCGCTACGCTTTTCTCAACCGCATCGTCGCCGTCGGCCGCGGCGAGAACCAGCCGACGGGCGCGCTGCACACGTTCTACGAAGTCTTGTAGCGGCGAATCGCGCGTTGCCTTCGCGCGGCCGAAGCGTTAGCGTGCCGGCGCATGCTCGTCTTGGGGGGAAGGACGTTCACGCTCGGCGGCGTCACCGTGTTCAGCGATCACGCCGACGCGAGTCAGTTCTGGTATCTGCCGGCGCCGGTGACGCTGGCGACGGGCGCCGACGGGGAGCCGCAGCTCTCGTTCCTCAAGTATCGCCCGGCGGTGGTGGCGGCCGGCGAGAAGGGCGGCGGTTTTCTGGCGTTCACCGTCGCGCTGCCGCTCGCCGCGGACACGGCGCAGCAGATCCGCGCGCAGCTCGCGACGCTGTTTCCCGGCGTGAGCGAGCCGCGCCTGTCGCCGGCGCCATTCGTCGACGGATCGGTGCGGCTGGTCGCGCTCGATCTGCAAGGGGCCGACGGCACCGTCGTCGCGCCGACGGCGGCGGGCGGATTTCAGATGGTCGAGAAGATCCTCGGCTCGGCCATGCCGTCGCTCGCGGGCGACGAGCAGGCGACGTTCGGACTGACGCTCAGCCAGGAGGGCGCGACGGTGCTCGAGCGCGCGCTCGCCGACGACACGACGCCGCTCGGCGCGCTCTACACGCTCTCGTTCGTCGGCTTGCGGCCGCCGCTCGACGTGCGCGTGACGGCCGATCTCAAGCTCGTGTACCAGGCGCTGAGCTTGAAGCTCGACGTCGAGGTGTCGTGGCTCTCGGCGGGGATCGACGCGGCGATGGCGACGCTGGTGCAGGCGGGCGCGATCAAGATCGAGATCTTGAATCCGACCAATGACGAGGAGAACCAGCGCAAGGAGCAGCAGGCGCTGGCGCTGTTTCAGCAGCAGCTCGTCGAGGATTGGTTTCGCCCGACGCTCACGCCCGCGATGCCGCCCGCGCCGGATGCGACGACTCCGACGACTCCGGCGGCTCCGACGACGCCCGCGCTCGCGCTGCGTCTGCGCGCGGTCAGCGAAGACGAGCAGAAGACCTTCGTCGCCGAGTATCACGAGTCCCAAGCGGTGCGGCGCACGCACACCGTGCAGGGCCTGTTCGGCGCGCTCGCGCGCGGCGTCGATCGCGCCAAACATTTTCGCGACGTCGATCTCGACGATCCGTTCTTCCGCGTCATCACCGTCACGCTCACGCCGCCGCGCGACTTCGACGGCATCGGCCTGTCGAACGCGGTGGTCGGCCTCGACTACGCCGGCGATCACTCCGACGTCGCCTTCACGCGCGACACGCGCGACCGCGCCTCGTGGCAGGCGTTCCGCAATCCGCGCGACGGCAGCGCGTTCTCGTACACCGTCGGCTACACGTTCGATCCGCGCTCCGACTGGGAGGGCGAGAAGCTCGCGTACGACGTGCCGGCGACGCGCACCGAGAACGCGCTCGTCTACGTCAATCCGTTCGAGACGCTCGGCTTCTTCGCCATCCAGCTCACGCCGGGCCGCATCGAGTGGAGCGTCATCGACGCCATCGAGATCTACCTCGCGCGCCAGACGACGGCGATCTGGCGGCCGGAGAAGCGCATCCTCCTGCGCGCCGATTCCCCGCCGCAGACGTGGAAGCTGCGGCTCGCCGACAAGCACGACGACGCGTTCAGCTGGCGGCTGACGTATCACCTGAAGTCGGGCGGGCGCCTCGAGCGGCCGGCGGCCACCACCAACGCGCCGGCGATCCTCGTCGAGGATCCGTTCGTCGACAAGCTCGACGTGGTGTTTCAGCCGGTGTTCGATGCCGCCAAGACGCGCTCCGCCTCGGTCGACACGTCGTACGAAGATCCCGATCAAGGCTACGTCAGCGAGGGCCACGTCGATCTCACCGCCGGCGGGCAGGCGGCGCACGTGCTGATCCCGATCTTCGATCCGGCCAAGCGGCGCTTCAAATATCGCGTGACGCTGATCGGCGCCGACGGCGCGATCCACACCGGCGCGTGGGTCGAAGGCGACGAGACGCTGTTGATGGTGACCGACTCGGGCGCGCGCTAGCCGGCGCCGATCACGTGACCGGCGTCGGCGCGAGCGACGGGAACAGCGGATCGCCCGAGTCGTCGGTCCACTTGGTGTCGACCACCTGCGTGCCGTCGCTGAAGATCAGCTTGCGCTTGTAGCGCACCGGCCGCTCGACGTCGCGCTTCAAGATGTAGTCGGTGATCGACACCGGCAGGTGCGCGGTCACGGTGAAGTTGGCGCCCGACGCCGTCGAGCCGCTGTCGATGGTGACGGTCTGCCCGCCGTCGAAGTGGAGCTGTAGCGCGGTGAGGTATTTGTCGGGCTTGACCTGGAACATCGCCGACGGCGCGTTGACGTGGATGGTGGTGCTCAGGTGGCCGGCGACCGAGCTGTCGGCGATCGCGTTCCAGAACGATTCGCGATCCGTCTTGACCTGCACCTGGCTGAGGTCGAACGCGATGTCCCAGTCGGCCGCGGCCGCGCCCGTGGTCGGCGCCATGATCACCTCGAGGGTGCCGGGCGTCGGCGCGTCGGGCGTCGCGGCCGCGATGTCGCACGGCAGCGCGGGCGTGATCGACACGACGCGCCCGTCGACCGGCGTGCCGTCGGCCTTGATGAGCTGCGTCGGGAGCGCGGCGACGTGCAGCGGCGCCTCGGTGCCGTTCGACAGCACCACGCGCACGCCGCCCGACGCCGCGTCGAGCGAGCGCGTCGGCACGAACAAGCTCGGCGCGACCATGTCGTTCGCGCGCCCGGCGAAGTTGATGTGCGGCTGGTTCTGATCGTCGAGGCGCACGCTCACGTAGCCCTGAAAATAGTTGCTGGCGTCGGTGAACAGCGCGTCGAACAGATCGCCGAACTCCGCCACCGGCAGCGTGATGACGTCGGTGAAGCCGCTGGTCGGATCGGGGACCACTCCCGGGCGCACCGGCGTCGGGCCGTCTTCGGGCTTGGTGCCCGGTCTGCCGAGCGCGAGCTGCGTGTTGGTGGACGAGACGTACGCGCCGTCGTCCATCGGGCCGAACTGCGCCGCGAGCTGCGCCTTGGCGTCGGCGACGCGCGCGTGGTTGAGCACCGGCACCGCGGTGTAGCGCAGCGTCACCGTCGAGGTTTCCTCGGAGTCGCCGGAGATGGTGAGCGCCATCGCCGGAAAGAACGGCGCGGCGATGCGGCGCGCGAGGCGGAACGAATCGGGCAGATAGAAGAACGTGCCCGGCGCGGTGCGCAGGCGCAGGTATTGATACTGAGCGCCCTGGAACGCGAGCGGAATCACCGACGCCGGGGGATCGCCGCCGGCGCCGCCGCCGAGGTTCTGGAACACCGGCTCGGTGGGATCGAACGTGAACGGCAGCTCCAGCGACGGCGCCGCCGTGCTCTGCGAGTACTGCGGCGGCGGCACCGGAGTCGGCGTCGGCGTCGGCGTCGGCGCGGGCGTCGGGACCGGCGTCGGCGTCGGCACGGGCGTCGGATGCGGAATCGGCGTCGGCGTGGGGAACGGCCGCGGCCAGGGAAACGGACGCGGCGGACCATCGCCGTTGCCGTTGCCGTTGATCGGATGGATCGGCCCGATCGGCCCGATGCCGATCGGGCGCATGACCACGCCGCTCGGCATCGCGGTGTGCAGCGCCATCAGCGGGATGTAATTGATCAGGTGCGGCTGGACCGTCGTCGCCAGCAGCGACGCGACGCCGAACGAGTAGCGCGCGACCAGCGTGCAGCCGCTGTGGAGATCTTGCATCGCCCCTTTGATGGCGTTCCGGACGTCGATCGCCGACATGGGCCCCGACGGCGTCGTCATGTCGGCGATGGTCATGGTCGCGATCAGGCTCTTGCCGCTGTTGTCGCGCACCACGCTCTGGAACGGGTACGATTGCGGTTTCCCCGAGACGAACTCGACCGCGAGCGACGGCACCCCCGCGAGCGGCGGCACCGGCATGATGCCGTCGCTGCCCGCGAGCACCGTGAAGTCGAAATCGAGATGCACCGTCAGCGTCCAATTCGGCTGATTGGGCACCGGATCCATCGACACCAGCCGCTGCGCCTGGCCGTTGACCATCGCGGTGCTGATCTTGAGGTGCGGCAGGTTGTACTTGTGGTCGCTGTTGGGATCGGTGAACACCGTCTCGAACGTCACCGGCGAACCGTTCACCAGCAGCAGCCCGGCCGCCTTCACTTGATCGAGCGTGAGCCCCGTCGTCGCGGGGGGCGGCTGATTGACGTTGCCGAGCTCGCGCGCGATGTCGGGATTGAAGCGGAGCTGGTTCACCGCCAGCGGCTGATCGATGCGCGCCACCGTGCTGAGGCCTGGCCTGAACATCACTCCGGTAGGTATCGGCATGGGTCCCCCGAGCCGGCGAGGGTAGTGCAAAGCGGCGCGGCGAGGCAACCGCTCTTTGACACCTCGTGCGGCAAAATGTACTTTGCTCGCTCGAAAAAAAAGGGGGGACCCATGCCCGACGACCAGAACGACGGCGGCGCCACCGACGGCGGCGCGACGGACGGCGGCACCGGCAACACCGACGGCGGCAACAACGACGGCGGCAACGCCGACGGCGGCGGCGGCGAGACTCCGCCGACGGTCCGCACCTGCGGCACCATGGAGTCGTACCAGCTCCTGGTCGCGGCCGATCCGCAGTACGCCGATCGCCTGGCGGCGCTCGAGACCACGACCACCGATTACATCGCGCTGCACGCGCAAGACGGCGACGGCAGCGTGATGGCCGCGCGCTCGGGCCCGATCCGCATCCCGGTGGTGGTGCACGTGGTCTACAACGACGCCGCGTCCAACATCTCCGACGCGCAGGTGCAGAGCCAGATCCCGGTGCTCAACGCCGACTATCACAAACGCAACACCGATCTGAAGAACTGCCCCAAGGTCTGGGAGGGCGTGGTCGGCGACGTCAACATCGAGTTCTATCTCGCCACCACCGATCCGACCGGCGCGGCCACCAACGGCATCACCCGCACGTCGACGACGGTGGCCAGCTTCACCGACGACAACAAGGTCAAGTCGGCGGCGACCGGCGGGCACGATCCGTGGCCGACCGACACGTACCTCAACATCTGGGTGTGCAAGCTCGCCAGCCTGCTCGGCTACGCGCAGTTTCCCGCCGGGCCGGCCGCCACCGACGGCGTGGTCATCCTGCACACGGCGTTCGGCACCACCGGCACCGCGGCCGCGCCGTTCAACCTCGGCCGCACCGCCACGCACGAAGTCGGCCACTGGCTCAACCTGCGCCACATCTGGGGCGACGTCACCGACTGCAGCGGCACCGACTTCGTCTCCGACACGCCCAACGCCGGCGGCCCCAACTACGGCAAGCCGACGTTCCCGCACGTCACGTGCACCAACGGGCCGAACGGCGACATGTTCGTCAACTTCATGGACTACGTCGACGACGACACGATGGTGATGTTCAGCAAGGAGCAGGCGCTGCGCATGCAAGCCACGCTCAGCGGCGCGCGCTCGAAGCTCGGCGGCGGGCCGTGACGCCGTCGCCGCCGGCGGCGCTACTCCAGCGCTGGCTGCACTCGCACGAAGAGGATCAGGGCGCCGAGCAGGTGTTCCGCCCGTCGAGCTTCGCGTTTCCGCCGTCGCGCGGGCGGCGCGGCTTCGAGCTGCAGGCGGGCGGCCGCTACCTCGATCTCGGCATCGCCGCCGCCGACGGGACCAACGCGCGGCCCGGCGCGTGGACGCTGGTGAACCAGACGCTCACGCTCACCCCCGACGGCGCGGCCGCCGAGCGCTACAACGTGGTCTCGCTCGCCCCCGACAAGCTGGTCCTGGAGCGCGCGCGCTGAGCTGCGGCGATTTGCCGCAGCGGCGATTTGCCGCACCCTCCCGAGATCGCGCCGCGTGGTGGCGCGCCCGCACGCTTCGTAGTAGAACCGACGCATGAGAATGTGGCTCGCCGCGCTGGCGCTCGCCGCTTGCAACACCCCGGGCAAGGCGCCGTCGGCGCTGGTGTCGCACCTGGAGGCGGGCGACACCGTGCACGCGGCGCAGTTCGCCTACGGCTTCTACTCCATCGAGGACAAGTCGTGGCGCTGGACCGGCAAGCAGTTCATCGCCGTGCTCGCGCCGCCCGAGGGCGCGGCCTCGCGCACCACGTCGCTGTCGCTGGCGCTCACCGCCGCCGAGTCGGTATTCAAGCGCAACCCGTCGGTGACCGTGACCTGCGCCGTCGACGGGCAGCGGCTCAAGCCCGAGACCTATACCGCGCCCGGCCGCTACGTGCTGGTCCGCCCGATCGAGCATCCGCTCACCGCGCCGTCGGCGCAGGTGATGTGCGTGGTGGACCACACGTTCACGCCCGGCATCGACGACACGCGCGAGCTCGGCATCATCGTCAACAGCATCGGCCTCATTTGACCAGGCCGAGCGCGACCAGCTTGGCGTAGATCGCGTCGGCCGACACGCGGTGGCCGGCGACGTTGAGGTGGCCGTCGACGTACGGCAGCACCTCGTCGGCGTGCGGCAGCAGCGCGTCGCGCAGCATCACCGACGGCACGCCCAGCCGCGAGAACAGCCGGCCCAGGCGCACCTCGGGATAATCGACGACCAGGTCGACGCGCGGAAACGGCTCGGTCACCCCCTGCCAATCGCCCAGCTCGGCCTCGAATGGAAACACCACCGGCAGGTAGACGATGTTCTTCTCTTTGCAGAGCGCCGCCGTCTTCTCCAGGATCTTTTCGGTCAGCGCCCACGCGCGCGCCACCGCCGGGTGCTGCGTGGCATCGGACGCGAACGAACCGAGCGTCGGCTGCACCGTCATCCCCTGCGACGTGAAGCGCAGCCAACGTTTGTACGGATCGTCGGTCCGCTTCGACGTGAGCGCGCGCTCGAGCACGCCGTACGACGCGAGGTGGCGCCGCAAAAAATTGCGCACCGGCTGCGCCGACGTGAGCGTGAGCTCGCCGCCCGACTCGACGAAATACGGCCGATACTGATCATTGCCGCTGCCACAGACGTCATAGAGCTCGACGCTGTTGTTACAGACGTCATTGAGCGGAAAGATCTCTTGAATGACGACGTCGGGCGAATAGTCGAGCCCGATGCGCGTCAGCGCCAGCCATTCATTGGCGCTCCCGAAATCGCCGACGCCGAGATTGATGATCTCCCAACCGTCACCGAGCTTGTCCTGCAAGCGGCGAAAGAACGTGTCGTAGAGATTGACCTGCACCGCCTCGCAAAACGAATCGCCGATCAAGACGATTCGTTTGACGCCCGGCTTCTTCGTTTTGGCGTGCTCGACGTCGCGAAAGCCGCTCGAATTGAACTCGATCGTCACCAATCCGATCGGGTTTTGATACCAATAACGCCCATTCGGAATCTGGCTCCAACCGAGCACCGGATGAAACTTCCAGTTGTGGCTGAGGTTGTAGTCGACGCCGGCGATCTTGACGGCGGCTTCGAACAGAATCACGGCGGCGATCATCGCGCCGAGCACGAGCAGCGCGCGGCGGCGCCACTCGGTGATTCTGGCGCTCATCGACGGCGATATTGACCGAACGCACCCGCCCCGGCAAGCTTTGCATATGCTGGAGTCCGGCCTGCGCATCAGCCCCGAGCAGGTGAGCATCGAGCTCACCACGGCGTGCAACTATAGCTGCATCCATTGCGCGACCACGATCCCGGGCTATCGCGGCAAGACGATGGATCGCGGGCTCGCGTT
Organism: Polyangia bacterium; assembly: GCA_035652295.1. Taxonomy (GTDB): domain Bacteria; phylum Myxococcota_A; class Polyangia; order Palsa-1104; family Palsa-1104; genus DASREC01. Next base: position 9,489 of record DASREC010000167.1, read on the forward strand.
CAGCCTCGTCGAGCAGATCGCCGAGTTCGACCCGGCGCCGCTGCGGCTGCGGCTGTTCGGGCAGGGCGAGGTCTGCGTGCTGCCGTGGCTGCCGTCGTACATCGAGCACATCCGCGCGAAGCTGCCGCGCGTGCAGATCGCGATCTCGACCAACGGCTCGAAGCTCAAGCAGCTGG
>DASREC010000168.1:0-2927 GCA_035652295.1 Polyangia bacterium
GAGGAACAGGTTGTCCGGCTTGAGATCGCGGTGGATGATGCCGCGCGCGTGCACCAGCTCGAGCACGCCCAGCACCTGCGCCGCGATGTACACCACGCGCGCCTCGGCGAGCGCGCCCTCGTCGGCGAGCGCCGCCTGCAAGCTGCGCCCGCGCAAGAGCTCCATCACGCAGTGCGGCTCCGGCCGATCGCCCACGTCGTACACGTCGACGATGCTCGGGTGCTGCAGCCGCGCGACGGTGAGCGCCTCGACGCCGAACCGCTGCATCGCCTTGGCGTCGCGCATGAGCTCGCCGTGAATGACCTTGATCGCCGCGGTGCGCCCGAGCCGCACGTGCTCGGCCTGGTACACCGCGCCCATGCCGCCGTGCCCGATCTGCCGCGTCAGCCGATACTCGCCGAACAGCTTGCCGACCCGCTCGTCGACGGGCGCCTCGCCGGTCTGGCCGAGCGGATCGACGGGCGGCGGCGTTTTACTCATCTACGCCGGACATTTTATCGCGAGGCGGCGATTTTAGCGCGAGAAGATCTCGAGGCGCGGCTTGCCGGTGATCTCGCGCGAGATCGGCAGCCCGAGCGCGTAGAGCGCCGTCGCCGCCGTGTCCTTGGTCGAGATGTCCTCGGTGATGGTGTAGTCCTCGCGCACGCCGGGGCCGCACGCGATCCACGGGATCTCGCGATCGATCAGCGTGGCGCCCGAGTGCACGCGGTTGTGGCCGCCGTGATCGGCCGAGACGATGATCAGCGTGTCGTCGAGCAGGTGCGCCTTGTCGAGCGCCTCGTAGATGATGCCGAGGCAGCGGTCGCTGTCGGAGATCGCCTTGAGCTGGCGCTCCGACATCCAGCCCTTCGAGTGGCCGGCCTCGTCGGGATCCGAGAAGTGCACGAACGCCAGCGCCGGCTTCTCCGTGGTGAGGTAGCTCGCCGCCTCCTCCGCCACCTTCTTGCAGTAGTAGCCGGGGCGCTCGTAGATGCCGACGGTGCCGGGCGGGACGATGTGGCGCAGCTTGGTCTTGCCGGTGAAGAACGCCGTCGACAGCCCGTGCTCCTGCGCCGAGGTGAAGATGGTCGGCGACTTGATGTAGCCCTGCGACGGGCGCCAGGTGTTCCAGGTGAGGCCGTGGACTTTCGGCTCGACGCCCGAGAGCATCGAGGCGTGCGCCGGCAGCGTCGAGGCGTCGCGGATGGTGCGCGCGTGCAGCGACGAGGCGCCGTGCTGGCGGAGCAGCTCGTGCCAGTGCAGGTGCAGGCGCCCGACGGCGTCGGCGCGCAGGCCGTCTTCGCTGATGATGAGCACGTGGCCGACGCGCGCGTGCGGCGGCGGCGCGTCCATCGCCTCGTGCGGCGCCTCGTCGGCGGCGAGCATCGACTGGGCGGGCGGCGGCATGGCGCGCACGCGGCGGTGCAGCACGCCGAACGCCACCACTCCGGTGATCGCGATCAGCGACAAGGACCAGCCGCCGATCCGCGGACGAAACCGCCTCATCGTTCTACGGTACGCGCGCGCGCGTCCGGGCGCAAGAAAGTCTCAGGTGCGGAGCTGGACGACCGGCGGGGCGGCCTTGGCGGCGAGCTGGCCGCAGGCGGCGTCGATGTCGTCGCCGCGGCTGCGGCGCACGTACACCGCCAGGCCGCGCGACTTCAGCTCGGACTGGAACGCGCGCACGCGCTCGTCGGAGGGGCGGCGGAAGTCGGAGAGCGGGTGCGGGTTCCACGGGATCACGTTCACCTTCGACGGGATGCCGCGGATCAATTTCGCCAGCCGCGCCGCGTCCGCGTCGGTGTCGTTGACGCCGTCGAGCAGCACGTACTCGAACGTGATGCGCCGCCGTCTTTCGAGCGGCACCGCGCGCACCGCCTCGAGCAGCCGCGCGATGTTCCACTTGCGGTTGATCGGCATGATCTGGTCGCGCACCTCGTCGGTGGTGGCGTTGAGCGACACGGCCAGGTTGGGCTGAAGCTGCTCGCGCGCCAGCTTCTCGATCGCCGGCACCAGCCCCGCCGTCGACACGGTGATGCGCCGCCGCGAGAACCCGGCGCCGCGCTCGTCGGTGAGGATGGCCAGCGCGCGCATCACGTTCGCGTAGTTGTGCAGCGGCTCGCCCATGCCCATGAAGACGATGTTGGTGACGTGGTCGGCGCCGGCGCGGCGCGTCGGGTCGCCGTCGTCGAGCCCGCGCACCAGCGCCTGCGCGCGATACACCTGGTCGACGATCTCGCCGGCGGTGAGGTTGCGCCCGAAGCCGAGCTTGGCGGTCGCGCAGAAGGTGCAGTCGAGCGCGCAGCCGACCTGCGAGGAGACGCACTGGGTGAGCTTCGGGCGCTTGGGGAACAGCGCGTGCTGCAGGTGCTCGGGCTCGGGCGCGGCCGCCTCGTCCTCCTCGTCGTCGTCGGGCGCGCTGGCGTCGCCGTCGGGGATGAGCACGGTCTCGAGCACGCGCGCGTCGGCGGTGCGCAGCCGCAGCTTGCGCGTGCCGTCGCGCGAGATCTGCTCCAGGTCGACGTCGAGCTTGCGCACCTCGGCGTGCTCGGCCACGCGCGCGCGCAGCGCCTTGCCGAGATCGGTCATCCCGTCGACGGCGTCGATCGCCCGCCCGTGCACCCAGCGGAAGATCTGGTCGGCGCGGAAGCGCTCGCACCCCAGCTCCTCGACGAACGCGCGCGTCTCCTCGTGCGTCAGGTCGCGCAGGTCCCGTTTGCCGCCGGCTTCCATCTCCGTCGAGAAGTGGCTACCACGCGCGCGCCCCGCCGACAACTCGCGGTCAGCGGACGCGCGCGCAGCAGGGGCGGTCGGGGTGAATCGGGCGGTGCAGGACGCGCGACAGCGTGGCGGCGTTGAACGACGATTTCTCGACGGTGACCGTGGCGGGGAAGGGCTCCATGAAGGGCGCGTCGTCGGGGAGCGCGAACAGGTGCTCGCGGTAGCCG
>DASREC010000169.1:0-8616 GCA_035652295.1 Polyangia bacterium
CCGCGGCTTGAAAGCTGGCGCAGAGATCGGCGAGCGCCTGGCCGCTGGGAACGCCCGATCGCTTTAAATGGGTCGAAACGGCGGTTTTGAGGCCGCTGAAGCTGAAGTCGAGGCCGCGCCCGCGCATCGCGCGCGGCAGCTTCACGGCGCGCGGATCGCCCGACGCCGCCAGCTCGTCGACGCGCGGGCCGGCGGGATAGCCGAGGCCGAGCATCTTGCCGACCTTGTCGAACGCTTCGCCGGCGGCGTCGTCGCGGGTGGCGCCGAGCAGGCGGTAGCGGCCGAAGTCCTCGACGGCGATCAGCTCCGAGTGGCCGCCCGACACCAGCAGCGCGAGGTGCGGGAACTTCGGCGGCGCGTCGTTCTCGAGGAAGACGGCGCACAGGTGGCCTTCGAGGTGGTTGACGCCGACGAGCGGCAGGTTGCGCGCGTAGGCGATCGCCTTGGCCGCCTGCACGCCGACGAGCAGCGCGCCGACGAGGCCGGGCCCGCGCGTCACCGCGATGCCGCCGACGTCGTCGAGCGTGGCGCCCGCCTGCGCGAACGCCGACGTCAGCACCGGCATCAGGTTGGTGATGTGGACGCGCGAGGCGATCTCGGGCACCACGCCGCCGTACTCGCCGTGGATCGCGATCTGCGACGCCACGCGATCGGCGCGGATGCGGCGGCCGTCCTCGACGAGCGCGGCGGCGGTCTCGTCGCACGACGACTCGATGCCGAGCGTGAGCACGTTACTTGAGCTGCGAGAGGATGGTGCGGATCTCGCCGGCGAACTCGCCCTTCGGCGAAAGCTTGAGGTACGTCTGGTAGGCCGAGCGCGCCTCGGGGACGTGGTTCTGCTGCTGCTGCACGGCGCCGATGACCAGGTACGCGTCGGCGTTTTGCGGATTGGCGGCGACGGCGAGGTTGGCGGCGGCGAGCGCCTTGCCGGTGGCGCCGCGATCGAGGTGGCAGTTGGCGAACAGGACCAGCGCCTCGTCGCCGTCGGCTTTGAGGGTGATCGCCTTTTCGAGGACGGCGATGGCTTTCTTGGCCTGGCCTTTTTTGTAGAGGGCGCGGCCTTCGGCGAGCAGCGAGGCGTACTCGTTGGCGTCGGCTTTTTCCGGCGCGACGACGGTGACGGGCGACGGCTCTTTGACGGCGACGGGCGCGGGCGCAGGTGCCGGCGTGGGCTCTTTCACAGCGACGGGCGCAGGCGCAGGTGCCGGCGCAGGTTCTTTCACGGCGACCGGCTCGGGCGCAGGCGCGGGAGCGGGAGCCGGTGCAGGCACCGGCGCGGGCTCTTTCACGGCGACCGGCTCGGGCGCAGGAGCAGGAGCAGGAGCGGGCGCAGGCGCGGGCTCTTTCACAGCGACGGGCGCGGGCGGCGTGGGCGCGGGAGTCTTCGGACCGCCGGCGACCAGCGCGATCGTGCCGCCGGCGACCAGCATCAGGAAGATCGCGGCGCCGGCGATCTTGATGCCGAGGCGCGGCGTCGGCGAGTCCTCGAGATCTTCGTCGTCGGCGTGCTGCCCCGACGGCGCGCGCACCTCGAGCGCGGTGCGCGGCGACTCGGGATCGATCGGTGCCGGGAAGGGCGACGGCAGCGGCGTCGCCGAGGGATCGTCGAACTCGTCGGAGGTTCCCGACGGCGCAGGGCGGCTGGCGGCGAGATCGGCGACCAGCTGATCCGAGAGCACGACCGCGGGCGCGTCGTCGAGATTGGGTTGCGCGCCGTCGGAGTGCGGAGTCTCGCCGGCCACCGGCTGGAGCAGATCGTTCGGCGACTGCGATTGCGGCTGCGGCTGCGATTGCGTCTGCGCGATGATCGGGCGCGGCATCTTGCGCAGCGACACGCGCGCGAGCGGCGCCTGCTGCGCGGGAAACTGCAACACCACGCCCTCGCCGTTCATCGGCGACGGGGCGGGCGGGCTGCTGGTGCGCGGCTCGACGGCCATCGCGTTCGCCAGCGACTCGTCGAGGCGCGCGGCTTCGGCGAGCGACGCGTCGGCTTGCGCGGCCTCGCGCATCGGCGCCGGCTCGGGCGCGGACAGCGACGGCGGCGGCGAAATCGGTTCGGGCGCCATCACCGGCGGCGAAATTTCTTCGGGCTCGTGCGCGGGCGACGCGGCGATCGGCGCCGGCGCGCTCTCGAGCGCCGAGGCCGCGGCCTCCTCGAAGCCGCCGCCCCAACCCGCGGGCGCGTCCTGTTTCTCGACGTGCTCCTCGGAAGCGCGCGCCGGCTCGGGCTCGTCGCCCGTCTCGTCTTGCGCGCCGGGCGCTTCCGCCAGCCAGCCCTCGAGCTCGGGCGCCTCGGCCGCCTCGTCGGAGGGCGCGCCGCCCGTCGAGGCGTCGTACACCAGCCCTTCGAAATACAGCTTCGAGATGACGTTGAGCGCCTCGAGATCCGAGAACTCGCAGTCGTCGACGACCTGCATCAGCGTGCGCCGTCCGTCGAACAGCCGCAGGATGCCGTTGATCTCGTCGGGGATCTCCGCCAGCCGCTCGGCCAGCTCGCGGTAGTCGACCTCGAACACGGTCTCAAGCGGCGGCAGCTGCTCGCACAAGCGGCCCCACTCGTCGACGCGCCGCATGCCCTCCATCAGCAGGCCTTGCGACGACAGCTCGATCACGTCCTTGCGGCGAACGTTCTTGAACTCGACTTCGAACTCGCCCTCGCTCCACACCAGCAGGCGATACACCGCCTCTTCGCCGGTGAGGCGGCCGAGCTCGGCATCGATGACCTTGCCGGCGCGAAAATAGATCGCGGCGCGTTTGCCGTCGGGGTGCTTGAAGTGGATGACGCCCGACTTGCGGCTGATCTCGATCGTCTGGATCAAGTCGACCACCGCCATGTCGGCGAGCTGGCCGGCGAACTTGGTGCGCGACTCGCGCTTGTTCTCCTCGAGCGACTGCCGCTGTTTTTTCTGCAGCAGGATCTTGACGCGGGTGATGATCTCTTTGATGTAGATCGGCTTGGTGAGGTAGTCCTCGACGCCCAGCTCGAGCCCGCGGATCTTGTCCTCGACGTCCGATTGCGCGGTCAGGAAGATGAACGGGATCGACGACCAGTCGGCGTTTTGCTTGAGGCGCTCGACCAGCTCGAAGCCGTCCATCTCCGGCATCTTGGTGTCGGAGATGATCAGGTCGGGCGCGGCGGTCTCGACTTTACCGAGCGCGTCCTGTCCGTGGACCGCGGTGGTGACGTTGAAACCGGCCTTCTTGAGGCTCACTTCGAGAACCCGAAGGCTCTTGGTATCGCCGTCGACCAGCAGAAGGCTTTGCTTCGCCACTTATCATTCACCTTGCGCGGAGGTGCTGAAGTCTAGCCGTCGCGCGCAGGGTGGTCAAGGCGGCGATATTACGGGATCTGATAGGAGAGAACCTTGGACGCGCAGACGTTGCCGGTCTGCGGCTTGTACGTCCAGGTTTTGAGCGTGCTCATGATGGCGGAGTCGGCGCCGGAGATCGAAGCGACGGTGGTGACGTCGTAGACCTTGCCGTCCTTGTTGACGCAGATTTTGTAGGTGCCGACGACCTTCTCGCCGTGATGGTTGGTCGCGACCATGTCCGGCAGGTGGGGCTGGGGCGCGTTGATCTTTTGCGCGTCGAGCACGAAGCCGGCGACGGTGCGCGTGCCGGGCGGCTGCGGCGCGGCCGGAGCGGCGACGGGCGCGACCGGCGGAGGCGCGGGCGCGGCGACGGGCTTGGGCGCGGGCGCGGCGACCGCGGTCTGCGGCTTGGGCGCGGGCGCAGGCGTGCCGCTCGACGCCGCGCCTTCGACGGCTTTCGGTTTCACCGACGGGGGCGCCTCGTGCTTGGGCTCGAGCGCGGCGACCGGCTCGGCTTTCTTCTCTTCGTGCGTCGCGAGCATCTTCGCCGACAGGCCGTTCTGCGCCGTCATCTTGCCGTTCTCGTACTGGAACGAGCGCGTCCAGAGCTGGCCGGTGGTCAGCGAAATCTTCAGCGACTCCTTGATGCCGGCGCCCGAGTTGAGGAGCACGACCGTGTGCTTGCCGGCGGGGACGGCGAGATCGACCAGCGGCGTGGCGCCGAATGGATTGCCGTCGATCAGCACCTCGCAGCGCGGATCGGACGCGATCGTCACGTGCGCGTCGCCCGGCTTGGCGATCGGCTTCGGGTGCGGCGGCCCGACGGGAGCGAGCGGAGCGGCGGGCGCAGGCGCGACGGCCACCGCGGGCGCGACGCCACCCTTCGCCGCCGGATTGGCCGGCGCGGCGGGATTCGCCGGCGCGGTGCCCGGCGCGCCTGCGACGGGAACCGCCGGCGCGGCGACCGGCGGCTGCGCTGCGGGCGCGACCATCGGCGCGACCGGCGCCGCTGCGATCGGCGGAACGCCCGACGGCGGCCGCGTGCGCCACCAGACGAACAAGCCTCCCGCGAGCACCAGCAGCACCGCCACCAGCGCCTGCAGCGCGCGCGTGATCAGGTGCTGGCGGCGCGCGGCCACCAGCGGAACTTCGATCTGCGACGAGCGGCGCGACGACTCGCCGAGATACGACGGGCTCGACGAGGTGGTCGACATCTGCGACGCGAACACCAGGCCCGCCGCGTCGGAAGATTTCTGCGCCGCCAGCTCGTCGGCGAATACGCGCTCCATGTACTGCGAGATCGGCACCGTGCCGGTGACGAGCTGATTGTCGCGCGCGAACGCGTCGAGATCGGTGTGCAGGTCGCGCGCGGTTTGATAGCGCTCGTTCGGATCTTTTTGCAGACAGCGCACGACGATGCCGTTGAGCGCCGCCGGATAGAACGGCAAAATGTCGCGCGGCGACGGCACCGGGCCTTCGATGATCTTCTTCAGCGTCTCGAAGTCGGAGCGCTCGTGGTAGAGGCGCTTGCCCGTCGTCAGCTCGTAGAGAATGATGCCGACGGCGAACAGATCCGAGCGGCGATCGACCGGCTGGCCGCGGCACTGCTCCGGGGACATGTAGCCGATTTTTCCCTTGAGCGTGCCGGCGAGCGTTTCCACTTCGCGCGTCGCCGCCTTGGCGATTCCGAAGTCGACGATCTTGACCGCGCCGTCGAAGCTGACGACCACGTTCTGCGGAGTGACGTCGCGATGAACGATCTCGAGCGAGCGGCCCTGGAAGTCGCGTTTTTCGTGCGCGTAGTGAAGGCCGGCGCAGACGCCCGAGAGGATCGACATCACGTGCTCGAGCGGCGGCTTGGAGTAGCCGAGCTTGGCGCCGGCGCGGACGATCTCGATCAGGTTGTGGCCGCGCAGGTACTCCATCGCGATGAAGTACTCGTTCTCGATGTGCCCGACGTCGTAGATCTGGACGATGTTCGGGTGATCGAGCGTCGCGGCGACGCGCGCCTCGTCGAGGAACATGCGCACGAACTCGGGATCGTTGGTGCGGCTGCGCAGGATTCGCTTGATGACGAGGTATTTTTCGAAGCCTTGGATCGACTTGGTGCGGGCGAGAAAGATCTCGGCCATGCCGCCGGCGGCGAGCCGGGAGATGAGCTCATACTTCCCGAAGGGGACCGGATTTATGGCCATCGGAAGCCCGCATCGTAACGTGGAACCATCGTCATGGTCAAGCCTGTCGCGGATGCTTTGTCAGTAGCGTTCGTTACGTAAATTTTCATGTCTGATGAACGCCATCCCCTCGAAACTGCGGTAGGTGGCGCGCCAGGATCTCGCGGACCGAGGCCAGTCGGGGGAGCCGCGAGAGGGCGCGCGCGACGTAGCTCAAGCTGCTCGGAATATGTACGAGAAAACTCGGATTCTTCTTCACTCGATCGATGAAAACGAAGCGGCCGGCGTCTTTCAATTTGCGCTGCACGGTCTGGAGGTCGAACAGCGCGCTGAAGGGCTCGAGCGCGACCTCCGCGCGGCGCGCGTGGTAGGCGACCAGCTCGTCGAGCAGCGACGGGGAGAGCGCTACGTAGCTGTCGCGCAGCAGGCCGACGAGATCGTACGCGGCGGTGCCGAGCAGCGCGTCCTGGAAGTCGATCACGCGCAGGCGAAAGCCGCCGGCGACGTCCTGGACCATCAGGTTGCGGCTCTGGTAGTCGCGGTGGACGAAGCCGCGCGGCGCTTCGGCCAACTCGGTGGCGATGGCGCGGAACTGCCGATCGAGCTCGTCGCGCTCGGCGGGAGTCGGCTGAAGGCCCTGCGCCTCGAGGCCGTACTCGCGAAAATGTTCCAGCTCCCAATGGAGCAGCTCGAAATCGAAGCCGCGTGAAAAGGCGACGCAGCCGGGATCCGGATGCGCGGCGGCGTAGCGCTGCATGGCGACCAGCTGATCGATCGCGGCCTGGTAGTAGCTGCGGCGTACGCCGTCGCCCGCGTCGGCGACGCGCGACTCGAACGTGACGTCGCCGAGATCTTCGAGGTAGACGAGGCCGTGCTGGGTGTCGAAGCGGAACACGTCGGGCACCGCGACGCCGGCCGCCGACAGGTAGCGCTGCACATTAATGAAGGGCAGCTCGGCGGGCATCGCGCCCTTGACGATCTCGTCGGACTTGGTGGCGTTGTCGCCGAGCTCCATGACCACCAGCGAGGCGCGCGCGCCGCCGGCGACGTCGACGCGGTGATAGCGGCGAAGCGAGGCGCCGCCCGGCATGGTGGTGATGTGGCCGGCGCCGCCGCACAGCTCGCGAACGACGGGTTCGATGATGCGCGCCAGATCTTCGGGGGTGAGGTAGGCCATGGATCCCGATCTATACTGGCGGGCCATGCAGGGAGCAACAAAGCGGCGGCTCGCGGAAGGCGCGGCACGGTTGGGCGTGCCGCTCGACGAGGGCGCGCTCGCGAAGCTCGACCGCTACCTCGGCCTGCTGCTGCGATGGAACCAGCGCATCAACCTGACCGCGATCGTGGAGCCGGACGACGTCGTCGATCGCCACTTCCTCGACAGCCTGGCGATCGCGCCGCTGCTCGGCGACGCGACCACGCTGCTCGACGTCGGCTCGGGCGCGGGATTTCCCGGCGTCGCGTTGGCCGTCGCGCGGCCCGCGCTGCGGGTCACCTGCATCGAGTCGATTCAGAAGAAGGTGGCGTTCCTTCAGACGCTGCGGCGCGAGGTCGCGCTCAACGTGGAGGCGCTCGGCGTGCGCTTGGAGAAGCTTCCGCCGGATCGGTTTTTCGACGCGGTGGTCTCGCGCGCGGTCTGGGAGCCCGCCGAATGGGTCGAGCACGGCGCGCCCTTCGTCGCGCCCGGCGGCCTCCTCATCGCGATGCAGACGCTGGAGCAGCCGATCGCTCGGCCGCCGTCGGGGTTCACCGCGCTGCCGCCCGTCGACTACGAGATCGCGGGCGTCACGCGTCGCCTCACCAGCTTCCGCCGCTGATTGTTCCACGTGGAACAATCAGGTCGCGCCGCCGCGAATTGTTCCACGTGGAACAGCCTCCGCTCCGGTTGACACGCGGGGCAAAGCGGATAATGTCGCGCCGTGCCCGACCGCCTCGACAGCATTCGCGCCGAGCTCGCCGCCATCGACGCCGCCGGACTGCGTCGCCGCATGCGCCCGATCGACGGCCCCCAGCGCGCCGAGATCGTCGTCGACGGCCACCGCGCCTCCAACTTCTCGTCGAACAACTATCTCGGCCTCGCCGATCATCCCCTGCTCGCCCGTGCCGCGACCGCCGCGATCGCCGACTGCGGCTTCGGCGCCGGCGCCTCGCGGCTGATCGTCGGCAACCTCGCTCCGCACCGCGCGCTCGAGGCGCGCCTCGCGACGTGGAAGCGCACCGACGCTGCCCTGCTCTTCAACTCCGGCTACCAGGCCAACGTCGGCCTGGTCTCGGCGCTCGCCGGTCCCGACGACGTGGTGTTCTCCGACGAGCTCAACCACGCCAGCCTGATCGACGGCTGCCGCCTGTCGCGCGCCCGCGTGATCGTCTACCACCACGCCGACGCCGCCGATCTCGAGCGCCGGCTGCGCGAGCACACCGGCCGACGCCGCCTGGTGGTGACCGACTCGGTGTTCAGCATGGACGGCGATCGCGCGCCGCTGGCCGACCTGGTCGCGGCCGCGCGCGCGCACGATGCGCTGGTCGCCGTCGACGAAGCGCACGCCGTCGGGGTTATCGGCGAGCGCGGCGCCGGGTTGTGCGACGGCCTCGACGTCGACCTGCAGATGGGAACGCTCGGCAAGGCGCTCGGCGGCTTCGGCGCCTACGTGGCCGCGCGCGCACCGCTCGTCGACCTGCTGGCGCACCGCGCGCGCAGCTTCGTCTTCACCACCGCGCTCCCGGTCCCGGTCGTCGCCGCCGCGCACGCCGCCGTCGACTGGCTGATCTCCGACGAGGGCGCCGCCCGCCGCGCGCGCCTCGCCGAAAACGCGCGCCGCTTCCACGCCGCGCTCCGCGACCGCGGTTTTCCCGTCGCCGCCGAGCCTTCGCACATCGTCCCGCTGCGCGTCCGCGACGGCGATCCGCGCCGCGCCATGGAAGCCGCCGCGGCGCTGCTCGCCCGCGGCGTCTACGCGCAAGGCATCCGCCCGCCCACGGTCCCCGACGGCACCGCGCGCATTCGCCTGGCGCTGATGGCCACGCACACCGACGCCCAGCTCGACCTCGCCCTCGACGCGCTCACCGCCTTGCGCGCGCTTTTCACGTGAGACCATGAACCTCGCCGACAAAGACAAGCGCTACGTCTGGCA
>DASREC010000170.1:0-9210 GCA_035652295.1 Polyangia bacterium
AAATCGAACGCGCCGCCTTTGACCACTGCAAACTCGTGCGGCCCCGACGTTTGATTGTTGTTGGTGACGAACACCGTCATCCGATCCGCATTGGCGGGAACATCATTGACCGTCACCGCCACGAAGCTGCCGCGCGAGCACGCCGCCAACCCCACTGTGAACAACACAGTGGACCATAGCGTAGTCACAAAGGTGTGTTTCAATGAGGTCATCACGGGAAAGGCATCCAGTTGCCGCCCTGCGTGCGCGGCGGCGGCGCGCCCGACTGGGACAAGCCGACGCCGAGCCCGACGGAGACCGCGACCACCGCCACGCCCGCGCCCACCGCGGTCCAAAGCCACCACTGTTTATAGAGCGGCTTCTTTTCCCGCTCTTTTTCGGCCGGCCGCTCGGCGTCGCGCAAGATGCGATCGCAGGCCTGCTCCTGCTGAGTGGCGTCGGCGCGCTCCTGCGGCGTTTCGCCCAACTCGGAGAAGTTGTGATACAGCGCCCGCGCCCGACGCACGTTGCGCAGATCGGCGTCGAGGGCATATTGCCGCTCGTACGCCTGCGCCGCGTCCCACAAGAGCTGCGGCCGCCGCGACAGCTCGTACGACTCCTCGAACGCGCGCGCCGCCTCGGCGAACTTGCCCGCCTCGAACGAGGTCTGTCCCTGCTTATAGCGCTCGCGCGCGCGATCGTCTTCGCCGGCAAACGCCGGCGCGCCCGCCAGCACGCATAAGACCATAATCCGCGCAAAGAAACCCACGCAGCGATTTTACCATTCGCCGCTCCAGCGCCACAAGCTTTCGCCCGCGCGCGTGATCGCCATCAAAGGATTTTTTATTCAATCAACCAATGGCTACTTCGAATACGAGCGCCACGGCGCTTCGCCGAACGATCGCGCGCACTACATCGACCCCGAGTCGTACGACGACGGCGCGTCGATGTGAAACGCCAATTCGACGTTGCGCTTCTCGCCCGCTTTGAGCTTGAGCCTCCACGTCACGATTCCATCCTCCGCGCGGTTGTCGTATCCGCCGGTGGTCTTGGCGTCGATATAGACTTTGACGTCTTTCAATTCAGAGACTGGAACGTGGTCGGAGATCTCCAATTCCTGATCGCGCGATTGATAGTTCGCCAATTCATATCGATATTGAAACCAGAACCGCCGCGTCGAGCCCAAGAAGCCGGCGTCGCGCTGCACCTCCTGCAACACCACGCGCTTGACCCGCACCGCATCGTCGACGCCGAAGGTCAGGTGAAACGGCTCGCCCTCGGCCACGCGCTCGAGTTGATAGCGCGCGATCATCCCATTCTTGCGAAACGCATCCAGCGCGCCGGGCAATAGCGGATAAGGCGCCGAGTTCTCCAGATCGGCCACGCGAAACGCGAACGGCATCATTTTGGGAACCGCGCGCAAGGCGAACTTTGCTTTCAAATGAGTCGTGCCGACGAACAAACGCGCGGGCGTGTCATTGCCGGCGATATCGGCCGGCTCGGGCACGCTGAGCTGCACGCTCAAGCCCTGCTCGGCGACTTGCATGCGGCCATCCTTCGGCCCCGGCGTCGCCGCCGGCTTGCTGGTCTCGCCGCTCGACTCCGAGTGCTCGTGATACTCCTCGCGGCGCACCAGCACCTTGCGCTCGGGGCTCCGCTCCTCGGCCCACAATTGCAGCGGCTGAAGCTCGGGCGGCGTCGCGTCCTGCCGCGGCACCGCCGTCGACAGCACGACCTTCGCCTGCGTCCAGTTCTCGCCCGTCGACTGGCGCACCAATGCGAACGTCGAGAGATCGACCGCGCCCTCGCTCTCGTCGGCGCGCGCCTCGTACGCCGGCTGCCACGACGCGCCGCCGACGAGGTACGTCAGCTCGACGCGCGCCGACTGCCCCACCGGACACGCGACCAACACCTCCGCCAGGTATTCGCGCCGCGCCGCCGACTCCGCCAGGCGCGCGCGCCGCCGCGACAGATCGTCGAGCTGATGATCGAGCTCGCGAATGCGCGCCTGCGCCGCCACGTGCTGAAGCGCCGCCTTCTGCCGCGCCGCGAGCGCGCCCTCGAACGCGCTCGACCACGCCTTGACGCTCGGCTGAGGCTCGGTCATCTCGCGCCCGACGCGCGCCACCGCCACGTCGGTGTAGCTCGACGCCAGCGTCGTCGACGACGACGCGCGCCGCTGCCGATCGCGCTCGGCCGCCACCAGCGCCGACAGCTTGCGCGTCTCGGTCTCGAGCTGCTTGACCTCGGGCGCGTACGCCTCGGCCAGCGTGTGCTCCTCATAGCGCAACCCCTCGACCGCGCCCGCGCTCGCCACCGCGCGAAACGACGCCGGGTCGGCCGCCGGCGGAATCGCGCCGAAGCGCACCACCTTCTGCCCGCCGCATTCGATCGACTGCGCGCGCGTCACCTGCGCGCGATCCGGATAGACCACCACCTGCGAGATCGTCGGCGGCGCCATCGCGACCATCAATATCCAATAGAGCACGCGCGCCTCCTATTGATGCAGCCGCCAGCCCTTGGGCCGCTTGACCGAGTAGGTGAACGACACGACGCCTTTGCCCGACGGCGGCAGCGTCAGGTTCCACACCAGCGTCGCCTTCTCGCGATTCTGCTCGGCGCCGTCGGCGCGCAAGAGCTTGATCTCGACATTCTTGTCCGTAGTAGTCGGCCACTGGTCAGTGACTCTGAGCTTCAAAGGCGCTTTGTAGGGATTGGCCACTTCCATGGTCACTGTGTACTGACTGATGTCGTCTTTACTGAAGACGCCCTTTTCCCACGAGTCGAGCTTGACGTTCCGGATCGGCTTGATGGCGCGATCGAGCCCGAGCGGCAGCGTCACCGTCTCGCCGGGCGCGACCACCTTGAGCGCCGCCGTGCCCGCCGGATCCGCGCCGACGAACAGGTTGGCCGGTCCGCCCGGCAGCACGCGCGACGACGGGTTCTTGATCTCGGCGACCAGGAACGCCTCGGGCGCGAGCGCGGGGAACACGCGCCGCTCCGCCGTCACCGGCCACGCCTCGGAGAACAGCGCCACGCGGCGCGCGCCGTCGCCCGACTTGATGCTCTCCGGCCGCAGCGACGGGAACGCGAGGTCGTAGCCGCCCGCGAGCGAGACCGGCAGGTTGGGCGCGTAGCTCGGCGCCTGCCAGCCGCTCGGCGGCGCCAGCCCGACCGCGACGGTGACCGGCGGCGGCTCGGAGCGATAGCTGTAGCCCGGCGAGGCCGGCGCCCGCTCGGCCAGCACGACCGTCTCTTCGGCCGACGAGTCGAGCTGGATCGATCGCTGCGCGGGCGGCGGCGCCGGCATGGAGGGCGGAGGCGCCGCCGCGACCTGGCCGCCGAGCACCGTCTCCTTCGAGAGCACGATGCGCGCCTTCGAGCGCATCACCTGCTGCTTGAGCGACTCGGTCTGGCGCTCGAGCTCGGCCACGCGCGACTGCGTCTCGTCGACGTTCTTGTCTTCGACGTCGGGGATTCCGTCGCCGTCGCGATCGCCGCCGGCTTTGCCGTCGAGGGTGACTGTGCCGCTGTCGGGCGCGCTGGTCACGATCACGCTCACGCTCGCGTACGCGGCCAGGCGGCGGCGCAGCGACTCGTCCTCGCGCTCGCCCGACGGAAGCGCCGAGAGCGGCGCGGCGGCGGGCGGCGGGCGCATCGTCGGCACCGGCGCGGTCGGCGTCGGCACGAAGCGCTCGCGCTCCCCGATCTTCCACGTGAACAGCTTGGGAAAGCGCGTCGAGGTCGCCGGCACCGCCGTCGAGAGCGTGAGGCGCGCGTCGGTCCAATCTTCGCCCGACTCCTGGCTCACCTGCCCCGCGAACGAGACGCGCACCTGCCCCTTCTCGGGCACCAATTGCAGATCGTAGGTCGGGTACCAGCGCGCGTTCGCCACCAGGTACGAGACCGTCACGCGCGCCGCGCCTTTGCCTTGCAGCGTCGGCGACACGCGATAGCCGGCGTGGCGCGCCGCTCCGCCGACCAGGCGCGCGCGCTCGCCGAGCGCCGTCCGCTCGTGCGCGAGATCGATCAGCTTCTCGTCGAGCTCGCGCACGCGCGCCTGCAGGCGTTCGCCGAACGTGTCGACGAACTCGAGCACCTGCGGCCAGCCGGCCGGGTTGAGCTTCGGCACCGGCCGCATCGCGTCCTCGGTCGACGGCTCGGGCTTGAGCTGCGCGAGCGCGCGCAACATCGCGAGCTGCGCCGAGCGATCGCCGCGCACGCGCGCCAGCTCGTCGTCGAGCTTCTCGATCTGCGAGAGCAGCTCGCGCGCCTCGACGCGCGGAAAGTCCTCGGCGTCGACGTGCTCGACGTCCACGCGCCGCACCTCCGCGCCGTCGGCCTCGACGACGATGGTGGCGGGATCGACGGTGTCGAGCAAGAGCGGCAGCTCCACGCGCTCGACGCCGCTCAAGGTCACCTGCGCGGTGCGCGTCACGCGCGCGCGATCGCTGTAGACGGTGACCCCGGTGACCGGCGCCGGCACGGCCGTCTGGCCGAGCGCCAAGAACGCCGCGACGAAGAGCAAGTTCATGGGAGGCACCCCTTCTGAAAAAGCTACGAGCCGCGCTTCCGCATCTTTCGCCCGCGTCGAGCCGCTGTCAAAATTTCAGTGCGCCATCAGCGTGTCCATGCGCTGCTGCACCTCGGCCGGCGTCATCGTCGGCGCGGGCGCGGCGGCGGCGGGCGCGCCCTTGCCGGACGCCGCGCGCGGCGATTCGGCCAGCGCCTTCTCGGCGCGCTTCATCTCGTCGCGCGAGAGCGGCGCCTTCAGCTCCGCGTCCGAGATCGAGCGGTGCTGCTGCTGCGCCTGCTGCATGCGCTCGGTCTGGATCTGCTTCATGACCTTGAACAGCGTCTCGTCGACGGCGAACATGCCGGCCGCCGGCGAGTACTCGCCGCCGCACGCCGAGGCGCCGCCCATCACGCTCACGCCGCGCGACGAGCGCACGCGATAGTAACCAAAGCCGGGCGTGAGCCCTTTGACCTGTCCCGCGTGCAGCGTCCCCTTCCAAACCGGCGCGCCGGTCTCCGCGTTGGTGACCTCGACGTCCGCGCCCTTGAAGTACGAAAAGATCCAAAGCTCCTGCGACGTGTTGGTCAGGAAGTCGTGATCGATGCCGGTGCCCTCGGCGCCCATGCTGAAGTGATGCTCGGCGTAGATGCCTTTGTAGTGTTTATAGGCCGCGACCATCACCGCAATCTCCACGTCTGAGGTCACTTTGACGTGTCGATTGATCATCGTAATGGGAATGAGTCCGCCTTTGGGCACTGCGCCCGACCAGATGGTCTTGCCGTTCTCCAAGTCTTCGACCGTGGCTTTGGCGTTGGCGTTGTACGCCATCAGCAACAGATCGTTTTCGCCGTTGGTGATGTCGCCGAGGTACGTCATGAACTTGCGCCCGGCGCCGCGCCCGTCTTCCGACGGCACGATGAAGCCCTCGTCGTAATAGACCTCGACCTCGATCGCCGGCTTGTCGGCTTTGAACTCGAGCACGTGCGAGGACAGTCCACTGAGCTCTTGCGCGGTCATTTCAAAGTAGCGCCCGGCTTTGAGCTGACCTTTGTGGATTGAATGTTTGGTCGCCACGTCCGAGATGTCGTAGCTGACGTCGTCCCACGCGAACATCAGCACCTTGGCGCCCTGCGCGCTCACCGAAGACGGCAACTGCGCATAGAACTGATCGGAGCGGAACGAGCCGTCGCGGTTCTTGACGAAGTAGCCGACTGCGGTGCAGCTCGACGGCGTGCCGACGAGGATCGACGCCTTCTTGTCGGCGAGGAAGCCGAACACGCCCTGGCCCGTGCGCACGAGCGCCGTCTCGCCCGGGCCGATCTTGCCGGTCCAGACGGTGGCGTTGTGCTCGAGCGACACGATGCGGACGTTGGTGTCCTTTTCGTAGCCGTGCACCACCGCCTCCGCGGCCGTGTAGAAGTAGGTGGTGTAGAGCAACTGGTTGGCGGCGGGCTGCGCCGCTTTCGGCGGCGCGCCGGCGCGGGCGTCGGCGGCGAACAGCGACAACAGGACGGCGAGTGCGAGTTTGCGCATACCGGGTTTCAACGAACCGGCGCGCGAAACGGTTTAACGCGACGCTACGTGGCGGCGGCCGGGGCGTTGCGGCGGGTCTTGTGGCCCCACAAACGATTGCGCAGGCGCGAGCCTTCGCGCTCGACGCGCCGTTCGAGCCAGCTCACGCCGAGCGCCAGCCGCGAGCGCAGCGAGCGTGGCTTGCCGATCACCAGCCGCAGCGTCGAGCGCTCCGCCGCCTTCCAATCTTTCTTGTAGGTCTCGTCGCCGCGCAGCAGGTCGAACTCGCGCGCGCCGTCGACGATCGAGCGGCCGATGGCGTGCGCCATCAACACCGTGCCGAGGCTGTAGCGCGCCATCGTGAGATCGAAGCCGCTCAGGTAGTAGTAGACGCGGCGGTTGTGCGCGAAGCAGTAGAACGCCGCGCGCGTCTTGCCGTCGAGGCGCAGCCGGTGCAGCTTGAGCCAGCCGCGCTCGAGGAAGCGCCGCGCCACGTCCTGGTGAAAGCGCTGGATGCGCCGATCGGAGAACGCGCCGCGCAGCCCGCGCTTCTGCCAGCGGCGGTTGTGCAGGTAGAAGAGATCTTCGAGCGCGGCGCGCAGCTCGTCGGGGCCGACCTCGTCGAACTCTGCGGCAAATTGCCGCGACAGCGCGCGCGTCTGCCGGCCGATGCGCGAGCGCAGGTTCTTGCCCAGCGTCGCGGTGTAGCCCTCCCACGTGGCGCCGAGCGGCACGAACGGACACACGCGATGGTGCACGAGCTGCACGCGCAGCCGCGGCAGGAGCGGCGATTCGGCGAGCGCGCTGCCTTCGCGCAGATCGGGCAGATCGATCACGTCCCAGCGCCGCTCGTTCGCCGCGAGATGGGCGAAGAACGCCGTGCGGCAATCTGCCGCACGTCCCGGCCGCGCCAGCAGCGCGTGATAGTCCGACACCGGCGTGCCGAGGAACGACACGCGGCGCAGCGGCAGGCCGTGATAGCGCGAGATGAACAGCGGCAAAATGCCCACCAGCGCGCCCTGCTCGCGCGCGGTCAGGATCCAGAGCTGGCCGCGCCGCTGATGGCGCCACCAGCTCGACATCCACTCGAACGTCTGGAACGGCGTGCACTCCTCCGACGCGTCGGCGAGCGCGCGCCACTCGTGCTCCAATAGATCGAGCCCGATCTCGTCGGTGACTTCGACGATGTCGATCATGCGGCCTCCCGATCGCGCACCCGCGCCGGCGCGCGGCGATCGCGCGAGCGCTCGAGGGCGAGCTGGTAGACGTCGAGGTGGCGCGCGATCACCGCGTCCCAGCCGAAGCGCTCGAGCCGGAGCGGCGCCTCGCGGCCGAGCCGCACGCGCAGCGAGGGATCGCCCGCCAGCCGGCGAAGCTGCGCGGCGAACTCGGCCGGCGTCTCGGCGAGAAAACCTTCGCGCCCGTGCTCGACGAGATCGCCCGCGCCGCCGCCGCGCATCGCCACCAGCGGCAGGCCGGCGGCGCGCGCCTCGAGCAGCGCGATGCCGAACGCCTCGCGCACCGTCGGCAGCGCGAACACGTCGGCGCGCGCCAGCAGGCGGCGCACCTCGTGGCGCGGGCGCGAGCCGACGAGGTCGACGTGGTCGCGCACGCCCAACCGCTCGGCCTCGCGCTCCATCGCGCCGCGCAGCGGCCCGTCGCCGACCACGGTGAAGCGCACGCGCCCGTCGAGCCCGCCCTCGATCACGCGCGGGATGGCGCGGATCAGGTCGAGCGGCCGCTTGCGCCGGTTGAGCCGCATGACGCTCACGATCTCGGTCTCGAAGCGCGCGGCGCGCGGCGGCGCGGCCCACGCGCGGACGTCGAGCCCGTTCGGCAGGATGAGCACCTCGCCGCGCGACGACGCCGCGCGCACCTCGTCGGCGGCGACGGTCGAGACGGCGGTGAGCACGTCGGGCCACGCGCCCCACTTGCCCGCGCGATTCAGAGAGCGCAACAGCACGATGCCCGCGCGATCGATCAGCGAGTGGCTGGTCATCACCGACGCCAGGCCGCGCCGCTCGGCGATGCGCATCGCCGCGTGCGCCAGCGGCGAGTACAGGCTGTGGCCGTGCAGCACGTCGAAGCGGTGGCGCTCGACCAGCCGCTCCAGCACCGGCAGCGTCGAGCGATCGCGGATCACGTCCCAGCCCGGCAGGAGCGGCACGTCGAGGCGGTGCACCGGCACGCCGCCGATCTCGTCGAGCCCGCGGGTCGCGGTGATCACGTGCGGCTCGTGACCGCGCGCACGCAGCTCGCGGCCGAGATCGACGAGCTGCGACTCGATGCCCCCGACGCGCGGCGCATACCAATCACAAATCAGCGCGATCTTCATACCCGCCGCTATCGCAAACCGCCGGCCAATCCCAATCCCCGCGCTCCACGCCCGTTTCAATGCCCGTCGCTGCCAGCTTTCTGACAACAGTGTCGAATCAGCGCGACAATCATTCAGAGAGATGAACCGCCAAGGCGCCGCAGACGCCAAAAGGATCAGATAAAAATATCCATTCTTTCTTTTTGGCGTCTGCGGCGCCTTGGCGGTTCATCCATCCGTCGATCAACCGCCGACGCTAATGCGCGAGCAGCGCGTCGAGCGGGATGGTCTTTTTGCCGTCGGTGGTTTCGATGATGGCGGAGTTGCCGTCGAGGTGGGCGGTCTTGATGCTCGGGTGGCGGAGCTTGCGGCTGCTCGCGCGCGTGACGTAGAGCCAGGCGTGGCGCGCGTGCGCGCGATCGATCAGCACCACGCCGTGCGCGGTGGCGCGCAGCTCGAGCGGGCCGTCTCGCGGCTCGAGCTCGCGAAAGCCGGCGCCGAGCCGCGCGTGATCGTCGCGCGCGTGATTGGCGCCGAGGTACGTCACCCACGCCGCGCGCGCGTGCTTGCCGGCGTGCGCGCGATCCTCCGCGTTGGTCGAAAAGAACAGGTACGTGTCCGGCATGACCGGCTCGCCCGGCTGCCAGCGCGGCGCGTGCGGCGCGTAGAGCACCAGCTCCGCCGACGCCTCGGGCCCGCTGCACACGGTCGCGATCAGCGCGTCCTCGACGATGCGCCGCGCCGCCTCGGCCTTGTCGCTCGCCAGCTCGGGCGCGACCTCGACGTACGAGACCATCTCCTCGAAGCTGCCGCCGCGCGAGCCGGAAAATTTTCCGCGCCCGCCGCCGAGCGTCAGCGTCACCTCGTCCGACGACGAATCGTTGCCGTT
>DASREC010000171.1:0-25928 GCA_035652295.1 Polyangia bacterium
GGCCGAGCTGATCGCCAAGCACGGCCCGCCGAAGATCGACGACGCGCGCCGCGACGCCGCGCTGCGCATCATGTCGGTGCTGCTCTGGGGCGAATTGGCCGCCTGGGCGATCAGCGCCGATCTGGCCGAGCAGATCGACGACGTCGAGGCCAAGATGGCCGCGACCTCGCAGGCGCACGACGAGGCGCGCCACTTCTACGTGCTGCGCGACTACCTGCGCGCGCTCGGCCACCCGGTGCCGCGGCTCGGCGGCCTCGGGCGCCGGCTCTTGATCTCGATCCTCGAGACACCGTCGCTGGTGCACAAGCTCATCGGCATGCAGCTGCTCGTCGAGTCGAACGCGCTGTCGATCTTCAAGGGCCTGGTCGACGCCAACGTCGAGCCGGTGCTGCACGAGCTGCTCCCCTACTACGAGCAGGACGAGGCGCGCCACGTCGGCCTCGGCGTGATGTACCTGCCGCGCCTGCTGTCGAAGCTCACGCGCGTCGAGACCGCGGCGGCGGTGGCGTTCCAGCTGCGCTCGGTGGCGCTCTTGATGTCGGGCGGCCTCGCGTTCCACCGCGACTTCGAGGCGCTCGGCATGAACCACCGCGAGATGGCGCGCCACACCATTCGCCTGCAGAACGAGATCGTCAAGGACATGCTCGACGGCGACGGCGGCGAGAAGCGCTACGACGCCGTGCGCGGCCTGCTCAATCCGGCGCGCGGCTTCGGGCCGAAGATCCTCGACTTCATGCACCCGCAAGGCGGCCGCGAAAACGTCCCGACGTGGCACCGCACCGCGCTGCGCTGGTGGACCAAGGGCGCCCGCTTCGCCGACCGCGCGCTCGCCTGATCCGAATTCGCGCCTGATTCGCTACTGCGGCGGCGGCGCGGGCGTCGGCTCGTCGACCACGAACGCCACCGCCGTCCCGCTCACCGTCTGCAGCTGCACCTCGGTCGCCCCGCCGAGCGGCGCCGCGTCCTCGCGAATGTCCACCACCGCGTCGGCGCCGAGCGCGCACGCCTGCTCCTGCAGCGCGCGATCGCGCCGCGCCGCGATCGGATCGGCGTCCACCGCGACCGGCCCGAGCACGCGATAGCGGCGCGGCGGCGTCAGCCCGAACTGGTACAGCTCGACGGTGTAGCAGCGCGCCCGCCGCGCCCGCTCCGCCTCGCGCGCGCGCAGCGCTTCCGGCGTGCGCGCGCAACCGCCGGCCAGGACCATGAGCCCGACGAGCACGCAGGGTTTCACACCCATCAGTCTACCCGACGTCGTCGAGCGTTCAAACCGGCGCCGTCCCGTGTTAGCGTCCGCGCATGCGAACCACCGCGCTCCTCGCGCTCCTCGGCGCCGGCTGCTCGTCGTCGTGGTCGGCGTCGCCCGACATGAGCCCGCCCGGCACCTTCATTCAAGCCGACACGCAGCGGCCGGGCGATCCGCAAGCCGGCTACACCGCGCTCGTCAACAACGGCTACATCGGCTGCGGCATCCCGTGGTCGGTCTACAGCCAATATTCGAGCATCATCACCGGCGGAATGCCGCAGGAGATGCTGCCCGGCCGCACCGGCCACAACGCGCAGCTCCCGTATTGGCTCACCGCCACCACGACCGCGAGCGGCGTCGAGGTGGTCTCGGCCAACTGCCTCACGTGCCACGCGGGACACATCAATGGACAGCTCATCGTCGGGCTGGGCGCCGCCGATCGCGACTTCACCAGCGACCCGTCGGGAAACGCGCAGCAGTCGACGATCCTGACGAACGATCCAAAAGAGAAAGCCGAGATCACCAAGTGGGCCGATCGCGTCGCCGCCATCGGGCCGTACACCACCACGCGCACCGTCGGCGTCAATCCCGCCGACAACCTCGCCGCCGTCTTGTTTGCGCACCGCGATCCGAAGACGCTGGCGTGGTCCGATACGCCGCTGCTCGAATTGCCGCCCGCGACCGTGATTCCCGTCGACGTTCCGCCGTGGTGGCGCATGCAAAAGAAGAACGCGATGTTCTACGACGCCGGCGGCCGCGGCGATCACGCGCGCATCATGATGACCGCTTCGACGCTCTGTACCGATTCAGTCACCGAAGCGCAGCAGATCGATTCCTATTTCAATGACATTCGCGCCTATATCTATTCATTGACCGCGCCCGCCTATCCATTCCCCATTGACGCCACGCTGGCGGCAAACGGCAAACCGGTCTTTGAAGCCAATTGCGCCACCTGCCACGGCACGTATGGACCCAAAGGCGGATATCCCAACTATTGGATCGATACCGTTCAAGTCGGCACCGACAGCGCGCTGGCGACGGGCGGCTCGCAGTTCGCGCAGCGCTTCGTCGATTGGTTCAATACGTCGTTTTATGGACAGACCGCGCACCTCGATCCGCAGCCGGGCTACGTCGCGCCGCCGCTCGACGGCATCTGGGCGACGGCGCCGTATCTGCACAACGGCTCGGTGCCGACGCTGGCCGCGCTGCTCGATTCGCCCACGCGCCCGAAGTATTGGACGCGCACGTTCAAATCCACCGACTACGATCAATCCGCGGTCGGCTGGAAGTTCACCGCCGTCGATCACGGCCAGGACGCCGAGCCCAACGCCGCGCTCAAGATCCAAATCTATGACACCACGCTCGCCGGCTATACCAACGGCGGGCACACCTACGGCGACGCGCTCTCGGCCGCGGATCGCGCCGCGCTCATCGAGTACCTGAAGACGCTTTGAGGCACGCGGCCGCGCTCGCCGTCGCGTTTGCCGCCGCGCTCGCCACCGCCAGCGCGGCGCGCGCCGAGGATCCGCCGCTCGCCGGCTATTCGAACGGCGGCTTCTTCATTCACGATCCGCACGATTGGTTCGTGCTGTTTCCCAGCGGCCGATTGCAGGTCGATTGGATCAACTTCCTAAACCGCGGCGACGCCCCCGCCGGCGTCACGCCCAACGAGTTCCGCGACAATCGCCCCGACAATACGCTCGACGTTCGCCGCGCGCGCGCCGAGATCATGGGCACCATCTTCAAACACTTCGATTTCCATTTCGCCGGCGAATGGGCCAGCGTGCCCGGCGTCGGCCACATCGGCACCGTCGCCGACGCGTACGTGATCGTCAACTACACCCGTTATTGCCAATTGCAATTGGGGCAGTTCGATATCCCGTTCTCGCTCGAGAACCGCACGTGGGACAACTATCAAGACTTCATGGAGCGCTCGGTCACCGGGCGATTGGTCGTCGGGCCGATCGGCAAAGACGCCGGCGGAATGGTGTTCGGCTGGCTCCCGAAAAACGTCGCGTACTATTCAATCGGCTTGTTCAACGGCGACGGCAACAACATCAAAAACCAGGACGACTATCTAATGGTGGCGATGCGCGGCTTCGTCGCGCCGCTGGCGCCGTGGGCCGCGGGCCGCGCCTGGATGCAGCAGCTCTGGATTGGCGCCTCGTTCTGGTGGCAGACCGCAAAGAACCTCGGCGCCGTCGCCGCGCCGAACGCCAACGACCTCACCGGCCCCGCGCAAAACGATCTCCCGACGATCACCACGCAAGGCGGCCAGTTCTTCTTCAACGGCAATTACGACAACGGCCTCGCGCATTCGCACCTCGCGCCAAACGGCACGATCTACAAATGGGCACTAGAGGCCAACATACCCGCCGGCCGCATGGGCCTGCGCTTCGAGCTCATGCACGATTCAATCGACTTGATGCAATACAACACGTCATTCGATTCGAGCACGCTCTTCGTCCGCAGCACGTCCCCCGGCGCGCGCCTCGACGGCCTCGGTTATTACATCGAGGCGTACGCGTGGATTCTCGGCGATATCGATTTCCTGGAGCCGCCCGGATTGGAGGCCATGCCGCGTTTGCGTCCCTATACACAAACGTCGGCTCCACGGTGGGGTTTGATGATCGCCGCCAAGTACGAGCACCTCGGCCTCGATGTAATCGGCCTGCCCGCCACCACCGCGCGCGATCCCGCCGAGGGCCACTACCAGCTCGACACCTTCGAGCTCGGCATCAACGCCTGGGCCACGCGCCACGCCCGCCTCACCACCAACTACGTCATCAACTATTTCGACGGCGACTCGACCCGCATCCGCCGCAACTTCTTCTATCAGCGTGTCGAGCACGAGCTACTATTCCGCCTCGGCGTGACGCTTTAAAGACACTCTGATTCTCAATCTCAAATCTTAATCAAAGACGGCCGTGTCAGTCGACGGGGGTTTGCCTGTGGGCAGGTGCTCGGGATGTGTCTTGCCGAGATTGGCGCAGCTGTCCACAGGCAAAGGCGGAGCCGTCCCCGTCGACGTTCGGAGTGAAGAGCTCGTGTCACCACCTCTTAAGAGTGGTTATTGACGGTCTGCATTTCAAACGGCGGCGGGGACGGCTCCGCCTTTGCCTGTGGACAGCCGCGTTAGACATATCTCGCCATAAGGCACTGAGCGCCTGCCCACAGGCAAACCCCCGCCGCCTGACATGGCCGCCTTTTGATTTTTGTTTTGATTAAAATGATTAAAATAACATTGCAAAGATTAATTGAGTTATTAGGTTTAAACAGTGCCCAGTCAAGTTAAACAACTCAGGTTTGCGTATCGCACATGGGGCGGGAAACGGCGAGGAGCCGGCGCCAAAGTCAAAGGTGTGCGACGGCGGGTTTCGCACAAGACGAGGCCGATATTAAAGCGGCGGTTTCCGGTACACGTGACGGTGCGGATGCGCGAGGACGTTCGCGGATTGCGTAGCGGTAATTGCTTTCGAGTTTTAAAGCAGGTGTTTTGTGCGGCCAATGCGCGGTTTGGATTTCGGTTGATTCATTATTCGGTGCAGGGCAATCACATTCATTTGCTCGTCGAGGCGGAAGGGACGAGAGCGCTTTCGCGCGGTATGCAGGGATTGAACGTGAGAATGGCGATTGCGCTCAATCGATTGATGCGGCGGCGCGGCAAAGTGTTGGCGGATCGTTATCACGCGGTGGTTTTGCGGACGCCGACGCAGACGGCGCGGGCGCGGCATTACGTGCTTCACAATCGGCAGCATCATGCGCCGGGGCGTTATGCGGCGGATTGGCGGGATCCGTTTGCGTCGGCGGAGGCGCCGCTCGTCGAGCCGCGCACCTGGCTGTTACGGCGCGAGGAAGTCGGCGAGCAATTCGGCGACGCGGGCGGGTTGGTGGCGGAGGAGCATGTGGCCGGCGGCGGCGACGACTTCGCGGCGGGCGCCTTCGACGGTCGGGCGGCGCGCGCTGCTGTCGCCGAAGCCGTATTCGGACTCGGCCGCCTCCATTATTAATGTGGGGCAGGCGACGCGCGCCCAGAACGTGCGCGCCACGTCGGCGCGGATGCCGTAGGGGCCGGGCGTGAGGTGCAGCGGATCGTGCTTGAAGCGCAGCCGGCCGTCGGCGCCGGCGATGGTGCCGTGCGCCGCCAGTCGGAGCGCCAGCGCCGGATCGAGCCGGGCGTCGCGCTCGACCAATCGCGCGGCCGCTTCGTCGACGGTGGCGTAGCTGTGCTGCGGGCGCGCGCGCGTGCGGCGCCAGGCGTCGATCCACGACGCGATGCGCTCGGGATTGGTCTCGGTCACGTGCGGCGGCACCAGCGCCTCGAGCAGCGCCAGCTTGTGAACGCGCTTGGGAAACGTCCCCGAATAATAGACCGCGATATTGCCACCCATCGAATGGCCGACGAGCGACACGCGCTCGCGACCGACCAGGTCGATCAATTCGTGCAAATCGGCGAGGTAGTCGGCGAAGTAATAATAGCCGCCGGCGCCGACGCGGTCGGAGTCGCCGTGGCCGCGCATGTCGGGCGCCACCAGGTGAAACCGCCCGCCGAGCCCGGCGTCGGCCACCGGCTGCCAGCCCCACGAATGATCGAGAAAGCCGTGTAGGAGAATGACGGTGTGCTCGGACGGCGCGTCCCATTCGAGCGCGTGATAGGTGAGCCCGGTGGGCAGCGGAATGCGGCGCGAGACGGGATCGGCGGCGGCCATCGGCGCAGCATAGCAAGGAGGGGAGATCGCGGGTGACCGCGCCGTAAGATCGAAGACCGGGGGTACGCCCATGCCCGCGTCGCCGTTCTTCTGCTGCTCGCTGTATCTCGCCGCCGGACTCACGCTGGTCATCGCCTCGCAGATGCGCGTCGAAAACGCCGAGCCGGAGCGCCGCCCGCTGGTGCGCGCGCTCGCCCGCGGCGAGGTGGAGCCGGGCGTGCCGCGCCTCGATCCCGACGACGGCCTCGGCAACGCGGCGGTGCTCAAGCTGCAGCTCGGCGAGGTCGGCACGCCCGGCCTCGACGAGAGCGACTGCCGCGCGCAGGCGCGCTCGTTCACCGTGCTCCTCGACGGGCGGCTGTCGCGCGTGCGGTTCGGCGCGCGCGCGGTTTGCCAACTCAGGCGGCTCAAGCGCATCTCGGTGGCGCAGCCCGGCTTCGGGCACCGCGGGCTCGGCGAAGTCGCGGCGTTCGTGCTCGGGCGCCGCACCCTCACCGAGGGCGCCGACGAGGTCGACGTCACGCGCATCGTGGTCCCGCCGTTCAAGTTCACCGGCGACACCGTGCACCTGCTCGACGTCGATCTCGGTCCGCTCCTGCCGAACGAAAAATTCATCGGCACCTACCACACGCACCCCGAGGGCGATTACGAGCAGGGCGTTCTATCGATGACCGATCTGCGCTACATCAACTACGGCTTCATCGACTTTCACGGCCAAGTCGGCTCGCTCGCGCGCGCGAGCGCCGATCTAGATTGGCTGTTCGATATCGTCGAGCCGCGCGACGGCGATTGGAACGTCTACGCCCACGACCGCAAACGCCTCTCCGAGCTCTTCGACGAATGCAACTCCGAAGCGACCTGCCCCGTCGACAACCTGCGCCTCACCGGCAGCCGCTACTATCTATTCACCCGCTTTTACGACGACCGCCAGGGCGTTTTGTAGCCGCTTTGGCGGCTTTGCTTTTGACCGGCTCTTTTGCCGATTCGGCGGGTTTTACCGATTCGCCGCCAGACGCCTGAACCAATATCTCGACGTTTCGCAATCCCTCGTCACCGGAAACTTCCATTTCGCGATGGTCGCGAATCGCGGAAACGAAATCGTTCAATTCGCCTTCGTAGGGATTGACCGGCGTGAACGCCAATTCCTGGCCGGCGATGGTGATGTGGCCGGCGCCGCGCGGCCCGAGCGTGGCCTCGGCGATCGCCGACGCTTCGGAGCCGAAGATCTCCACGCGCGTCGGCGAATCGAACACCACCGACGTCGCCAGCTCGGCGGTCGCGCCCGAGGCGAAGCGCAGCGCCACCAGCGCGGTCTCGTCGTGCGGGCCCTTCCACACCGTGCGCGTCGTCAGGCCG
Organism: Polyangia bacterium; assembly: GCA_035652295.1. Taxonomy (GTDB): domain Bacteria; phylum Myxococcota_A; class Polyangia; order Palsa-1104; family Palsa-1104; genus DASREC01. The sequence continues at coordinate 7,312 of DASREC010000171.1, forward strand.
CGCACCTCGACCACCTCGCCGTGCGCCGGGCACATGATCCAGCGCAGCAGATCGACGCCGTGCGTGCCGACGGCGGCGAGGCTCCACCAGCGGCCGACCTCGTCGTGCGCGCGCCAGTTCTTGGCGTCGGCGGCGCGATAGGTCCAGTGCACGCGCATGTGGCGCAACTCGCCGAGCGCGCCGGCCTGGATGCGCTCGCGCAGCGCGCGATGTCCCGCGTGCCAGCGCAGGTGATACGCCACGCCGAGCCGCACGCCGCCCGCGCGCGCGGCGTCGACCATGGCGCGCGCCTCCTCGACGCTCGACGCCATCGGCTTCTCGCACAGGATGTGTTTGCCGGCGCGCGCGGCCGCGATCGTTTGCGCCGCGTGCAAGCGATCGGGCGTCGCGATGATCACCGCGTGCAGCTCCGGATCCGCCAGCAGCAGATCGAGATCGTCGTGCGCCGGCGCCGGCGAGGCCGCGCCGTGGCGCTGCGCGAACTCGGCGGCGCGCGCGCGATCGCGGCTGAGCACGCTCCACAGCTTCGCGCCAGGCGTGCGCGCCAGCGCGGGCACCAGCATCTTATCGGCGATCTTCCCAGGCCCGATTACGGCGATATGGATGATCGACATGATTGCATGTTGACACAATTCGGAAGGCCGAGCCCAATTCCCCGTATCGTTTCAATGAGGAGGTCTCAATGAAAAAGTTGATTTTGACGGTGATTGCTTTGCTGGCGATATTCGGTTTTGGATTCGGCGTCCGCAGCGCCAATGCGGGCGATTATGGTAAGTGCAGCTTCGACTCCGATTGCCACTCGGGCGTGAAGTGTCACAGCGGCGCCTGCGCCGACTCGGCCGGCTCGGGCTGTAACTTCGACAGCGACTGCGGCGGGCGCGGCGCCAAGTGCAACAGCGGCAAGTGCTCCAATGCGCCCGACGGCAAGTGCAACTTCGACAGCGAGTGCGGCGGCGGCCACTGCTCCTCGGGCCACTGCTCCCGTTAGCCGACCCGGTGGACTAAACCGCCGCGCGCGCTATCATGCGCGCATGAAGCTCCTCGCTGCCGCGTTCGTTCTCGTCGCGCTCGCCGGCGCCGCGCGCGCAAATGGCGTGGGCGACATGTGGAACGACGCCAAGAACACCACCAAGGCCGCCGCCAAAGATTCGAAGAAGAACGCGCACGACATGTTCAAGCGAGACAAGAAGAAGAGCGACAAGCCGCAATCGAAGTAATCGGGATCGGTACTAAGGCGCGTACGATCCCATCTGCACATAGAACGAGCAGACCACGTCGGCGGGCGCGGCGCCCGAGTCGCTCGACAGCGTGCCGGTGAAATAACCTTCGACGTGCAGCGAATCGAGCGCGCTGATGACCAGCGAGCCGCCGTCGCACGTCGAGCCGGCGCATTGATAGGAGTCGCCGGGCGTGAGCACGCGCTCGCCGCCGATCGGCGTGACGGTGCCGTCGGCGGTGCCCGCGCCGGCGACCGTCGCCAGTTGATAACCGCCGGCGTGGATGCCGGCGACGTTCTCGCCGAACTGCTCGAACGACAGCTGACACGTGGCGCCCGCCTGCGTGGAGCCGGCGAAGACGCGAAACTGCGAGTCGGTGATCTGCGCGAATTGATCGCGCGTGTCGGCGAGGCTCGCGCTCGAGCCGGGATCGGGCAGCCCCGGACCGAGATGAGTCCCGTCGACCGTCACCTCCAGCGTGGGCCCACTGAACCCGACGGGCCCACCGGTGGCGTGACCGTTACAAGACGCTGCGAACCACAAGAGCGCCGCGGACGACAGCAGCTGCGCGCAAACCAACCGCATGCGCGCAGCCTAGCACGTCAGCGCCCCGACGCCGCGCCGCTCTCCGCCATCACCACGCACGGCGCCGGCTCGAGCCACGCGCGCCGCCACTCGACGCCGTCCCACTCCCACATCAAGCTTGGCTCGACCTCGCTGGCGAGGCGAAACACGCCGTCCTCGCGCAGGATGTCCCGCACCGCGTCGCGAAACGCCCGCGCGCGGCTCATGACACCTTGATCCATTGGGCGCCGTCCCACTCCCACGTCTCTTCGAACGTGTCGGCATCGGCCAATTCTTTTGGCTCGGGAATGGAATCGGCGTTCCGCTCCTCGGCCGCTCGCGGGAAAACTCGACGCTCTACGATCATGCGGCACCTCGCTTCCCGTCGACGGGAGCAGCGGGCGTGCCAGCGCGCTTGACCGCCACTTTCGAAAGCTGTTACACCGCTGGCACCCATGCCGCTCTGGTCCGCGCTCGCGGGATGTCTGCTCGGGTTCCTGCTCGGGATGCGGCACGCGCTCGAGCCGGATCATCTGGCGGCGGTGTCGACGCTGGTGGCGGAGGAGCGCAGCGCGATGCGCGGGGCGCTGCTCGGCGCGATCTGGGGCGTCGGGCATTCGGTGGCGCTGCTGGTGGTCGGCATGATCCTGGCGATGCTGCAGACGACGTTGCCGGCGCGGTTGGCGACGGTGTTCGAGGCGGCGGTGGCGGTGATGCTGATCGCGCTCGGCGTCCGCGCGATCGCGCGCGCGTATCGCGGCCGCGCGCATGCACACGATCACGCGCACGACCACGCGCATCCGCACGCGCACGATCATTCACACGCGGCCGCAAACCTGAAGCTGAACCCAAACGCGAGCGCGAGCGCCGACGCGAAACGCAGTCGCTGGCGCGGCGGCGCCCGCCCGCTCGCGCTCGGCGTCGTGCACGGCCTCGCCGGCTCGGGCGCGCTGACGGCGCTGGTGCTCGCCAGCCTGCCGTCGCTGGCGTCGCGTCTCGTCTACATCGCGCTGTTCGGCATCGGCTCGGTCGCCGGCATGGCGCTGCTGTCGGGCCTCGCCGGCTTCCCGCTCCAGCTGCTCGGCAAGAACCCGCACGCCGCCCGCTGGCTCGGCACGCTCACCGGCGGCTTCTCGACCGCCTTCGGCGTCGCCCTCGCCTGGCCGCTCCTCTTCGGCGCCGCCGGCTGAGTTTAGATCTTTCTCTTCAGAGCCCTGGCAGCGACTGATCGTTCGCATCCCAAATTTTTCCCGGAGGCCGCTTGCCATGGCGCTTGCGCGCACGATCCTCGTTAGTGCGCTGTCTGCCCGTCTTGGGGGGAATGGGTTTCTTGTCTTCAGTGCCTTCAGCGAAACCACCGGCAATGAGAAACGCAAACATCAACACGTTCAAGAATCGCATTGAAGCGCTCATCTCATAATGACTCTATCATTCCCTAACCGCGGCCGTTGCCCCAGCCGGAGACGCGGGCGACGACCGAGACGAAGGCGTCGGGCTCGACCGGCTTGGCGACGTGCATCTGGTAGCCGGCGAGCAGCGCGCGCTGCGAATCCTCGTCGCCGGCGTACGCCGTCAGCGCCACCGCCGGAATCGCCCCGCCGCCCTCCTCGCCCAATTCGCGCACGCGGCGAATCAGCTCGTAGCCGTTCTCGCCCGGCAACCCGATGTCGCTCACCAGCACGTTCGGCCGCCACTCCTTCATCGTCATCAACGCCTCGCGCGCCGTCCCCGCCTCGCGCACCTCGGCGCCCTGCTGCCGGAGCACCAGCGAGAGCAGCTCGCGCGCGTCGGCCTCGTCGTCGACCACCAGCACGCGCACCTTGCCGAGCGTCGGCACCTCGTCGAGCTGCGTCGGATCCTCGATGAACTCCGACGGGTCGCCCACCTGCGAGCGCACCGGCACCGTCACCGTGAAGGTCGCGCCGCGCCCCTCGCCCGCGCTCTCCGCCAGCACCGCGCCACCGTGCAGCTCGACGAGGTGGCGCACGATCGCGAGCCCGAGCCCGAGCCCGCCGTGCGCGCGCGTGATGGCCGCGTCCGCCTGGCGAAAACGATCGAACACGTACGGCAGGAACGCGCGGTTGATTCCGCGCCCGGTGTCGCGCACGCGGATGATCCCGTGCAGCCCGCGCTCGACCTCCACGTCGACGCGCCCGCCGCGCGGCGTGAACTTGATCGCGTTCGAAACCAGATTCGTCACCACCTGCTCCAGCCGATCGCCGTCGCCCGACACCGGCACCGCCGACGCGTCGAGCTTGAGCGCGAGCGTGAGCTGCTTCGACTCCGCGGCCGGCCGCATGGCGTCGAGCGCCGACTCGGTCACCGCGCGCAGGTCGACCGGGTGCAGGTGCAGCCGCAACTTGCCGGCGATGATGCGCGACACGTCGAGGATGTCCTCGACGAGCTGCGCCTGCATCTTGGCCGATCGCTCGATGGTCTCGAGCGCGTGCGTGCGCCCCGCCTCGTCGAGCCGATTGCCGCGCAGGAGCTGCGCCCAGCCGAGCATGGCGTTGAGCGGCGTGCGCAGCTCGTGCGACAGCGTGGCGAGGAACTCGTCCTTGGAGCGGTTGGCCGACTCCGCGTCGGCGCGCGCCGCCTGCTCGCGCTCGAGCAAGTGCGCGCGCTCCTCGTCGACGATCTTGTGCGCGGTGATGTCGGTGACGGTGCCGACCCACTCGCGGATCGCGCCCGACGGATCGTGCACCGGCGTGGCGCGCGCCACCGCGAACGCCCAGCCGCCCTCCTTGCGCCGGATGCGGCACTCGGCCTCGAAGTAGCGCCCGCTCGCGAGCGCCGCGGCCCACCGCGCGCGCGCGCCGTCGGCGTCGTCGGGATGGATCGCCGTCCACCAGCCGTCGCGCAGCCACTCCTCGCGCGTCTGCCCGGTCAGCTCGCGCCAGATCGGCGAGTCGTCGCACACGCGCCCGCGCGCGTCGGTGGTCCAGAAGATCTGCGCCGTGGCGTCGAGCAGCGAGCGAAAGCGCTGCTCGGTGCGCTCCATCGCCGCGCGGGCCTCGCGCGCGCGCGCGATCAAGCGATCGCGGCCGTCGGCCTCGCCGGCCGGCTCGATGAACACCACCGCCGCGCGCACGCGTCCGGTGTCGTCGCGCAGCGGCTCGGCCCGCAGCCGCGCCGGCTCGCGCGCGCCGCCGCCTGCCTCCAGCTCGACGGTCTCCGCCTGCGCCCGCCCGCTCGCGAGCACGCGCTCGAGCAGCCCGCCGGCCGCGCCCGAGCCTTCCAGCCGCTCACCGAACAGCTCGCGCGCGCGCTCGCTCGCGAACACGATGCGCCCCCCCGGGGCCAGCGCGACCAGAACGCCGGCCGGCACCCCTGGATGCCGTCGGTCGTCGCTTTGCATCACCCTCGAAGTAATCACCGAACTCACCTCGTCAATCGACGGGCCGATGGAAACCCGCCTCGGAAAAGCATATGGATAGAGCGTGTCCGATGAATCGATCCGCCGCGGCGTGACGTCGCGGCGCGTGGAGCGGCGGGCCGCGGGCGCGGGCGGCGCGGCCGAGACGCTCGACGACGCGGTGGCGATCGAGGAGCCGCTCGAGATCCGCGTCGACGGCGAGACGGTGGCGATCACCATGCGCACGCCCGGCGACGACGCGCGGTTGGCGCTCGGTTTTTTGTACGGCGAAGGGATCATCGCGTCGCTCGCCGACGTCGGCACGGTGGCGCACTGCGGGCGCCCCGGCGACGAAGGCTGGGGCAACGTGCTCGACGTGCGCTCGGGCCCCGGCGTCACGCTCGACGTCGAGCGCGTGCTCGACAGCCGCCGCTGGAGCGTGACGTCGTCGGCGTGCGGCGTGTGCGGCCGCCGCTCGATCGCCGACCTGGTCGAGCGCTGCCCGCGCCTCGACGGCGGCCCGCGCCTCGACGCGTCCGCGATCGCGCGCGCCATCGACGCGCTGGCGGCTTCACAGCCGAACTTCGCGCGCACCGGCGGCATCCACGCGGCCGCCGCCTTCGACGCCGCCGGCGCGCTCCTCGCGTGCCACGAAGACGTCGGCCGCCACAACGCCGTCGACAAGACCATCGGCGCGCTGCTCTACGCCGCGCGCTTGAAGGACGCCTCGCTGCTCGCGGTCAGCGGCCGCTCCAGCTTCGAGATCGTGCAAAAAGCCGCCGCCGCGCGCATCCCGATCGTCGCCAGCGTCTCCGCCGCGTCCTCGCTGGCGATCGATCTCGCCGAGTCCGCCGGCCTCACGCTCGCCGGCTTCGTCCGCGGCGGCTCGCTAAACGTCTACACCCATCCCGAGCGCCTGCTCTAAATCGCGCTGCGACAATTTGCCGCATTCCCCGGCGCCGCGCGCGCATGCACGATTGACGCATGAGCGAGCGGATCCACCGACCCCATCACGCGCCTTCGACCGATCCCGCGCCCCGCGTGGATGACGAGCCGTCGTTCGCGCCGCGCGCGGCGCCATTCGACGCGGGCGCGCGCATCGCCGCCGAGCAGCCGGCGGCCCGCTATCGCCGCTTGCTCGCAGAGCGCACCGCCATCGGAGCAGACCTGCAGCGGCGCATGGCGCGGATGCCGCACCAATCGACGACGCCGCCGGAGGCTGCGGTGCAGCGCAAGATCGTGAGCGGCCCGCCGAGCGAGCTCGCACCGGGGCAGCAGCACGCGCTCGCCGCGGAGGGGACGCGCGACGGGGCCGGCCGCCTGCCGCACCTCGAGGCGATCCAACGATCGTTTGGCCGCCACGACGTCGGCCACGTGCGCGCGCACACCGGCGGGCGCGCCGCCGACAGCGCCGCCGCGATGGGCGCCGAGGCCTTCGCCACGGGGGACCACGTCGCATTCGCGCGCGCGCCCGACTTGCACACCGCCGCGCACGAGGCGGCGCACGTGGTGCAGCAACGCGGCGGCGTCCAGCTCAAGGCCAACGTCGGCCAGACCGGCGACGAACACGAGCGCCATGCCGACGAGGTCGCCGATCGCGCCGTGCGCGGCGACTCCGCCGAGGAGTTGCTCGATCGATACGCGCAGCCCGGCGCGGCGCCGGCGCCCGGTGTTCAACACCAGATCGTCAAGAGCACTGGAGAGCCCTACGGCAGCTTTACGTACGTCAGCAAGAAGGCGAAGGAACAGGGCCTCGTGGAAGAGCAACTCAAGCGCTTACGCAAGATCTTCGACTCCGATCCCAAAGAGGAATCGCTGACGCTGCAAGAGGCGATCGACAAAGTAAAACGCGAGACCGAGAAGCAGGAACGGTCGAACAAGCGCAAAGATCGCAGCAACGACAAGAAAAAGAAGGACGAGGACGAGAGCGACAGCAGCGAAAACAGCGGCGAGCACAAGAAACCTCGCAAGGAGGAAGATAAGAAAGAGACCAAGACAGAAAAGAAAAAAGACAAAGGAAAAGAAAAAGAAAAAGGGAAAAAGAAAGAGGACAAGTCAATCGGCGGCGGCACCGTCGGCGAGCTGGTGCTCAAGGCGCTATTCCAGGTCGCCGGTGAAAACGGATTCGACAAAGACCTCGGGTTGCTTCGCTTGATTGTCGATCCCGCGGCCAATGTCCTCGGCATGGTCGAGCCGGCCGAGGATCGCGAGATGGAAAAATTCCGGCAGCAGAACTTCCAGAATGTGACGGAAGACGTCGAGGAGGGGACCCCGGACGAACCCGTCAAGGGCGAGACGCGCGGCTGGATCGCGTACACGTCCTGCTACAACACGGCTGTCGAGCTGTTCAAGATGCTCGCCGACGAGGGCGGGCAGCTCGTCAAGATGGGACAAACGCAGGAGGACATCAAAGGGCTGCGCGAGCTCTACCTGAAGGGCGGAACGAAGCAGAAAAAGACGCTGGCTGAGAAGGCCCAGCAGACCTTCACAAAGGCCATTGACGGTTTGATAAAGCACATGGGAAGCCATGGCGAAGATCGTTTCATCTATCGAGTCGGGTACGGCATTCACGGCTTCGCGCTGCTGTTGCGCGAAGGACGCGTCGAGCTGCTCGAGAGCTTCGCCGGCCACAGCGGGCACTCGTTCTTCAAAGGCCTCCACGATCACCCCGTTTACAAGATCGACGAAATCTGCGAATTGCTGCTCGACATGGCGTCCAACAACCCCAAAGAACGCGGACGCGCGCAAGGCATCTTGTTCCAAGGCGGCATCGAAAAGGACGGCGAGGACGACAAGGAAGATCCGCAGCACAAGAAGTTCCCCTTCTTCGAGATGAGCTGGGGATGCGCCGGCATGGTCAGCGACGAGGAGATCGTCCAGCGGTTCATCACGCTGCTTCAAAAAAACGTCAAGGCGATCGGGGAGTCGGGCCTGCGGCGATGAGCGTCTAGGGACCGATCGGCATCGTCACCGCCACGCCGAGGACGTCGTTGCGCAAGAACTCCTCGGCCGCGCGGCGCAGGAACGCGACGTGCTCCTCCTGGTTCGCCAGCCGCTTGCCGAACGCCTCGACCGCCGGCCGATCGTCGGCGCGCTCGGCCAGCTTGACCAGCAGGTGCCAGCCGACCGCGTCCGCCAGCTCGGCGATCAAGAGCGCATGAAACAGCTCCGGAATGCTCGCGCCCCCGTCGAGGATCAGCGCCTCGAGCCCGCGCAGCTCGCCGATCACGCGCTGCGTGCGCGCGGTGACCGCGAACCCGTCCGAGCCGAGCGCGCGCAGCTGCGCCTCGAGCCAGCGCCCGTGCTCGAGCTCCTCGTCGCGCTGCAGCTCGAGCCGCGCCAGCATGCGGCGAATCGCCGGCTCCGCGTTCGCCACCCGCTCCACCACGCGCCCGTACAAGCGCGCGCTCGCCCGCTCACTGGCCGCGCGCTCGTTGAGCACGTCAATGAGCTTGTGTCGATTGACCTCCGCCAGCCTGCGCATGCGCCTTATTGACGCAATCGCCACGCCAGCTACTCGTCATCCCCGTCGGGCGCAAACAGGTGTTTGAAGAACCGCTCGCGATTGACCAGAAAGTCGCGCGTGACCTGGTAGTGCTCGGTGTCCTCGTACCGAACCGCTTTGATCCCTTTGGACGAGAGACTGTAGATATCCGAATCGGGATACGCCATGAGAATGGGCGAGTGCGTGGCGATCACGAACTGCGACGACTTCTTCTGCACCAGCTCGTCGATCACCTTGAGCAGCGTGAGCTGGCGCGTGGGCGACAGCGCCGCCTCCGGCTCGTCGAAGATATAGAGACCGTTGCCGCGCAATCGTCGCGTGGCCAGCGCCAGAAACGATTCGCCGTGGCTCTGCTCGTGCAGCGACACGTCGCTGTACGCCGCCATGATCGACGGCCCGCCACCCTCACGATCCAGCTCCTCGATGTTGGTCGCGAGATTGAAATAGCTCTCGGCGCGCAGAAAGAATCCGTCCCGCTCGCGCTTGATGCCGCGCGCCAGCCTGAGGCTCTTGTACAGCTCCGAGTGCGAGGCGCGCGTGGCGAACCTGAAGTTCTTGCTCCCGCCCTCCGCATTGAACCCCGCCGCCACCGCGATCGCTTCAATGAGCGTCGACTTCCCCGAGCCATTCTCGCCAATCAGAAACGTGACCTTTGGATGCAGCTTCAAGGTCTGCAGCCGCTCTATGGCAGGAATCGAAAACGGATAGGCCGCAAAGCTCGGAACCAGCTCGCGCACAAGCGTCACGGATCTGAGAAAGCGATACGTATCGATCTTCGCGCCAGCCATCGCGCTATCGCGTCGCACCGTGCTGCGCGAGCAATCGGACAATCTGCTCCTGCTGCGCCTTCGACTCCGGCGAGCCGCTGCCGCCGCGGCCGGTGGTCCAGGTGGCGAGCTGCATCGGCGTCGAGCCGCTCGCGTTCGGCCGCCGCGCATCGGCGCCGCCGTCGAGGAGCACGGCCACGGCGGCGGTGCAGCGGGTGCGCACGGCGCGGTGCAGCGGCGTCACTCCGCTCTTATCGACCGCGTTCGGATCGGCGCCGGCTTCGAGCAGGCACGCGACCACCGCGCCCTGCGTCTCGGGATCCCACGTCGGAGCGCCGGGCCCACCGTCGACTGCATAGTGCAGCGGCTCGGCGCCGCGGCGGTTCCTGGCGCGCACGTCCGCGCCGAGCGCGATCAGCTTGCGCACGATCTTCAGTCGATAGGCCGCCGCGGCGAGGTGGAGCGCGGTATCGCCCTCATAGACGTAGTGTTTGATCTCGTCGAAGAAGTACGCTTTGGCCGCCTGCCGGCTCGCGCCCTGCTCGAAGCGCGCCTTGGCCAACGCGGGCGAGGCCGCCAGCAATCGCAGCGCGGCCGTCGCATCACCCGCGACGATCGCCCGCACGAGCTCCATCAGCGCCGAATCGCCGGCCGTCATCTCAGTCTCTATCTATACGACTAACACGATTCAGCGGCGGTAGAACGGCTCGTCGCGCGGCGGCTCGGGGCGGGGCGCGTACGTGTGGCGCGTGACGACGTCGGCGGCGGCGAGGCCGACCAGCAGCGCGACGAAGCCGACGCTGACGGCGACGACGAAGCGGTTCGCGAAGCGCTGCTCGACGAGGTGCATGAAGAACCACAAGACCAGCACCGCCTTGATGGCGGCGATGACCAGCGAGATCGCCAGATCGCCGATGGGCCAGTGCACTAACGACAACACCAAAGACAACGTGGCCAATACGATCAACGCCAGAAACGTGAGCGCGTAGCCGAGGCCGGTGACGTGTTTGCGCTCTGCCATGTTCACGCCAGATATAGAATCGGCCAGAGAAAGATCCAGATGACGTCGACCAGGTGCCAGTACAGCGTTCCCATCTCCAGCGTGACGTGCCGCTCGGGCGTATAGAAGCGGTGCGCCGCGCGCCAGGTGAGCCACGCCAGCACGATGATCCCGCCGGTGACGTGAACCGCGTGCAGCCCGGTCATCACCCAATAGAGCGTATAGAAGCGATTGGCGCCATACGTCGGCAATTGCGCCAGGTGATAGTACGCGCCCGGCAGCGCGCCCTCTTTGATGTGCTCGAGATACTCGAACGTCTTGACGACGAGGAACGCGACGCCGAGCAGAATGGTCGACAGCAACAACGTGACCGCGAGCCGATAGCGCGCGCCGCGCACCGACCAGACCGACAGCGCCACGGTCAAGCTGCTGGTCAATAGGATGTACGTATTGACGGTTCCATAACGCAAAGTGTTGTGTTTGACCGCGTCCTGGAAATCAGCGCCGTACATGGCGCGATAGGATCCATAGAGCGCGAACAGCGCGGCGAACAGCAGCACCTCGCTGGCCAGAAACACCCACATGCCGAAGCGCAGCGTATGGTCCTGCTGCGCGAAGTCGGCGAACTGCTCACCGAGCTCGGGCCTTTTCACGGGCTTCCTCCTCGGTGAGCGTGTAGTCGTACGGATTGTGCGCCAGCGTCGGCGTGACGACGAAGTTGTGCTTCGGCGGCGGCGACGTGGTGAGCCACTCGTACCCGCGCGAGTCCCACGGATTGTCCGGCGCGCGCTTTCCCCACTTCAACGCGATCAACAGATTGACGAGCGCGAGCAGCAGCGCCGCGCCCAGCAGAAACGCGCCGCCGGTCGCCAATACGTGCAGCCACTGAAACTGCGACGGATAGCTATAGTAGCGGCGCGGCATACCCATGTTGCCGAGCAGGAACTGCGGCACGAACGTCAGGTTGAAGCCAAAGAACACCGCCACCGCCGCGATCAGCCCGATCCGCTCGTTGTACATTTTGCCGAACATCTTTGGGAACCAGTAGTGCGCCGCGGCGAGAAACGCCGTCAGCGAGCCGCCGACCATGATGAAGTGGAAGTGCGCCACCACGAAGTACGTGTCGTGCCAGTGCACGTCGAGCGACTGCGTAGCCACGGCCACGCCGGTCATGCCGCCAAAGACGAACAGGAACAGGAACGCAAAGAAATAGATCAGCGGCGTACTGAGCGTGATGCTGCCCTGGTAGAGCGTACCGGTCCAGGTGAAGACTTTGACCGCAGAGAAGATCGCCACGAACATCGACAGCACGCCGAAGATGCCGGCGTCGAGCTCGCTCATGCCGGCGACGAACATGTGATGGCCCCACGTGAGAAACCCGATGAACGCAATGCCGAAGGTCGACACCGCAATGGCGAGATAGGACGCCGGGCGGCGGTGCGCGAAGGTCGGCACCACCTCGCTCATCACGCCCATCGCCGGCAGGATCATGATGTAGACGGCCGGATGCGAATAGAACCAGAAGACGTGCTGGAACAGGACCGGGTCGCCACCGACGGCGGGATCGAACAGGCCGAGCCCGAGCCCGTGATCGAGCGCCACCAGCGCCAGCGCCATGCCGAGCACCGGTGTGGCCAAGACCATGATGATGCTGGTGCCGTATTGAGACCATACGAACAGCGGCAGCGTGCGCCACTGAATGTCTTTGGCGCGCAGGTTGTGCGTAGTGACGATGAAGTTGATGCCGGTGAAGATGGTCGAGATGCCGAGAATGAACACTCCAATGACGACCGGCACTACGCGCGTCGGCGTGGTGTCGGAGTAAGGCGTGTAGAAGGTCCAGCCGGTGTCGGTGCCGCCGGCGATCATTCCGGCGAGCGTGACGATGGCGCCGAGGACGAAGACATAGAAGCTGGCCAGGTTCAGCCGCGGAAAGGCGAGATCGCGCGCGCCGAGCTGAATCGGCAGGATGAAGTTGCCGAACACCGCCGGGATGCTCGGGATCAGGAACAGCCACACCATCACCACGCCGTGCATGGTGAACATGCGGTTGTAGGTCATGGCGTCCATGACCGTCTTGTCGGGCGTGAGCAGCTCGGTGCGCAGCGCGAGCGCGAACACGCCGCCGAGCATCAGGAACACCAGCACACAGACGTAGAACATGATCGCAATGCGTTTGTGGTCGCGCGTATTGAGCCAGGACATGACGCCGCGATCGGCGCGCAGGTAGTCGGCTTGGCGATCCGGATCGGGTAATGGATCCAATCGCTCGCTCATGGCTGCTCCCGCGTCGGGCCGTTCGGGCCGACGCGCACCGGGCCGCGCATCGGCGGCATTGGCGTCGCGCCCGGCGGCGGCAGTCCCTGCTCGCTCGGCGGCGGCGCGCCCGGCGCGGTCGGCGCCACGTCGCGCAGCGACTTGATGAGCGCGAGGATCGCCGCCGTCTCGCCGGGACGCAGCCGCCCGAGGTAGCTCGGCATCACCGGCTGATAGCCGGCGTGAATTTTCGCCAGCGGATCCATCATCGACTCGGTCAGGTAACTCTCGTCGGCAAACGCGCTGCCACCACCTTGTAGCGGCACCTTCCCTTTATAGAGGCCGGCCCACGTCGGGCCGATGTGCGGCGAGCCGTCGAGCGTGTGGCAGCGCAGGCAGCCCTCTTGCGCCGCCACCTCTACGCCCAGCCGCTCGAGGCTCATCATCGCCGACGGGCCGAGGTTGCCGACGACGGCGGGCTGCTCGCGCGGCGGCGCGGGCGTCTCGGGTTCAAGGGGCGCGCTCGCCAGCCAGCGGCCGAAGTCGGTCTCGTCGAGCGCGATCACCTGCGCGCGCATCATCGAGTGGCTGGTGCCGCAGTATTCGGCGCACTCGATTAAATGCGTTCCCGGTTTGTTGACTGTGAACCACACCGTGGTGTAGCGGCCGGGAATGACGTCCTGCTTTACGCGAAAGTCCGGGACATAGAAGCTGTGAATGACGTCGCGCGACGTCATGATCAGCTTTACGGGGCGTCCGGCCGGTACATAGAGCTGCGCGATGGTGTGCTGGCCCTCGGCGTACGAGAACTTCCACATCCACTGTTTGGCGGTGACGTAGACGTCATAGGTGTTCTCGGGCGGCACGCGCATGCGCAGGTACTGCATGTAGCCAATGACCCACCACGTAAAGAACAGTCCAAAGATGCCGCTGACGATCAGCGCTTCGGCCCATAGTGGGGTCGTCAGCGGCCGCTCGCGGTGCGGCGTGGACTGCTCGCGGCGGCGATAGCGGATGGTGAAGTACACCGCAGTGATCCCGACGCCCGCCGCGCCGAAGAACGTCGTCAGGATGACGAAGTAGTGCAGGTGATCGATGCTCGCCGCCACCGACGACGCTTGCGGCGGCAGGAACAGGATGGTGCGCAGCCACTCGTTCATGCGCGGCTCCGTCGCTCGCGCAGCCACAGCGCGCCGAGCATCCCGCCGACGATCAAGAGCACCAGCGCGGCGCCGCCTTTGAGCGCGCCGCTGACGTACAGACCATAGCGGCGCTGCGACGGGTCATAGCGGAAGCAGGTGAGCAGGACGCGATCGGTGATGGTGCCGATGCGGCCGCCGGCGGCTTCGTCGAGCGCCAGCCGCACGTCGATCGGGCGGAACTTGACGCCGTAGAGATAGCGCGAGACGCGGCCGTCGGGCGTGAGCACGATGGCGCACGCGGGGTGCGCGTATTGATCGGTCGATGCGTCGTAGGCGTAGCCGAAGCCGACGCGGTCGGCGAGCGCGCGCACGTCGCGCTCGGCGCCGACGAGGAACGGCCACGACGCGGCGGACTCGGGATGATTGACCGCTTGGAGCAAGCCGTGTTGTTTGAGCGCGGCGGCGGCCGGCTTGTCGCGCGGATCGAAGCTCACGGTGAGCGCGCGGAAGTCGCGGCCGAGCACGAGGCCCTGGCGCGCCACCGAGTCGGCGACGCCGCGCAAGACGAGGTCGCACAGCATCGGGCAGCGGTAATAGGCGAGCACCAGCAGGACCGGTTTGCCGTCGCGGAAATAGTCGCCGAGCGTGACGCGCGCGTCCTTTTCGTCGACGAACGGCAGCGACGCCGGAACGCGCGCGCCCAGGTGCTCCTCTAAATCCGCCGCGGCTACCGCTTTGGGCAGCGCGCGCGCGGCCGGCGCAATGGACAGTATTGCAAGGAGCGCGATTGACCTCATTGCGCGCCCTTTCGGTTTTGTTCGACCACACTGTCGATGGCTTGATCGATGGGAATGCGCGCGACCTGGTGAGCGCGATCGATCCATTGATAGCTTTGCAGGCGCTTGCGCTGCGCCTCCACCAGCGACGGGCGCGGGCGATCGCGCTCGAAGACGTCGGGGCGGATGGCGGCGGCCTCGCCGGGCGCGCCGAGCCGCGCCTCGGGCCATTCGTGCGACGGGCGAAGCTGCGACTCGCGCGCTCTCAACAGCACATAGGCGACTACGCAGAGCAGGAGCGAGATCACCACTGTGGCGAGCGCGACGCGGATGAGCAGGCGGCGCGGCACCTCGTCGGGCGCGAACTGGAGCTCGTCGTGGCGCTCTTCGCTCATCAGCGGCTCTCGTACGCGAGCCCGGCCGCGTAGTCGGGGTCGTGATAGGCCGACAGCAACCGCCCGCGCTGGCGCCAGACGGCGAACGCGACCGTCAGGCCGCCGACCAGCATCAGCGCGGGCGCGTCCTGCCATTGCCACGGCGCGGCCGGCGCACGGCGCGCGCCGACCAGCCAGTGAATGTCGACATAGTGACAGGCGAGCAGCCACGCGCCGAGCAGCGTCACCGTCGCGCGCCGCCGTTTGACCTCATAGGACAGGAGCAGCAGCCACGGCGCGGCGAAGTGGCCAAAGATGAGGAACCAGCTCGTGCCGCGATCGCCGGGCTGAATGCGCTCGAGATAGAACTTTGCTTCAATGGGGCGATTGGCGATCCAGATGAGCAGGTACTGAAAGAACGCGGTGTATGCCCAGAAGATCAGGAACGCGAACAAGAGGCGGCCGATCGCGTACCAGTGCGAGACGCGGACTCCGGCGAGGAAGCCGGCGCGCTGGGCGGCGTACATCAGGATCGCCAGGAGGCCGAGCGCGGCGACGAAGCCGCCGGCCAGCGTATACAGGCCGTACATCGTCGAGTAGAAGTCGGGCGAGAGCGCCATCACCCAGTCGAAGGCGGCGAAGGTGCCGGCGATGCCGACAAGCGGCAAAATGCCGCAGCTCAATTTGCGCAGCCGCGCGCGGAGGTCGGGCGCGCCCGGGCGATCCATGGCCAGCGACCAGCGGCGGAGGAGCAGCGCGGCGATCACCCACACCAGCACGTAGCAGACGGCGCGCACGTCGAACATCGGGCGGTGCAGCCAGATGCGGACGCGGTGGTCGAGCAGCGCGCGCGCCGCCGGATCGGCGACCGACTCGGGGCGCGCCCACGGATAGAGAAACGCGGGCGCGAAGAACAGCGGGACGTAGAGCGCGCCGACGAGCGGCATCGCGCCCAGTCCCGATTCGGCGAGGCGGCGCACGGTCGCCGGCCACGCGGCGCTCATGGCGTGCGCGCCCATGAGGAACGCCATCAGGCCGAGCGCGACGGTGACGACGAAGAAGTAGGCGATCAGGTACGAGGCGAACATCTGGCGCGCGTCGACGATCCAGCCGAGGATGGAGAAGCCGAGGCCGATCGCCGCCAGCGTCAGCGACCAGACGATCACGCGGAACCCGCCCGAGAACGGCTCGGCGTCGCGGCTCATCGCGCGGCGTCCTTTGGCGCCAGCGCGCGCTCGGCGCGGGCGCGCACGTCGGGCGGCAGCTCGTCGAGGCGCGCGCCCTGGCTGAGCGCGAGCGCGCCGAGGTACGCGACCACCGCCCAGCGTTCGCGCACGGGCAGCAGGCGGTCGTACGCGGGCATGAGGCCATAGCCGCGCGACGCGATCTGGAACACGCGGCCGGGCGGGTAGGCGCGCACCTCGGGCGAGATCAGCGACGGCGGTTTGCGCAGCTCCATGTTCTTGGCGACCTCGGATTCGCCGGAGCCGTCGAGGCCGTGGCACGCGGCGCAGTAGGTGTCGAAGGCGCGCTCGCCGCTCGCGATCAGCGCGTGATCGACGGCGAGCGGGATGCGCGTGAGGTAGCGGTTGTCTGCGACGCCGTCGGTGAGCGCGGGATCGCCGAGCACGCGCTCGCGCGGCACGGTGTCGGCGGGCGGCGGCTGCATGGCGCGGCCGTCGGGGAAGAAGTCGCACGCGGCGTAGGGCGTGAACTTGCGCTGGCGGATCATCTGCTCCCAATCGGGCGCGGGAAAGATCCCCTCGCAGTCGGTGAGCTGCGCGGCGGCGATCAGCGCGAGGGCGAGCGGCGCGATGACGTTTGCGCGCGCGCGCCTCATGCGGCCAATCTCCCGAACGGCGCCACGCGCGCCGCGCCGCACTGGCGCAGTTCGAGCGGCGTGCGCGCGAGGTCGAGCCGCTCGTCGCGCTCGTCGACCGCCAGCCAGAAGCGGTCGACGCTCGCGCGCTCGAAGCCGTCGACCTTGAACAGCGGGTGCGTGAGCCCCGGCAGCCCGAGCGCGACGAACAGGATCACGAACCCGCTCACCGCCGACGCCAGCACGCCCGACTCGAACGTGATGGGAATGAACGCCGGGATCGAGAACGGCGGCCGCCCGCCGACGTTGATCGGATAGCTGTGCGCGTTGCAGTACCACATGATGAAGAAGCCGAGCGCCGCGCCGCCCAGGCCGAGCGGGAAGATGAGCCAGTTGAGGCGCGAGCGGCCGAGCTCCAGCACCTCGTCGAGGCCCGGCACCGGATGCGGCGTGAAGGCGTCGAGGCGGCGATAGCCGAGCCGGCGCAGCTTCTCGACGGCGATCATCAGATCGTCGGCGGTGGCGAACTCGGCGGCGAGCCCGGAGCGCATCAGTGCTTACCCCGCTCGAGCTCGCTCTTGAGCTCTTTCAGCTCCGCCAGCGGAATGAACGGCACATAGCGCAGGAACAATAGAAACAAGAACGCAAAGAAGCTCAGTGAGCCGAACAGCAGCCCAAAGTCGGTGATGGTCGGGTGAAACGCGGCCCACGACGACGGGAGAAAGTCCTGCTGTAGCGACATGACGATGATGGAGAATCGCTCTGTCCACATTCCCAGGTTTATGGCCAGTGACAGGATCCAGATGACGAGCACGCGCGAACGGACCTGGGGGAACCAGAACAGCTGCACCAACACCACATTGGAGAAAATCGTGTACCAGAACGCCCAGGCGTTCGGGCCGGCGGGCAGGCCGCGCAGCATGGTCCACATATCGGCCTGCTCGCCCGAGTACCAGGAGATGAACCACTCGACGAGGTAGGAGTAGTCGACGATGATGCCGGTCAGAAGGATCATCTTGCAGACGTTGTCGACGTGCTTTCGCGTGATGACGTTCTCCAGCTTGAAGACGCGGCGGAGCGGGATCATCAGCGTCAGCACCATGCAGAAGCCGGAGAAGATGGCGCCGGCGACGAAGTACGGCGGGAAGATGGTCGAGTGCCAGCCGGGAAGGATGGTAATGGCGAAGTCTGAAGACACTACACTGTGGACTGAGAGCACCAGTGGAGTGGCCAATCCGGCGAGCAGGCCATAGACGAGCCGATAGTGCCGAAAGTGGCGCGCCGAGCCGCGCCAGCCGAGCGAAAAGACACCATAGACGATTCGCTGCCAACGCCTGGGCGCGCGATCGCGCAGCGTGGCCAGATCGGGGATGAGCCCGAGGTACCAGAACAACAACGAGACTGTGAAATAGGTGGCGACCGCGGCCACGTCCCACGGCAGCGCGCTCTTGAAGTTGGGCCAGACGCCCATCGTCGACGGATAGGGAATCAGCCAATAGGCGAACCACGGGCGGCCGAGGTGCAAGAGCGGGAACAGGCCGGCCTGCACCACCGCGAACAGCGTCATCGCCTCGGCGAAGCGGTTGATCGAGGTGCGCCACTTCTGCTCGAAGAGCAGGAGGATGGCGCTGATGAAGGTGCCGGCGTGGCCGATCCCGATCCACCAGACGAAGTTGGTGATGCCGAACGCCCAGCCGACCGGGATGTTGTTGCCCCAGGTGCCGATGCCGCGGACGACGGTGACGGTGATCGCCACCAGCATCCACACCGTGCCGAGCGCGGTGACGGCGAGGGCCAGCCGCAGGCGATTGGTCCACGGCCGCCATACCACCTCGAGCAGCT
>DASREC010000172.1:0-15489 GCA_035652295.1 Polyangia bacterium
GCGCGCGAGCTGCTGTTCGATTACACGCGCGTGCCTCAGGCGGCGCCGGCCGGCTGGCCGCCGATCAAGCCGAACGAAGCGGGCCTGTCGCGCTTCGTCTACAAGAACCTGCACGACTTCTGCCGCCGCGTCTCGCGCGACGTCATCATCGGCTCGGCCACGCGCGTCGACGAGAAAGGAGTCGAGCAGGACCTCGACTCCTACTTCGTCCTCGCGCGCGTCTAACGCTTACTTCGTGAACTCGAGCGTCAGCGAGTGCTCTTCGTCCTTGAGCACCAGCTTGTGCGCGTCCACCGAGACCAGCGTGTAGTGCCGCTCCGGCAGATCCGTGAGGTGCGTGTTGAGCTTGTTGCCCTCGAGCTTGAACGTGCCCTTGTTGTCGAGCACCGAGTTGTGCGACTCGAACTCGCCCTTGGCGCCGAACACCCAGTTGATCTTCGGGTTGTCCGTCTTCGTCCATTTTCCGACGAGCGCCTTGGCGTCGGCTTTGGCGTCGGCGCGCGCGGCCGCGGGCAGCGAGAGGAAGAACAGCGACAGGACCAGGGCGAGAGCGGTTTGGATTTTCATGGCGCGCATCATACACAAAATCATTTCGAGCGCAGCCACTCGATCGCGTCGTTCTGGTGATTTTCCACGGCGCGTTTGTAGAGCGCGACGAACGCGCGAAGATCGTGGTGCAGCCTGGCGAACAGGCGCTCGTGCTCCGGCGTCGACCGGTGATAGACGGCGAACGAGATCAGGATCGCGTTGTTGAGCGGCTGCGCGACGAACGCCGGCAGCGGCGCGCCCGGCTTGGGCGGAAAGCGCCGCAGGTACCCGTCGTGCGCGCGCGCGAAGATCTTCTCGCGCTCGCGCAGCTTCTCGTCGCGCGGCAGCGGGCCGGCGTAGAGCGCCTCGAGCTCGCGCAGGATCGGCTCGAGGAACTGCGCGAACTCCTCGGAGCGCCGATCGCGCCGCTCCGCCTCGGCCAGCACGCGCGCCGCCGACTCGCTCGAGCGTTGCGCGAAGAACAGCGCCGCGCCGCGCAGCCCGACGAACGTCGCCAGGCTCTCGTTCCACTCGCTGTGGCCGGCGAGGTAGAGCGTGCCGTGCAGCATCTCGTGCAGCGTCACCTCGACCACGCGCGCCTCGTCGCCCTCGAGCATCGAGGAGTAGATCGGATCGGAGGTGATGCCGAGCGTCGAGTAGCCGGCGACCGGGCGAACGTACGTGTCGTAGCCGAGCGCTTTCAGGCGCGCCTCTTCGCGCCGCGCGTCCGCCTCGCGGAAGAAGCCGAGGTACGGCACCGCGCCGGTGATCGGGAAGCGGTGCAGGTGCGGCTTGAGTTGATCCTTGGGCGCGGCCGAGACGTTCCACGCCACCGGCGCGCCGTTGGTCTCGAGGTAGCGCGTGTACGCGTCGCCGCCGCGCAGGCCGAGCTGGGTGATGCCGAAGTCGCGCGCCGCCATCGCCAGCCGCAGGCGCGCCTTGGTGTGCGCGCTCACCGTCGGGTCGGCGAGCACGTCGACGATCTTGCGCCGCGCGTGCAGGAGGCGCAGCTCGCCCACGCCCTGCTGCGCGAGGTAGCCGAGCGACCAGCAGCCGGCGCTCGACAGCGCGACAAAAAAGATCAGCCCTTGAGCCGCACGCACGCGTCGACCTGCTGATTCACGTCGACGATGAGGATGCCCGACGGCGTGGTGCACAGCGCGTAGTGTACGAGCGGCCCGCGCGCCGGGCCCGTCGGCTTGTCGCCGTCGAAGTCGTAGGTCGCGCCGTGGCAGGGGCACTGAAAGCCGCTCGCCTGGCTCACGAAGTTGACGTCGCAGCCGAGGTGCGTGCAGCCGGCGTCGAGCGCGTAGACGCCGCCCGAATCGCGGCACACGAAGACGTGCGCCTGCGGCATCTGGAACGACAGCGCCTGGCCGAGCGGCACGTCGCTCGCGCGCACGCCGACGGAGAACGCGGTGGTGCCGCACGTCGCCGGCTCGGCGGGACACGCCGGGCCTCCGCACGCGCCGGCCGCCACGCCGACGGCGGCGAGCCCCGCGGCCTGGCAGAAGCGCCGGCGCTGTTCGTCGATCGCCATCAGTGGCGGCAGTACGGCGCCTGCGCCGGATCGAGCCGGCACGTGCGCGCTAGATCCGCCGTCCGCTGCACGCACGCCGCGGCGTAGACGGCGGTGTTGGGACACACGTACGGCTGCCCGGTGCGGCAGCAGAGGAACGGGCTGAGCGGCGCCTGCTGCGCGAGCGCGGGCTGGTTGACGGTGGTGCGGTTGACGGTGACGTTGGTGTTCGACGTCGACGTGGAGCTCGAGACCGAGTTGTTGAATTGGTAGTTCACCGTCGGCGCGGGCGCCGGCGCATACGCGTTCGGATCGGCGATCGGCTGCGGTTCAGCCGAGTCGTTGGGATCGCCCTGCTGCTGCTGTTGCTGCTGCTGCTCGAGCTGCTCGCGCGCGAGCGCCGCCTGCTCGCCCGCGGCGCGCGCGTTCTCGACCGCCAGCTCGTGGCGCCGGCGCGCGCGCTCCTCCTTGGCGGCCACCTTCGCCGGGCGCTCGACCTCTTTCGCGATCGCGTGCGCGAGCGCGTCCGCCTCGACGGCGCAGCGCTGATCGATCTGCGCCGGCGGCGGCGCGGCGGCGTCCACGCTCGCGTTGATGATCAGGTTCGCGCTGGTGTACTCGACGGTGAACAGGCACGTCGCGCCGTGGCGCGTGTCGAGCGCGACCGCGCGGCCCTCGACTTCGCCCTGCGGTGCCAGCTTGCGATGGTTGATCGCGCGCGCCACCGCGTCGCGCACGTCGCCCGGCTGGTAGCGCTGCCCGAGCAGCACGGTCTTGGGCGCGTTGGCGATCAGCGTCGGTCCGCAGCCGGCGAGGAGACTCAGCAGAAGGAGCGTTCGCATCGGGCGATTTCAACACGGCCGGCGATTTTGTTCCAGGCGGGAACCCGCGTCAGCTCGACGCGGAGGTGTAGTGGCCGATGGCGCGCAGCCAGACGAGGCGCGCGGCGAGCGTGAACAGCGCGGCGCCGCCGAGCGCCAGGCCCAGCGTCGACGGCGCGAGCCGCCCGAGCAGCGCCTCGGCCGGATACGTCGTCATCAGCGCCAGCGGGATCACGAACGTGAACAAGAGCCGCCACGCGCCGCGAAACACCGCCGCCGGCCAGCGCCCCGCGTCGAAGACCGAGTTGAACAGGTAGATGAGGTTGTCGAGGCGCACCACCCAGAACGCCGCGCTCACGACCAGGATCGCCAGCGCGTAGAGCAGCGCGGCCGACGCGACGGTGAGCGCGAGCGCCATCGCGAAGTGCATCGGCCGGGGTGAGCGGCCGAGCGCGTGCAGCGCGTACCACATCATGCCGCACGCGCCGAGCGCGTCGAGCGCGCGCCACGGCTCGAACTTCGACGTCGAGATCAGGAACTGCGCGTCGGCCGGCTTGAGCAGCACGAAGTCGAGCGTGCCTTTGCGGATGTGCTCGACCACCGCGATCAGCGACGGCTGCACCGCGCCTTCGAGCAGCCCGCGCAGGAGCGTGAACCACGCGGCGACGAGCAGCGCCTCGGGAAACGTCCAGCCGGCGATCGCCGGACGCGAGCGCCACAGGATCACCATCGGCAACAGATTCCACGTGAGCCAGAACAGCGACATCGTTCCGCCGACGAGAAAGTCGACGCGGTACTGCATCGCCAGCTGGAACGACGCGCGCAGCTGCACGCCGAGCAGACGCACGTAGCGCATCATCCGCCGTACGCCGCGAAGCGCTTCACCGCGCGCCGCCACAGGAGGAGCATCGCCGTCACCGCCGCCGCGGCGTAGGTCCACTGCCACGCGAGCGCGCGCAGCGCCGAGGCGCGCGTGTGAAGGCCCGTCAGCATCTCGACCGGCACCGCTTGCAAATAGGCGAACGGCAGCACTCTGGCCAGGCGCTCGAGCCAATGGGGAAACAGCTCGAGCGGCAACAGATAGCCGGAGAACAGCATGAAGCAGCCGAGCCACAGCTCCCAGATCGAGATCGAGCTCTCGAGGTAGAGCCCGAGCGTGCCGATCATCGCCGAGACCGCGAAGTTGAGCAGCCACGCGCCGAACAGCGACGCCACGAAGCACGCCAGCACCACCGGGTCGTGCGACACGCGGCTTCCGCCCGTGGTGACGAGCAGGATCACCGCCACCGGCAGCGACACCAGCGCGCGCATCGGCAGCGCGGCCAGGCTGTCGGCCGAGTGGCCGAGCAGCGGATGGATCGGGCGCAGGAGGCGCAGCGCCAGCGTGCCCTCGCGGATCTCGCGGATCAATTCCCACACGACCCACGCGCCCGACATCTGGCGCACGATCAGCGTCGCCAGGTAGTAGCTCACGAACGTCGCGGCGGTGAAGCGGCCGACCGGCGCCTCGTCGGCCATCGTCTTCATGAGCGCGAGCATGACGAGCGGCATGGTCATGCTCAGCATCCAGACCAGGAACTCGGCGCGGTAGGCGACCGCCTCGGCGAGGCCGATACGCAGGAGCGTCGGGTAGGCGCGCAGCGCGCGGCGCAGGCTCATGCTTCCGCGAAGAGCTGCCGCATGACGTCCTCGAGCGGCGGATCCTCGACGGTGAAGTCGGTGATCTTCTGCTCGGCGAGCAGCTTCGCCACGCGCGCCGCCAGCTCGGCCTGCGGCACGCTGATCGCCTCCTGCTTGCCGTCGGCGGTGCGCACCACGATGCGCTTGTTCGGCTGCACGCGCCTCACCAGCGCCTGCAAGTCGCCGTCGTAGGTGAGCCGCCCGTGATCGATCACGATCACGCGCGGGCAGAGCGCGGTCACGTCATCCATATAGTGGCTGGTGAGCAGCACCGTGGCGCCGAAGCGCTCGTTGTAGCCGCGGATGAACTCGCGCAGCGTGGCCTGCATGCTCACGTCGAGGCCGATGGTCGGCTCGTCGAGGAACAGCACCTTCGGGCGGTGCAGGAGCGCCGCCACCAGCTCGCACTTCATGCGCTCGCCGAGCGAGAGCTGGCGCGTCGGGCGGCGCGCGAGATCGCCGAGCTCGAGCAGGTCGGTCAGCTCGGCGATGGTGGCGTCGGCCTCGGCGCGCGGCAGATCGTAGATGGCGCGGTTCATCATGAAGGTGTCGGCGGGCGGCAGATCCCAGAGGAGCTGCTGCTTCTGGCCCATGACCAGCGTGATCTGCCGCAGGAACGCGTCGTCGCGCTTGCGCGGATCGCGGGCGTCGACGCGCACCGTGCCGCTCGTCGGGTGGAGCAGGCCCGACAGGACCTTCAGCGTCGTGGTCTTGCCCGCGCCGTTCGGGCCGAGGAAGCCGACGCGCTCGCCCGCCGCGATATCGAACGACAGCTCGTCGACGGCGCGCATGGTGGTGTAGCGGCGGCGGAACACCGACGCCAGGCTCGCCCACACGCCCGCCTCGCGCTGGTGCACGCGGTACTCCTTGACCAGCTTCTCGACGTGGATTTGCGGCGCGGGCATGGACGAGCGGAGCATGATACAAGATCCGATGATGCGAAGCTCGCTCCCGTTTCTCGTCGCTGTGGGGCTGGCCGGCTGCGCGACGCACGAGACGCCGCGCGACGAGCGGCCGCTGATCGTCGCCGCGCCGCCGTCGCTCAAGGCGCCGTTCGACGACGTCGCGCGCGCGTACCAGGCGCGCCACCCGGGCGCGCTGGTGACCATCTCGACCGCGGCGCCGCTCGAGCTGCTCACCGCCGGCGCGCCGCTCGACGTGATCGCCGCCGAGTCGAGCGACGCGCTTTCGCCGATCGCGCCGCGTTTGACCGAGCGGCGCGACTTCGCCTCCAACCCGCTGGTGCTGGTCGAGCGGCAGGGCGCGCCCAAGGTGCAGGCGCGCGCGCTCGGCGTCACGCCGTGGGTGCA
The DNA here is from genome assembly GCA_035652295.1 of Polyangia bacterium. Lineage (GTDB taxonomy): Bacteria > Myxococcota_A > Polyangia > Palsa-1104 > Palsa-1104 > DASREC01. The sequence continues at coordinate 5,859 of DASREC010000172.1, forward strand.
GCGGATCGCGCTCGGCGATGGGCGCGCGGACGCGACCGGCGCGGCGGCGGAGGCGGCGCTCGGGCGGCTCGGGTTGCGCCGCGAGCTGGACGCGCGGCTGATGTACACGGCGACCACCGAGCAGGCGATCGAGCGCGTCGTCGACGGGCGCGCCGAGTTGGCGTTCGCGCGCGCGTCCGATCTCGCGGGCCGCGACAACCTGCAAATCGCCGAGCGCGCCGACGCGGGCGAGAGCCGCTACCCGATCGCGATCGTCGCCGGCACGCCGCGCCTCGCCCCCGCGCGCGATTTCCTCGACGAGGTCTTGCACGGCGAAGGCCCGCACGCGTTCTCGTCGCGCGGCCTTTCGCCCTCAGCCGCGCCGTAGTCGATCCAGCTCGACCTCGAAATCCGCCGGTCGCGGCGACGAGAGCGCGATCGCCGCGCCGGTGATCGGATGCTTGAAGCCGAGCGTGGCCGCGTGCAGGAGCAGGCGGCGCGACTCGATCGGCTCGTGCCCCGCGGCGGTGAAGTCGCGGATGTAGACGCGCTCGCCGACGAGCGGATGGCCCGACTCGGCGAGGTGGATGCGGATCTGGTGCGTCTTGCCGGTCTCGAGCCGCACCTCGCACAAGGTCGCGCGCGGTAATTTTTCCAGCGCGCGCACGTGCGTCACCGCGCGCTTGCCCTGGCCCACGTGGCGCGTCGAGCCGCGCAGCCCGTCGCCGCGATCGGTCACGAGGCGCGTCTCGATGCGCACGTCCTTGACCACGCCGTGCGCGACGCAGTGATAGGTGCGCTCGACGTCGTGCTCGCGGAACATCGTCTGCAGCGCGCGCTCGGCCGCTTTCGTGGTGGCGAACAGCAGCAGCCCCGACGTGTCCTTGTCGATCCGGTGCACCACGTGCAGCGGCCGCGCGTTGCCGCGCCGTCCCTGCCGGCGCCACGCCTCGCGCACGAGATCCATCGCCGTGCCGCTCTCGCGCTTCTCGTACGGCACGCTCGACACGCCGGTCGGTTTGTCGATCACGACCACGTGCGGGTCTTCGTAGACGATCGCCGCGCGCAAGGGCGCGGCCGGCGTCGGCGCCTGCTCGTCGAGCGCCAGCTCCTGCCCGCACCCGACGCGCGCGCTCGGATCGATCGCCAGCGCGCCGTCGAGCGTCACCTTGCCGCGCTCGCACAGGCGCCGCGCGCGCGCCCACGGCAGCTCGGCCACGTGCCGCCGGAGCACCGCCGCGACGGTGAGCCCGTGCTCGTCCGCCGCCACTCGAAACCGCGCGTTCGCCATCGGCGGCGATGCTAACATCAGGTGAAGGCTTTCCGTGACGCCCGACATGAACTTCACGATGCGAATCCTCTTCATCGCCACGCTGCTCGCCGCCGCCGGCTGCGGCTCCTCCGACGGGCGCGCGACCAATTTGTTGTGCGCCTACTGCACCGACGACAGCCAGTGCGGCGGCAACCCGTGCTTCGAGGACGCGTCGGGCTTTCGCTTCTGCGGCCGTACGTGCGAGGGCGGCTGCCCGTCGGGATTCTCCTGCATCGGGCTCATGGGCACCGGGCCGGGCGTGGTCGAGACGTGCTTCCCCGACAACGAGGCGTGTCAGAGCAGCATCGTCCCCGACGGCGGCGTCTTCTTGCCGGTCGATCTCTCGGGACCGCAGGACGGCAGCGGCAAGAATCCCGGCGGCACGCCCGTCGGTGGGCCGATCGGCCCGACCGGCGGCACCGTCGATCGGCTGTTCTTCGGCATCACCGGCGACACGCGTCCCAGTCAGTGCGGCTCGGCGTATCCGCAGGCGGTCATCAACAGCATCTACACCGGCTTCAAGTCGAAGGGCGTGCAGTTCGTCGTCGACCAGGGCGATCACATGTTCAACTGCGGCTACGGCGCGGCGGCGGTCGCGGGCGCGCAGCAGCAGCTCGGCTACTACCTCGCCGCGGCCAACATCCTCGGCAAGACCGTGTTCATGACCATGGGCAACCACGAGTGCTCGGGCTCGTCCTCGTCGCTGTGCTCGCCGACCGCGTCGAACGGCCCCAACCCGAACTACACCGCGTTCATGCAGGCGATGGCGCCGATCTCGAACCTGCCGTACTACCGCTTCGACGTAACCACCAACACCGGCCTCGCGGTGTTCATCGTGATCGCCGACGACGCGTGGGACGCGACCCAGCAGTCGTGGCTCACCACGCAGCTCACCGACGCCGACGCGCACGCCAAGTACACCTTCGTCTCCAAGCACCACCCCGACGGCAACACCGACCATCCCGAGTTCCAGATGATCTACGACCTCGTGCGCCAGCACCGCTACACGCTGTTCTTCACCGGCCACTCGCACCTCTACAAACGCGAGCACGGCGATCCGCGCGCGATGGTGCTCGGCTGCGGCGGCGCGCCGCTCGCGGGCGGCAACTTCTTCGGCTACGGCACGGTGGAGCAGGGCGTCGACGATCGCATCTACGTGAACGTCTACGACCAGGCGACCGGGAACGTGATGGACCAGTTCGACGTGGGCCCGCAATGACCAACCTGGGGTGACGCCTCCCCACCGCCGTCTCCGTAGGAATACGTAAAACGCAACGCTTCCGCGGTTTCGAGGGCTGGTATCCGGTTCGCAATAGCCGGCGCCCATGCGCTACTCGTACTTGCTGAGCTTCGTCCTCGCGGGTTGTTTGACCGGCACGTATACGCCGCCGCCGGGGCAGACCGGAGGCGGCGACGACGGGGGGGCTCCTTCGGGCTCGGCGGACCTCGCGGGCGCGCCGTCGGCGAATCCCGATCTCGCGGGCGTGCAGGGCACCGGCGTGAGTGGCACCATCTCCACCGACGCCACGTGGAGCACGCTGATCATGATCGGCGGCGACACCACGATCGCGCCCGGCGCCACGGTCACCGTCACCGCCGGCACCACCATCAGCGTCGCATCGGGCGCCAACTTGATCGTCGGCGGCAAGCTGCTCGTGCAGGGCACGTCGGCGATGCCGGTGAAGTTCGTGCCCGAGACGGCGATGGGCTCGTGGGGCGGCCTCTCGGTGAAGTCGGGCGGCTCGCTCGACGTCGCCTACGCCACCGTCGACTACGCGGTCACGCCGCTGAGCACGCTCGCCGGCGCGACGCTCGTCAAGCTCGACCACACCAACCTCACGCACTACACGGGCGTGGGCGCGCAGATCGGCTCGGCCGCGACCTTCACGTACGTGCGCGTCGAGTTCGGCGGCTCCGACGGCATCACCGTCAACGCCGGCGCCGCCGACACGGTCACCATCACCGACTCGATCTTCCACGCCACCGGCGGCGACGCGACGGTGGTGAACGCCGGCAACCTCACCTTCAATCACAACGCGGTCTACGGCGACACCGCCGGCGGCGGCCTCGGCCTCCACTGCGCCTGCCACTACTCGTCGACCGGCACGTTCCTCGTCGACCACAACGACTTCTACGACGCGGTCTACGGCTTCATGGCCAGCGACATGGGCGCGACGTCGAAGGTCAACAGCAACAACTTCTACCAGAACGGCAACGGCTGGGGCACCTCCGACGGCAACCCGGTCAACACCGGCGTCGATCTCACCAACAACTACTGGGGCGGCGGCGCTCCTCCGCTCATCCAGGGGAACTCGCGGACCACCCCGTACTCGACGACCAAGATCGCCGGAACGGGCCCGCGCTGAGCGCTTGCAATTCTGCGCCGACTCGTCGAATAGTCCGCCCGCCGGACGGACGGAGGGCGCAGTGAAAATCTGGGCGGTGGCTTTCTTGGCGGCGACGATCGGGTGCGGCGGCGGAATGGCGCGCAATCGGCCGGGCGGAGTCGACGGCGGCTCCGACGGCGGAGGCGCGGGCTCGATCCCCGGCTGCGATCCCTCGCAGTCGATGCTCACCGACGATAAAGATCACGACGGCTACACGCCCGAGCAGGGCGACTGCAACGACTGCAACCCGCTCGTGAACCCCGGCGCGGTGAACCTGCCGGGCGATCCCACCGACTACGCGTGCAACGGCATGCCCGGCATCCAGACGCCGCCGTGCGACACGCTCAACGACGGCAAGAACGATCCGATGTCGCTCGCGCAGGCGATGGAGCTGTGCGATCAGCGCTTCATCGTCAGCGCCACGATGGTCGCGCCGTCCGATCCGCGCGCGCGCAAGGTGGTCGGCAAGTACGGCGTCGTCAAGACCAAGGCGGGGCGCAACATGGTGGTGCTCTCGACCGGGCTCGCCGGCGACGAGCAGGACGCGTCGTACGTGGTGCCGCAACAGGGCACGGAGCTCTCGGCGAAGAACACGGTGATGAACCCCGACCCGACGGTGCCCGCGCTCGCCGGCTGCAGCATGGACCAGCCGATGATGGTCAACGACTACAGCGAGTTCCTGCTCAAGCTGAAAGCGCCGTCGAACGCCTACTCGTTCTCGTTCAACTTCCAGTTCCTCTCGGCCGAGTATCCCGAGTTCGTCTGCACCAACTACAACGACGAATTTCTCGTGATGCAGGAGTCGGCGAACGAATTCGGGAAGCCGCAGAACATCTCGTTCGACGACAAGATGAACCCGATCACCGTCAACAACGGCCTGTTCACCGTCTGCACCAACGACACCTCGAAGCCGCAGGCGATGCACTGCACGCAGCCGGTCAGCGGCATCAACGGCACCGGCTACGAGGTCGACGACGGCTCGGGCATCCCCGTCGGCGGCTCGACCGGCTGGCTCACCACCACGTCGCCGGTCTCGCCGGGCGAGGTGGTGACGCTGCACTTCATGATCTTCGACGAAGGCGATCACATCTACGACTCGGCCGTGCTGATCGACAACTTCCAGTGGTCGCTGACGTCGATCGGCGCGCCGATGACCATCCCGTGATGCGGACGAGAGTCCGCGGCAATATAGTGCACAAAGGTGGCCCCACCGTCGGAGAAACGAAACCTACGTTACGCGATTCAGGCTAGGATGCGCGCTGCGCACCGTCGAGGAGGTTCGTGATGCGGAAGTTGCTCGTCTCGCTCTCGTGCCTGGTTTTGGCCGCCGGCTGCAGCTCGAACGGCGGCCGGCGCGGGAATCATCCCGGCGGCGGAAACGGCGACGGCGGCAGCAGCAACGCGCCGCCCGACATCCCCGGCTGCGACGTAAGCAAGTCGGGACCGAACGACGATCAAGACCACGACGGCTACACGCCGTCGACGGGCGACTGCAACGACTGCAACCCGTCGATCAACCCGGGCGCGATCCAGATCCCGGGCGACTCGACCGACTACGCGTGCAACGGCCAGCCGGGCGTGGTCCCGTCGTGCGCCGGCGCGAACGGCCTGCGCGACGCGACGTCGCTCGCCAACGCCATGGACCTGTGCCCGCCGTTCCTCATGAGCGCCACGCTGGTCGGCCCGTCGGATCCGAAGGGCCGCAAGGTGCTCGACCACTTCGGCATCCTCAAGCCGATCACCGGCTCGAACTTCTCGCTGATCTCGAGCGGCATCGCCGCCGACAAGAACGATCCCGACTTCGACAAGATGAACGAAGAGGATCCCGGCACCGACTTCACCACCAACGGCGGCACCAACGACTTCCCGAACCCGCAGCCGAACCTGCCGGGCGCGATGGGCTGCAGCCAGGCGCAGCCGATGACCGTGAACGACTACACCGAGCTGGTCGTCAAGCTCAAGGCGCCGACCAACGTGAACTCGTTCTCGTTCGACTTCCAGTTCTTCTCGGCCGAGTACCCGGTCTACGTCTGCACGATGTTCAACGACGAGTTCCTGGTCTTGCAGGAGTCGCAGGGCGAGTTCCAGTCGCCGACCAACATCGCCTTCGACAACAACAAGAACCCGGTGACCGTGAACAACGGCTTCTTCACCGTGTGCACCAACGACACGTCGAAGCCGCAGACGCAGAACTGCAAGCACCCGGTGAGCGACATCGCCGGCACGGGCTTCGAGGATCCGCCGGGCGGCGGCGGTGGTGGCGGGTTCCCGTGCATGACGACGGCCGACTGCTTCGGCCTCGGCGCGTGCATGGGCGGCCAGTGCCAGCTCGGCGGCGCGGGCGGCAGTATTCCCGGCGGCTCGACGGGCTGGCTCACGACCACCGCCCCGGTCACGCCCGGCGAAGAGGTCACGCTCCACTTCATCATCTTCGACGAGGGCGATCACATCCTCGACTCGGCCGCGCTGATCGACAACTTCCGCTGGGGCACCTCGGTCGTCATGACGCCGACGACCGGCCCGATCATGTAGCGCCGAAAAATTTCCGGGAACATATCGGCCCGAGTCCGGTGTAACGGGGGGTGGGGCTGGCTGCGAGCATGACTCAGCCGAACGCGCTCGAGCTCGACGAGCTGACGCTGAGGCGCGCGCAGCGCGGCGAGGAGGCGGCGTGCCGCCGGCTGGTCGAGCGTCACGAGCGCGCGGTGTTCGCGCTCCTCGGGCGGCTCCTCGGCCCGCGCGGGCGGCGCGAGCGCGTCGAGGACCTGGCGCAGGAGACGTTCCTGCGCGTGTTTCGCGCGCTGGCGAACTTCGACGCGGCGGGGCCGGCGCGTTTGTCGACGTGGATCCTGACCATCGCCACGCGCGTCGGGCTCGACGAGCTGGCGCGCCACGAGCGCGTAGTGGTGCCGCTCGACGGCGCGCGCGAGGTGGCGTCGCACGCGCGCGCCGATTCGGAGGCCGAGCGGCGCCAGGTGGGCCGCGCGCTCGAGCGCGCCGTCGAGGAGCTGGCACCGCCGTTTCGCGCGGTGTTCCTGCTGCGCGAGATCCACGAGCTCGACTACGACGAGATCGCGCGCGCGCTCGAGATCGATCCAGGCACGGTGAAGTCGCGTCTGTCGCGCGCCCGCGCGGCGCTGCGTGACGCGCTCGAGGACGTGAAGCCATGAACCGCGACGACGATGACGCTCCGATCGATCGCCAGAAGCTCGAGGCCGCGTGGCCCGCGCCCGAGCCGCCCGCCGACTTCGCCGCGCGCGCGGCGGCGGCGTGGAAGCGCGAGCAGTCGAGCGCGCAGCCCGCTCCTCGACGGAGAATCGGCGCCGCGCGCGCCGTGCTCGTGCTGCTGCCGCTCGCCGCCGCGGCGATCTTCTTGTGGTGGCCGCGCGCGCCCGAGGCCGGCGCGCGCGTGGTGACGTCGCGCGAATCGATCACGCTCGGCGCGCGCGGCGTGGCCGTGGCCGAAGCCGGCGCCGCGCTCGCCTGGCGCGTCGACGGGCGCGCGGCGCTGATCACGCAAGACGCCGGCTCGGTGTTCTACCGCGTCGAGCGCGGCGGGCCGTTCATCGTGCGCACCGCCGCCGGCGAGGTGCGCGTTCAAGGGACCTGTTTCCGCGTGGAGGTGGATCCGATGGGTTTGTCGAAGAAGGGCCTCGTGCAGATGGGCGCCGGCGCGGCGCTCGCGACCACCGTGCTGGTGACCGTCTACGAAGGCAAGGTGCTCTTCGCCAACGAGCACGGCAAGACCGCGCTCGCCGCCGGCGAGCACGCGAGCGCGCGCGGCGACTCGGCGCCCGGCGCGGCGCAATCCTCGACGGCGCCGCAAGTCAGCGCGATCGATCGCGCCGCGCTCTCGCCGCCGCCCGAAGGCATGACGCGCGACGAGTTGCTCGCGCGCGATCGCCAGCAGCGCGCCGAGATCGAGCGCCTGCGCGCGTCGCTCAAGCACGCCGAGGAGTCGGCCGACCCGAACGCATCCGACCGGATGGACGGCTCCAAAACGCCGTTCTACGCCCCTTCGAAAGATGAGCTGCAGCAGCTCGCCAAGGACTGCAAGCTCAAGTGGGACGCGCCGCACGTCGGCGTCGAGCCGCAGACGCTCGACAAGAAATTGGCCGCCGAGCTCGGCCTCTCCGATCAGGATCGCGCGGCGTACGATCGCGTGAGCGCCGACATGAACGCACGCGTCACCGCGCAACTGCGCGCGCTCTACGTCGAGCTGACCGGCGACAAGACGGGCGCCGACACGCTCACGCCGCACGCGCTCGAGGCGGAGATCTACGCCAAGTCGCGCCAGAAGGATCTGCGCGACGTCTACTACCGCATGTCGCGCGAGCGCGCGGGCCTGATGCCGCCGCCCGCCGACGTTTCGTCCGCGCAGCCGATCGAGCGCATGCAGCGCCTGATGAGCGGCCTCGGCGACACGTTCGAGGCCGATCTCGCGCAAGCCATCGGCCCCGACCACGCCCACGCCCTCCGCAACCAACACGGCGGCTGGAGCTCCCGCAGCGTCTCCTCCTACGGCTGCCCCGAATAAGATCAGCGGCCCGTCAGTCGCTCGAGGCTTTCGGGATAGCGGGCGCCTTGCACTTTGATCTTGGAGGAGGCGTCGTCGATCTCGTGGAGGTCGTCGCGCGTCAGCTCAATCGCCGCCGAGCCGAGGTTCTCCTCGAGGCGGGTAAGCTTGGTCGTGCCGGGAATCGGAACCATCCACGGCTTCTGCGCCAGGATCCAGGCGAGCGCGATCTGCGCCGGCGTCGTTTTCTTTCTCGCCGCGATTCGGCCGAGCAGCTCGACCACCGCCTGATTCGCCTTGCGCGCCTCGGACGCGAATCGCGGGAGGTTGCTGCGGAGGTCGGTTGTGTCGAACCTGGTCGTCTCGTCGATCTTGCCGGTCAGGAAGCCCCTGCCGAGCGGGCTGAACGGCACGAAGCCGATGCCGAGCTCCTCGAGCGCGGGCAGCACCTCCGCTTCGGGCGCTCTCCACCACAGCGAGTATTCGCTCTGCACCGCGGCGACCGGCTGCACCGCGTGCGCGCGGCGGATCGTCTTCGCGCCCGCTTCCGAGAGACCGAAGTGTTTGACCTTGCCTTGCGCGATCAGATCCTTCACCGCGCCCGCGACGTCTTCGATCGGCACTTCCGGATCGACGCGATGTTGATAGAGCAGATCGATCGTCTCGACGCGCAGCCGCTCGAGCGAGCCTTCGACGACGCGGCGGATGTGCTCCGGCCGACTGTCGAGGCCGCTCCAGCGCCCGCCGTCGGGGCCGGGCTTGAAACCGAACTTGGTCGCGATCGCCACGCGCCCGCGAAACGGCGCCAGCGCCTCGCCGACGAGCTCTTCGTTGGTGAGCGGGCCGTAGACCTCGGCGGTGTCGAAGAACGTCACGCCGCGTTCGACCGCCCCGCGAATCAGCGCGATCATCGCTTTGCGATCGGCGGGCGGACCGTAGCCGAAGCTCATTCCCATGCAGCCGAGCCCGAGCGCCGACACTTCGAGACCGCCGTTTCCCAGCTTGCGCGTTTGCATGGGCTCACTCCGCTTTCAAGGAAGCCATGTCGATGGAGAACCGGTATTTCACTTTCGAGCCGAGCAGCCGCTCGTAGGCTTCGTTGACCTTTTGAATCGGAATGACCTCGACGTCTGCGGTGAGCTCGTGCTCGCCGCAGAAGTCGAGCATCTCCTGCGTCTCGGCGAGACCGCCGATGTTCGAGCCCGAGAGGCTGCGGCGCCGCATGATGAGGCCGAACGCGGCGACGGCGAGCGGCTTGGGCGGCGCGCCGACGAGCGTGAGGTTGCCGTCGCGGCGCAGTAGCTCGAGGTACGCGCCGACGTCGTGATCGGCGGAGACGGTGTCGAGAATGAAGTCGAAGCTGCCCAGGTGGCGCCCCATCTCGACGGCGTCGCGCGAGACCACGATCTCGTCGGCGCCGAGGCGGAGCGCGTCGTC
>DASREC010000173.1:0-5026 GCA_035652295.1 Polyangia bacterium
CTCACCTGTGCCCTGCTGCTCGCCGCCGCTCATGCTGCGGCGCAAAATAAATCGCCCGACAAACCGATCGTCCTCAAAGCCGCGCGGATGTTCGACGGCCACCGCGTGAGCGCGCCCGGCCGCGTGGTGGTCGCCGGCGGAAAGATCACCGCCGTCGGCGAATCGGCCGCCGCGCCCGCCGACGCGGAGACGATCGAGCTCGGCGACGCCACGCTCTTGCCCGGCTTCATTGACGCGCACACGCACCTCTCCGGCCAGGCGAGCGACGACTGGAAGCAGGGCCAGCTCGACGCGCTCAAGCTGACCGTCCCCGAGCAGAGCTTTCGCTCCGTCGAGTGGCTGCGCAAGACGCTCGAGGGCGGCTTCACCACCGTGCGCGATCTCGGCTCGAACGACTTCATCGACGTCGGGCAGCGCAACGCCATCGCCGAGCGGCGGCTGGTCGGCCCGCGCATGCTGATCTCGGTGAACGCCATCGGCGTCACCGGCGGCCACTGCGATCCGCAGGGCTTCCGCTACCAGGCGCGCGGCATGCGCGAGGCGGGCATCGACGAGGGCATCGGCAACGGGCCGGTGGAGCTGCGCGCGGCGGTGCGCTTCGCGGTGAAGTACGGCGCCGACGTGATCAAGGTGTGCGCCACCGGCGGCGTGCTGTCGCTGCACGACGACGTCGACACCTCGCAGCTCACGCAGGCGGAGCTCGACGCGGTGATCGACGAGGCGCACTCGCTCAAGCGCAAGGCGGCGGCGCACGCGCACGGCGCCGAGGGAGCCAAGCGCGCCATCCGCGCCGGCGTCGACTCGATCGAGCACGGCAGCTTTCTCGACGACGAGGCGCTCGACCTGATGAAGGCGCGCGGCGTGTGGCTGGTGCCGACGCTGTCGGCGCTGGCGTGCGTCACCGATCGGATCCAGCGGCACACCGATCTGCCGCCGGCGATCGTCGCCAAGGCGCGCGCCGCCGGGCAGCGCGTGGCCGACACGTTCAAGCGCGCGCTGGCCAAGCACGTCAAGATCGCACTCGGCACCGACGCGGCGGTCTGTCCGCACGGGCACAACGCCGAGGAGCTGCGGCGGATGGTCGAGCTCGGCATGCCGCCGCTGGCCGCGCTCGAGGCGGCCACCTCGTCGGCGGCGGCGCTGCTCGGGCGCGCGGATCTCGGCGCGCTCGAACCCGGCAAGACCGCCGACGTCGTCGCCGTGCCCGGCGATCCGCTGAAAGACATCCGCGCCACCGAGCACGTCAGCTTCGTCATGAAAGACGGCGTCATCTACAAACGCTAGCGATCAGCCGGAGGGCGTGGCGACGAAGATCAGGAGCGCGGCGAGCGCGCCGGCGAGGGCGAGGGCGAGCGACGCCATGACGAGGCCGATGCCGGTCGACGACAAGTTGCCGCGGGAGCGGAGCGCGCCGGTGATGGCGAGCGCGGGGCCGGCGGCGGCGAGCGCGAGCGTGATCGCGCCGCCGGTGTGCTCGGGATCGAGCACCGAGAGCGCGCGAAAGCAGGCGATGCCGACGGCGCACGCGGCCAGCGAGACGGCGAGCCCGAGCGCGAGCAGGACGCGGTACACGCGCCGCGATTATGCCCGATTGACCGTGAGCGAGGGCGGGCGCAAGATGCCTCGTATGCGAGACATTCGGTTTCGAGGGTGGTTGCCGTCGCTGATGGCGCTCGCCGCCGCGTCGGCGAGCTGCGGGCCGGCGCCGGCCAATCTTCACGACGCGCTCCAGCAGCTCACGCAGGTCTATTGCGAGGCGGAGTTCCGCTGCTGCTCCTCGGCGCAGGCGCAGGCGAAGTCGGGCGTCGGCGACGTCTCGCACTGCTCGATGGCCGTGGTGCCGCTGGTGGTGCAGTTCGGTGTCGCCGCGCAGAGCGCCATTGACAAGGGACTCTACACCTACGATGGCAGCGCCGCGGCGCTGTGCATCGACGGAATCCGCGGCGCGCTGTCGAGCTGCGGCGGGCCGGCGCCCCGGATCGCCTTCGACGCCAACCCGATCTGCATCTCGATGCTCGTCGGCAAGCTGCAGCCGGGCGCGAGCTGCAACGCGGCCGACTTCGGCGGCGGCTGCGCGCCCGGTTCCTACTGCGCGCTCGGCACCTGCAAGCTCGAAGCGAAAGCAGGAGAGGACTGCACGAGCACTGCATGCGTACCGGGCCAAGTGTGTTTGCAGAGCAACAAGTGCGGCGTGCCGCTCGACGACGGACAGCCGTGCACGGGCGGCGGGCAGTGTAAGAGCAGTAATTGCACCGCGAGCGCGTGCGCGCCTACGGGGACCGTCGCGCAGATGCTTTGCAACTGATCTAATAGATGGCGATGCCGTTGTCGGTGGCGATGTAGATTTTCTTGCCGGCCGAGAGTTTGTCCCAATAGATGGCGCGGATGTCGTTCGAGGGCAGGCCCGTCGACTGCTGGTAGTACGTCCACGCGCCGGTCGCGGGATGGAGGCGCGCGACGCCGGCGGAGGCGGTGGCGATCCAGACGTCGCCCGTGGCGTCGACGGCGACTGACTTCAGGTGATTTTGCGGCAGCGTGGTGGCGGCCGACCAGTAGCTGGTGGCGTAGGTCGAGGGCGCGAGATACGCCAGGCCGTTGCCGTCGGAGGCGACGTACACGCCGCCGGCGCCGTCGACGGCCAGGCCGCTGACCTCGTCGCGCACGCCGGGGAACACGTCGAGCGCGACGGTGAAGTCGTAGTCGAAGAAGCCGGTGTTCGCGCCCTTCGAGCGCTGCGGCAGGAGCGTCACCACGTCGCGATCGCCCTGCCACACGTCGCCGTCGAGCGCGATGGCGAGCGCGCGCACGTCGCCGCCGGCGATCAGCGTGTCGTTGATGTAGTGCTGGTGCTCCTCGAACGCGAGGCAGCCGCAGTCGGCGGTGAGCCCGTGGAACGCGTAGTAGCCGTGGAAGCCGCCGATGTACGCGGTGCCTTGGAACGTGCCGTTGAGATCGACGACGGCGCGCCACGCGGCGACCACGCGCTTGACGTGCTCGGGATATTCGGAGGGCGTGGTGTTGGCGGGCGTAACCTGCATGTTGTCGAGGCGCGTGATCGCGCCGGTGGCGGGATTCACCTGCACGCGATCGGCGATCTCGCCGAAGTTGCCGACGATGGCTTCGCCCGACATGCCGCCCGCCACCGTCGAGAACGTCACCGGGTACGTGCCCGGCGAGAACCAGGTGTCGGTCCACGTGTACTGGCCGCGCGCGAGGCCGTTCGCCTGGTTGTACGTGAACGGCGTCGAGCGGCCGGGCGCGAAGTAGTAGACGGTCGACGACGTGACCGCCCAGACGCCGCCGCCTTGATCGACCGAGACGTCGAGGACGTCCTGACCCGAGAGCAGCGTCGACACCGCGATGCTCGCCGGCGGCGCGTGCGCGACCGGCGGATCGGACGACGCGGGCGGCATGAAGGATCCGCCGTCGCCTTGCGGCGGCGTCGAAGCGTCGTCGCCGTGCATGATCATGCCGTCGTGCGGATGCATGGCGAGATCGATCGGCACCGCCGCGTCGCGCTCGGCGGGCATGCCGAGATCGACGGCGCCGGCGGGCATCGCCATGTCTTCGCCTACGGTGGCCGGTGTGACGGTGGACTCCGCCGACGAGCCGCAGCCGGCGATCGCGACGATACAGAGCAGGGACCTCACGCGCATGCGGTACGCAATCGCAAGCGCGATGCCGCGCGCGGATTGCCCTCTCGCGAAGCGGTTGCGCGTTACCGTGCGCGGCCGAGTTCCCCGTCGGGAGAAATCGCGTTCCGCGGCGGAGAAGGTTTGACGCCCGGCGATCGGGACGGTACGACTCGGTGATGCCGCGCGTGACCTTTTTGCCGTTCGACGTGACCGTCGACTGCGCGGACGGCGAATCGGTGTTCGCCGCCGGGCAGCGCGGCGGAGTGCCGATCCCGACGGCGTGCGTGGGCAAGGCGACGTGCGGGCTGTGCCGCGTGAAGATCGTCGCGGGCGCCGAGCACCTGCCGCCGATCAACCGCGACGAGGTGAAGCACCTCGGCAACACCTACTTCATTACGAAGCTGCGTTTGTCGTGTCAGGCGAAAGTTTCGGGCGGGGACGTGACGGTGCTCTTGCCGGATGCTAAGGGCCCGCCGGTCCGCCGCTGAACTGCCCCGGCAGCGTGATGTTGCCGACGCCGATCGGCAGCGTCAGCGACCAGGTGCCGCCCTGCACGGTGTCGGCTTTGTTCATCGTGTTGTGGTTGGCGAGCAAGAGCGCGTTGCCGTCGCTCATCGACATCAGGCCGGGCGCGTCGAGCGACGCGATCTTGTCCTCGATGGCCTTGCCCGCGGCGTTGAGCGTGTTCTGGCAGAGCTTGGTGATGTCGTCGGAGGAGATGAACTGGTACACGCACTGGCTGCCGATGCAGATGTTGGCGATGTAGCTCCACACCCACGACGCCACGCCGCCGCAGTTGACCAGCTGGTTGAGCAGATCGCCGAGGCTGGAGACGCCGGTGAGGTTGGGCAGCGCGACGTTGTCGATCAGATCGACGAGCAGGCCGCCGATGTTGACGCCGTGATCGTAGTTGTGTTGCGGGACGTCGAGCTTGAGGCCGGTGAGCGTGGAGGCGACGCCCTTGGCGTGCGCGGACTGCGGGTAGGGGTAGTCGACGCCGCCGTAGGTGAAGGTCAAGTCGACCAGCGTGTCGTCGACGGAGAGCTTGCCGGTGGCGTCGGGCGCGGTGAGCGTCAGGCGGTTGTGCGCCTTGAGGCCGCGCAGCGCGGCTTCGATGTCCTGCGACAGGTTGTGCATCGTCGACACCATGCCGCCCGACCAGCCGTTGATGTACTCGTCGATCGCCATCGTGATCTTGTCGCGCACGCCGGAGAACAAGTTGATCGCGTCGATGACGTACTTGATGACCGGGAGCTTGTCGGCTTGATCGAGGAGGAACGAGCCGGGGCTGTCGGCGAACGACAGCGCCATCTCGAGGATCGTCTTCACGTCGGGCGGGAGCGCGTCGAGCAGGTTGTATTGCGTGGTGACGTCGAAGCTGCCGGCGACTT
>DASREC010000174.1:0-5897 GCA_035652295.1 Polyangia bacterium
CGAACTCGGCCTCGATCAGATCAACCAGTACATCACCGTGCGACTCTCGGAGACGGCGGCGCGCTCCACGGTCGCGAAGGAGCTCGTGGCCCTTCGGGTCGCGCTCGCGCATGCGAAGCGACGCGGCGTCTTCTTCGGCGACGCGCGGGCGATCATCCCGAAGTTCCGGTCGCGCTACGTGCCGCGGGATCGCCGCCTCTCCGAGAAGGAGTTCGACAAGCTCGCGCGGACGCTACTGCCGCACCGACGACGATGGGTGATGCTGGCCGCGTTCCTGGGCGCGCGCACGGGCGAGGTCGAGCACCTGCGTTGGGAGGACTTCGACTTTAGGCGCCGGTTCGTCGCTCTACCGGGTACGAAGACGAAACAATCACGCCGCGTCGTCCCTCTTCCCGTGAATCTCGTGCGGGCGCTGGTCAAGGGCCGCGCCAAGTCGGGGTTCGTCGTCGGAGCCTGGCCGAACGCACGCCGGGATCTCGCAGCGGCATGCAAGCGAGTCGAAGTCCCGCGCATCTCGCCGAACGATCTGCGGCGGACCTACGCGAGTTGGCTCAAGAACGCCGGCGTCGACAGCGCGGTGGTCGCCAAGCTGCTCGGCCACACATCGACGAGGATGGTCGACGCCGTTTATGGACACCTCGACGTGACCACGCTCGCAAGGGCGGTCGCGCGCCTACCAGGAGCAAAGATACGTTCTCAGGTCCGCAACCAACAACAACGGAGGCCAGAATGTCACAAGGATCGGAAATGTGGGGGAGACAAAACAAGCGACAAAACAAGCGGCAGAACGTTCGCGGCCGCCCCCGGGCGAAGTAACAAGACGGAAGACGGATTGTCAAGGTCGACGGCTACGTCGACCCAGGCGAGCGGGACATCCTTCCCGGTCTCCGGTTCGTCCAGAAGAAAAAAAGGCCGAAGCGATTCCGGCCACCGCCTTTCCCGCCCCTCTTCGGGCAGTGACGCCGGTGTGTCACATGGCCGCGGGCGCAAGAAGATGAACGGACGGGATGGAGATTTTCTCGACGGGAAGAGAGTGCTCGGACCCGGAATCGAACCAGGGACACGCGGATTTTCAGTCCGCTGCTCTACCAGCTGAGCTATCCGAGCGATGAAACGTCCGGTGGTTTACCTGAAGGGGGGCTACGCGTCAAGATCGAGGAGCGCGACGCGATCGGCGACGCGCTCGGGCAGCGTGAGGCCGAGGCCGCGCGCGTACTCGCGCGGGTAGCCGATCGGGCTCACCTCGACGCGGATCGGGCCGCCGGCGCCCTCGATCACCGCGCGCTTGCGGAAGTGCGTGTGGCCGGCGCACGCCAGGCGCACCGACGGCGCGCGGCGGATGGCGTCGCCGAGCCGCGACGAGCCCATGAAGCCGTTCAGGAAGTCCCACGGCGGCTCGCCCTTGGACGTCACCAGCTCGCGGAACGGCAGGTGGTGCGTGACCACGACGGTGGGACGCGCGCACGCCGCGAGCTGGCGCTCGAGCGACGCCACCTGCCCGTCGCAGATCGCCGCGTCCTCGAGCTGCGCGCCGTCGTCGCCGGGCCACGACACCCGCGCCTTGTCGTTCCAGCGCAAGCGGCCCCACGCGCCTTTGCGGTAGTCGTCGAGTGTAAAAGTACCGTCCAGGTCGGCGTTGCGTAGCGTGTAATCATACCAGCCGGTCACGCCGGCGAAGTCGACGCCGTCGAGCGTGACCGCCTCGTGGCCGAGCGGATGGAAGCCGGCCGAGCGCGCGGCGCGCGGGATCGCCTCGTCGTAGCGCGCGCGGCTCGACGGCGTGCCGGCGAGACACCACAGGTCGTGGTTGCCGGGCACGAACACCGCGTGGCGCGCCGAGGAGCGCAGGCCGGCGAGCGCGCGCTCGAGCGACGCGAGATCGCTCGACACGTCGCCGGCGACGATCAGCACGTCGGCGCCGCGCCCGCCGG
Source organism: Polyangia bacterium (assembly GCA_035652295.1). Lineage (GTDB taxonomy): Bacteria > Myxococcota_A > Polyangia > Palsa-1104 > Palsa-1104 > DASREC01. The sequence continues at coordinate 1,932 of DASREC010000174.1, forward strand.
TGAGCGCCTGCACGCGATCGGCCACGAGCGCGATCACCTCGGGGTGATGCTCGACGTGGAGATCGCTGGTGAGCGCCAACCGCACGCCGCGAGTGTAGCAGCGATTGGCGCGCTCGACGGCTCGCGCGTTCAGCCGCTCGCGCTCAGCCGCTCGCGCTCAGTCGCTCGCGCCGGCGTCGACGGGCGGCGGATTGAGCGCGGGCGCGATCCACACGATGTCGCCGTTCACGTCGTTGCCGAGGAACAGCCGCCCGTCGGGCGCCATGGCCAGCGCCGCGGGGCGGCCGTGCGCGTGCGTGCCGTCGTCCCAGCCGGTGGCGAAGTCCATCAGCGCGCCCGGCGGCGTGTGACCGCCGGTGAGATCGGTCGACGGCAGCGGCGCGCCGTTCGCGTCGGTCTCGACCGCCACCATCCGCGCGCCGTGCCACGTGCCGAAGTCGCCGTGCAGCGTGACGAAGATGCGGTTGGTCCACGGCACCGGCCACGCGCCGAGATCGAAGTCGAGCCCGAACGGCGTCTCGCCGATGACGAACGAGTTCGACTCGGGCGCGATCTTCGAGCAGTCGGGCACCGGCTGAACGCCCATGTACGGCAGGTTGGTGGTCGCGCAGCAGGGGAAACCCCAGTCGTCGCCCTCGTGCACCTGCACCAGCTTCTCGCGCCCGCCGGTGTCGGCCGAGTAGTCGAGCGCCAATTCGGCGACGAAGCAGCGATCGTGGCCGCGCTGGCAGCGGATCGCGATCGGGTTGCGAAAGCCCTTCGCGATCGGCGTGCCGCCCGGTTTGCCGTCGAGCCGCAAGAGGCCGCCGTGGAACGGACGCGACGGATCGCACAGCTCGCTCTGATCGCCGCCGTTGGTGACGTAGATGAAGCCGTTGTCGTCGACGTCGAGCACCTTGGGCCAGTGGCCGGTCGAGACGTAGATCGAGATGTTGGCGACCGGCTGGCTCGGTCCGCTCGGCGCACGATCGCCGCTCTTGTACGGCACGCGCAGGATCGCGGTCGAGTCTTGATAGTAGAGAAAGCCGCCGGTGAAGAGCAGGCCCTGCGTCGACGGGAGATTCGGCAGGAAGGTGAGCGGCGCGTCGGCCACGCCGTCGCGATCGTCGTCGGGGAGCACCACGATCGCCGATTTGCCGTTGGGCCCGCCGCCGGTGGTCGGCGTGGTCGGCGAGGCGACGAACAGCTCGCCGCCGGGCGCGAACGCGAGCTGGCGCGTGTTGCCGACGTTCCCGAAGTAGTGCACGCAAAATCCGTCGGGCACGCTCAGCCAATGCAGGTCGGGCGTGGACACGCCGCCGGGGATGCGCACGATCCCGCCGCCCGAGTGAACCTCCGAGCCGGGCAGCTCGCAAAAATGGCCGCTGTACGGCGGAGGCGGCGAGCCGCTGTAGATGCTGCCGTCGAGGTGGCCGCTCACTTCGTCGCCGCAGCCCGCGAGCCACGCGGCGGCGAGCAAACCGAGTAGTCGATACATAGGGGGCGAACATAACACGCGGGCGGCGGCGATTCGGCGATCGGCGGCCCGCCCGCTTGCAAAGCGTCCGCCGAGGGGTATCCTGACCGCGTATGTTCCTGGCGACCGCGGTGGTGCTCACGGCTGTCACGACGGCGACTCCGCCGGCGCGGCTGGCCAGCACCTACGACCAGGCGGCGTGCGCCGACGACGAAGGCGCCGCGCCGGATGCGCTCCTCATTAATGGTGAGCGTATCGAGGCGCTCATTAATAATGATGCGAGCCCGGCGGACGCGGAGGCGATCAACTGCTCCGAGCCGCCCGCCGCGCCGGCGGTCATCGACTGCAACGACGAGCGCGCGTCGCGCTTCGTGGCCGAGATGATCGGCTCGTGCGACATGCCCAAGCCGCCGGCGCCGACGGGCGGACCGGCGGTGGTGCACGCGCCCGCGGGCGCGCCGGTGCGCATCTGCGACGGCATCCACTGCTCGCACGACTCGTCGCCGATCCGCGCCGCCGCGCGCGCGCCCGACGACGGCTCGCCGCTGCAAGCCTCCGCGTTTTCACTCGCCATCGTCTTCGCCGCGTCGCCGCTCGATGCGCGCGCGCAATTGAAATTGCAATCGATCGACGGCCCGCGCGTAGAGCGCCCTCCTCGCGCCGTCTGAAGTCCCCCGAATTCGTTTTTTGTTTTAAACCGTGCGCTCGCTGCGCGTGGACGCGGCGGAGCACCACTTTCTAAAGAGGCTTTGAACCATGAGCAAAGGAACAGCAATCGTAGGCATGCTGATTTCGCTCGCCGTGGGTTATTTCATCGGCGGGTACATGAACGGCAAGGGCGGCGATTCGCCGCTGGCGGCGATCCCGGCGGCGGCGGTGCCGGACTCGAGCATCGATCGCTACAACGTGCCGCTCGGCAATGCGCCCAAAAAAGGCGGCGACAAAGCCAAAGTCACCATTGTCGAGTTCAGTGACTTTCAGTGCCCGTTCTGCTCGCGCGTCGAGCCGACGGTCGATCAGCTGATGAAGACGTACGGCCGCGACCTGCGCGTGGTCTGGAAGAACAACCCGCTCCCCTTCCATCAGAACGCGATGCCCGCCGCGCAGCTGGCGATGGCCGCCGCCGAGAAGGGCAAATTCTGGGAGATGCACGACAAGCTGTTCGCCAATCAGCAGAAGCTCGATCGCCAGTCTTTGGAGCAGTACGCCAAAGAGCTCGGGCTCGACGAGGGCAAGATCAAAGAGGCGCTCGATCAGAACAAGTACGCGGCGCAGATCAAGTCCGATCAGGACGAGGCGGCCAAGTACGGCGCGCGCGGCACGCCGGCGTTCTTCATCAACGGCCGGCCGCTCTCGGGCGCGCAGCCGTTCGATGCGTTCAAGAAGGTCGTCGACGAGGAGCTGGTGAACGCGGACAAGGCGGTCAAAGCCGGCGTGCCGGTGGCGCAGGTCTATGACGCGCTCACGCGCAACGCCAAAGCGGGAGCGGCCGCGCCCGAAGCGCCCAAGCCGCAGCCGCAGCCGGAAGACAACACGGTCTATAAAGTTCCGGTCGGCAATTCGCCGGTCAAAGGCAACAACACCGCCAAAGTCACCATTGTGCAGTTCAGTGACTTTCAGTGCCCGTTCTGCTCGCGCGTAGAGCCGACCATCACCGACCTCGAAAAGGACTACGGCAAGGACGTCCGCGTAGTGTGGAAGAACAACCCGCTGCCGTTCCACCCGAACGCGCTGCCCGCCGCCGAGGCCGCGATGGCCGCCGCCGAGCAGGGCAAGTTCTGGGAGATGCACGACAAGATCTTCGCCGATCAGCAGCACCTCGACGCGGCGACGTACGAGAAGTACGCGGGCGAGCTCGGCTTGAACATGAACAAGTTCAAAGACGCGATCGCCAATCACAAGTACGTCAAAGAGATCAAAGACGACCAGGCGCTGGCGGAGAAGTTCGGCGCGCGCGGCACGCCCTCGTTCTTCATCAACGGCAAACCGCTCCGGGGCGCTCAGCCGAAAGAGCAGTTCAAGAGCGTCATCGACAAAGAGATCAAGAACGCCGACGCGGTACTGGCCAAAGGCGTCAAGCCGAATGATCTCTATGCCGAGCTGATCAAGACCGGTAAAGACAAGGCCGACGCTCCGCCGCCGGCGGCGCAGCGCCCGGGCGAGCCCGATCAGAACACCGTCTACAAAGCGCTGATCGAAGACGCGCCGGTCAAAGGGCCGAAGAACGCCAAAGTCACCATCGTGGAGTGGTCCGATTTCCAGTGCCCGTTCTGCGGGCGCGTCGAGCCGACGGTGACCAAGGTGCTCGAGACGTATCCGCACGACGTGCGCGTGGCGTTCAAGCAGCTCCCGCTGCCGTTCCACAACAACGCGCACGGCGCGGCGGAAGCGGCGCTGGCGGCCAAGGCGCAAGGCAAGTTCTGGGAGATGCACGCCAAGATGTTCGCCAACCAAGGCGCGCTCGATCGTCCCAACCTCGAGAAGTACGCGCAGGAGATCGGACTGAACAT
>DASREC010000175.1:0-4039 GCA_035652295.1 Polyangia bacterium
CCCGCGCAGCTTCTTGACGACCGCGTCGACGATCGAGGAATCCTCGACGGGGATCGGCCCGCCGGTGCCGTTGGGGCAGGCGTTGCACAGCGTGCACGGATCGGGCGCGCGCGGGATGCCGAGCTTGACCGCCAGCGCCTGCAGCTTCTCCACCTCGACGCGCGGCAGCGGCGCCACCGGGCCGATCACGCGCGCCGCGTGCGTGATCTTGGCGGCGTGCTCCATCGCCTCCATGCGGTTGTACGCCTCGTCGAGATCGCGCCCGTAGGTGAGCGCGCCGTGGCGATCCATCACCACCGCGTTCGACTGGCGCACGAACGGGCGCAGCACGCGCGGCACCTCGTCGGTGGTCGGCGTCGAGTAGGGCGCCGTCAGGATCGCGCCCAGCACCAGGCACGTCTCCGAGAGCACGCACTGCGCGAGGCTCACGCCGGCGAGCGCCAGCCCGACGGTGATCGGCGGATGCCCGTGCACCACCGCTCCCATCTCCGGCCGCTCGGCATAGATCAGCTCGTGCATCAAAAACTCCGACGAGGGATTTTTGCTGCCTCGCAGCAATTTCCCGTGCAGGTCGGTGATGACCAGGTCGTCCTCTTTGATGAAGCCCTTGTGATAGCCGGTCGGCGTCACCAGCACGCGCTCGCCGTCGGGCAGCCGCGCCGACACGTTCCCGTCGCCGGCCGCGATGTACCCCTGCCGGTACATGCGGTGGCAGATCTCGACGAGGTGGCGACGCAGCTCCGGCTCGCGCATCGCCGCGAGTCTACGGGCTGCCCGTCGCCGAGCGCAACTGACGCGAAAACTTTTTTGTGCGATACAGACGCGCGATGGATCCCGACGACGTGATCGCGGCGCTCGGCGAAGTGCTCGGCGCCGAGCGGGCGGCGCGGCTCGACGCGGTGGCGGCGTCGCGGCTCGGCGGCGTCGTGGTCGTGCTGGAGAACCTGCACGATCCGCACAACGGCGGCGCGGCGCTGCGCTCGAGCGAAGCGATCGGGCTCTACGAGGTGCGCGTCGTCGGCACGCCGCTGCGCTTCTCCGAGCGGGTGACGCAGGGCTGCGAGAAGTGGCTGCACCTCGCCGCCGACGCCGACATCGACGCGTGCGCGCGCGAGCTCAAGCCGCGCGGCTTTCGTCTGTACGCGGCGGTGCCGGGCGCGGCGGCGGCGCTCGAGGAGCTGGATCCCGTCGAGCCGGCGGCGTTCTTGATCGGCAACGAGCACGCCGGCCTCACGCCGCGCGCGCGCGAATTGGCCGATCGCGAGTACCGCATCCCGCTGCACGGCTTCTCGCAGAGCGTGAACCTGTCGGTCGCCACCGCGCTCACCGTCTACACGCACGCCACGCGCCGCCGCCGCGCGCTCGGCCGCGAGGGCGATCTCGACGAGGCCGCGCTGAAAAAGCTGCGCGCGGCGTATTACGCAAAAGACTTGCGCGGCGCCGACGCCATCGTCGAGCGCTGGCGCCGCGATCATTCGCGCTGATGTTTGTGAGCACGGGATCCGCGCGCTAGACTGCGCGTACAAAGAGAATGGAGAAGCGTCCGAAAACGCAGAAGCTGCCGGTGGTGAAGAAGCGCCGCCGCTGGCTGCGCTGGACGATCTTCCTCACGCTCACCGGCCTGGTGCTGGTGACGGTCGGCGTAGTGGGCCTGGTCCTCTACTACGCGTCCGACCCGGAGCTGCCGTCGATCCACCGCGTCGGCGACTACCACTTCAAGGTCGTCACCAAGATCATGTCGGCCGACGGCGAGCTGATCGGCGAGATCTTCGAGGAGCGCCGCACGGTGGTGCCGCGCGACAAGATCCCGCCGGTGATGATCCACGCCATCGTCGACGCCGAGGACGCCGATTTCTACGAGCACTCAGGCTTGAGCTACTGGGGCATGATCAAGGCGCTGGTGCAGGATCTGAAACCGGGCGCGCACATGCGCGGCGCCTCGACGCTCACGCAGCAGCTCGTGCGCAACCTGCTCCTGCACAACAACGCGCGCACCATGAAGCGCAAGGTGCAGGAGATGATCCTGGCGCGCCGCCTCGAGACGGCGCTGTCCAAGGACGAGATCCTTTATATGTACCTCAACCAGATCGAGTTCCCCTATCAGCGCTTCGGCGTCGAGGAGGCGGCGCGCTTTTATTTCGGCAAGTCGATCGCCGACGTGAACGCGGGCGAGGCGGCGCTGCTCGCGTCGCTGCCGAAAGGGCCGAGCGAGATCGATCCGTGGAAGCATCCCGAGCGCGCCAAGGATCGCCAGCGCTACGTGCTCTCGCAGATGGTGCGCTACAAGCACCTCAAGCCCGAGGAGGCGCAGAAGTTCGCGGCGGCGCCGATCCAACTCGTGCGCTCGCCGTCGCCGTTCCTCGGCATCGCGCCCGAGTTCGTCTCGGAGGTGAAGCGCGTGCTGGCCGAGCGCATCGGCCTCAAGAACCTGGCGACGCTCGGGCTGACGGTGACCACCACGTGCGACACGCGCATCCAGAAGCTCGCGCGCGAGGCGGTCGAGCGGCAGTTGCAGGCGCTCGACGAGCGGCACGGCTACCGCAAGCCGAGCGCGCACCTCAACCCGGCGCAGATGGCGGCGCACGCGAAGAAGCTCGCCAAGGAAATGCCCGACGGGCCGACGATGGACAAGATCGTCGACGGGGTGATCGCGGCGGTGAAGGTGACGCCCAAGCACGACGGCGACGGCGCGGTGATCGACCTGGGCGCGAAGGCCGGCTGGCTGCCGCTGCCGATGAGCGCCGATCGCTACAACCCGAAGGCGCTCGCCGCCGACAAGCGCTTCGCCGTCGGCGACGTCGTGCGCGTGCGCGTGATCGACATGCAGCCGGTCGAGGGATTCGGCGACGAGCGGATGAACGCGGCGCCGATGAACGGACCCGCGCCCGCGCCCGCGCCGACGGCGAAACCGGCGAACCCGCCGGCGAAGCCGAAAGCGATCATCCTGGCGAGCGCCGCCGAGCCGCCGCGCGACGCGCGCGTGCCGATTCTGGCGCTCGAGCTGGGCCCGCAAGCGGCGGCGGTGGTGATCGATCCGAACACGCGCGAGGTCAAGGCGCTGGTCGGCGGCTACGGCTATCGCGCCGGCGCGTTCGATCGCGCGATCGCCGCCAAGCGCCAGCCGGGTTCGGCGTTCAAGCCGTTCCTCTACGCCACCGCGTTCTCGACGGAGAAATGGACGCCGGCGTCGGTGCTCGTCGACGGCCCGCAGGTCTATACCTCGCCGGGCATGCAGCCGTGGAAGCCGTCGAACGCCGAGAAGGAGGAGTACCTCGGGCCGGTGCGGCTGCGCGTGGCGCTGGCGCGATCGCTCAACACCGTCGCGTCGCAGCTCGTCGACGTGCAGCGCGGCGGCGTCGATCCGGCGATGGTGGTCGATCTCGCGCACCAGGCCGGCATCGAGTCGGAGCTGGCGCCGAATCCGTCGCTGGCGCTGGGCACGTCGGAGGTGACGCCGATCGAGCTGACCAACGCGTACGCGACGTTCGCGTCGGGCGGGCGGCGCATGTTCCCGCAGCTCATCAAGGCGGTCGGCAACGAGGCGGAGACGCCGGCGGCGCAGAACGCGGCGCAGGCGATCAAGCCCGAGCTGGCGTACCTCATCACGTCGATGCTGACGTCGGTGATCGAGGAGGGCACGGCGGCGTCGGCGCGCGGCAAGCTCAAGCGGCCGGCGGCGGGCAAGACCGGCACGACCAACTCGCACAAGGACGCCTGGTTCGTCGGCTTCACGCCCGACCTCGTGACCGGCGTGTGGGTCGGGTTCGACGACATGCGCGAGCTGGGACACGGCGAGCAGGGCGCGCGCGCGGCGCTGCCGATGTGGGTCGAGATCATGCAGGTCGCGCTCAAGGGCGTGCCGCCGACGCCGTTCACGCAGCCGCCGGGGATCGTGGTGCAGAAGATCGATCCGAAGACGGGCCTCTTGGCGGCGCCGGGCGCGCCGGCGATCGAGGAGGTGTTCCTCGAGGGCACGGCGCCGACGCAGGTGGCGCCGGCGGCGGGCGAGGCGAACCCCGATACGTTCATCACCGATCAA
>DASREC010000176.1:0-4692 GCA_035652295.1 Polyangia bacterium
GCGCGGCCTTTGTGGTCGCCGTGGCAGCTCGAGCATTTTCGGCCCTGCTTGTCCCACTGGGCGTGCGTGCCGGTGCCGCTCTCGATGCGCGCGCGCGTGGCGGTGTGGCAGGCGAGGCACGCCGACGACGGGATGCCTTTGAACGGCACGTGGCACTTGTCGCACTGCGTGTCGAGCTCCTTGTGTGGCGCCGCGAGCGGGCCGGGCGACGCCAGGTTCTGCATCACGTCGGCCGCCGCCACCGTCGAGAAAAGCAGCGCGGCGAAGATCGCGAGCCGGCTCATAGCGTGGCTCCGATCTGCGCCAGCACGCGAAGCTGCGCGGCCTCGAGGTTCTCCTCGACGTCGAGCCCGGCGAACATCTTCCAGAACGTCGCGAAGCCGCGCACGAACGCAATGCGGTTGGTCTCGAGCACGTAGGGGAAGAGCTGCGTCGGCGACAGGCCGTTCGTCGCGGTGGTCTGCTGCGAGAACAGGAGGCCCGAGCCGATGCCGTCGGTGTAGAGGAAGCCGGCGCGCACGTCGAGCCACGGGCGCAGGTACGACAGGCCCGCCGAGTAGAGCGCGCGGTTGTGCTGCTTGCCGGCGAGCGTGTCGTAGTCGATGCCCACCGACGCGAACGCGCCGAAGCCGCGCCACAGCTCGTCGCCGCGCAGCCCGAGCGTGACGTGATTTTCCAGATCGGTGTTGGCGCGGTAGCGCAGGCGATATTGCAGGTCGGCGCGCAGCCCGCGCCACAAGCGCCACGTGGCGCGCAGCGCGTGATCTTCGAACGAGCCGTCGGCGGCGGAGACCGGCGTGCCGTCGCTCTTGACGGTGAGCAGCTGCGACTGGAACAGCCGGATGCGCTCGAAGTTGAACGTGTACGAGAGGCGCAGCGTCTTGAGCACGCGCCACTCGGCGAGCGCCCACGCGCCGAACGCGCCGAGCGTGGCGACGCCGAGCGTCGTCGGGCCGTAGGGGTTCATCGCGTTGAACTGCACGTCGTAGCGCGTGCCGACGGTGGCGCCGGCGGAGAACGTCAGCTTCTCGGTCGGGAAGATCGACACCTGGCCGTCGAGAAAATATTCGTTGTCGATGTGGCGCTCGATCAGGTTCTGGCCGGTGACCTCGTCTTCGCCTTCGTGCAGGTCGATGCCGTCGCGCGCCCAGGTGAAGCCGATCGACGCCTGCACGATGCGGTGGGTGAACGCGATTTGCGTACCGACGAGCGGCAGCGGCAGCGGCTCGTTGCTCATCCACGTGTTGCGGCGGCCGGTGGTGAACGAGCGCAGGCCGCCGTAGACCGACTGCGTGAGCCAGCTCGTGTAGTGCACGCGCAGCATCGCGCCGTCGAGGATCAGCCAGTAGCCGCCGGGCGCGGGGAAGCGGCCGACTTTGAGATCGAGACGTTTGTCGATGAGGCGGATGGTCGCGGACAGCTCGTAGAGCTCGTTGGCGGAGGAGTTGCCCTGGATGCCTTCGCGGCCGCGGAAGTCGAGACGCAGGTCGACGCGCTTGGCGAGATCGCGCGCGTCGGCGCGCACGCTCAGGCCGATCTCGGCGTTCTCGACGCTGGCGCCGTCGGTGGTGATCAGCGCGTCGGCGCCGGCCATAGCGCGAAACTCCGGCGCGGCGTGCGCGGCCGCCCCGAAGAGCAAAATCGCGGCTGCGGCAAATTGCCGCATCATCCGCTGAACCGCGCCGCGTAGATGTAGTGCGCCACCACGTGCAGCACCACCGCGCCGAGCAGGAGGAACGTGAGCGGCTTGTGCAGGATGTGCCAGAAGCGGAACGTCCGCTCGGCGCCCGTCAGCATCGCCAGCCGCCGCGCCAGCATCGCGCGCCGCCGCATCGCCTGAGCGAAGTCGTCGAGGTCGCTCGAGCCCGGCTTGCGCCGCACCTCGCGGATCGCCTGCTCGAGGTGGCGCAGCGCCCGCCGCGCGCGCACGTCCTCGCGCACGAGCTGCCCGAACGTCAATTTGCCGACGAGCGGCGCGGCCTCGAGGTGCTCCTTCATCGCCGCCTCGAGCGCCGGCTGCGCCGAGCGCTGGAGCAGCGGCGCCAGCTCGGCCATCTCGGCTTCGATCTCGCGCGCGGTGAGCCGCTCGCCCGACAGGCTCTTCGGCAGGAGCGAATACAGGTAGCGCCCGAAGATCCCCGAGGCGACCACGATCAGCGTGAAGGTGATGGTGATCCCCGAGATGTTGGCGACCGTCTGCAGGTGCGCCGAGTGAAAGCAGACCAGCAGCGCGCCCTGCAAGCCGAGGAAGATGTGCACGTGCAGCCACGTCGACAGGCGGCCGAGCCCGTGGAGCGCGCGCACGCGGCGGCGGATCGAGTAGACGTGCATGAGGCACATCGACCCGGTGCCGGCCCAGCCGATGGTGTGGCCGACCGAGTCGCCCGCCGCTACGTCGTGCGTGAAGTACCAGTAGAGCAGCGCCGCCGCCTCGGCGATCAGCACGACGTAATAGATCGCCGGCAGCACCACCTCGACGGGCGGCTTCGCGCGCGCCGCGGCCTGCGCCGTCGCTGCGGTCAAGCTATGCCCCCCTCGTCATCGGCATACGTGCGGCCCTTGCCACGGTACGCGAGCCGCGCGGCGGGCGCAAGGCCGTGATAAAGTGCGAACGTGCTTCATCCGTTTACGCTGGCGGCGCTGGGAGTCGGGGCGGTGATCGCGGGCGGGTTGGCGCTGTCGGCGGCGCGCTCGCGACGCCGCCGCGCGCACCACGAAAAAGTCTTCGCGCGCTCCGAGAAGCTGGGCTTGAAGGAGCCGGTGTCGCTGCATCCGCGCATCGACGAGCACAAGTGCATCTGCACCGGCGCGTGCGTGACGGTGTGCCCGGAGAAAGACGTGCTCGGCATGATCGACGGCAAGCCGAAGCTGCTCAACCCGTCGGCGTGCATCGGCCACGGCGAGTGCTTGCGCGCGTGTCCCGTCGACGCGATCACGCTGGTCATCGGCTCGGAGAAGCGCGGCGTCGATCTGCCGATGCTCGGCGGCGATTTTCAGACGAACGTTCCGGGGCTCTACATCGCCGGCGAGCTGGGCGGCATGGGGCTGATCCACAACGCGGTGAACCAGGGCACGCAGGCGATGCGCGCGATCGGCGAGTCGCTCGAGGCCGAAGGCGCGGCGCCCGAGGGCGTCGACGCCGTCGATGTGCTGATCGTCGGCGCGGGGCCGGCGGGATTGGCGGCGGCGCTGAAGGCGAAGGAGCTGAACCTGCGCTTCGCGGTCGTCGAGCAGGAGGAGCTGGGCGGTGCGCTGCGCTCCTTCCCGCGGCAGAAGATCGTGATGACCGCGCCGGTGCACATGCCGCTCTACGGCAAGGTGAAGCTGCGGCGCACGACCAAAGAGGCGCTGCTCGAATTGTGGCAGGAGATCGTCGTCAAGACCGGCGTGCAGATCGAGTCGGGCGTGAAGGTGAACGGCGTTCGCCACGCGACCGGCGAGGGGCGCTTCTACGTGGCCACGTCGGCGGGCGAGCGGGCGGCGCGGCGCGTGCTGCTGGCCATCGGGCGGCGCGGCACGCCGCGCAAGCTCAACGTGCCGGGCGAAGCGCTGCCGAAGGTGACGTACAAGCTGCTCGAGCCGGAGCAGTACCAGGGCGCGCGCTGCCTGGTGGTCGGCGGAGGCGACGCCGCCGTCGAGACCGCGCTGATCCTGGCGCGCGAGCCAGGCATCAAGGTGACGCTCGCGCATCGCGGCGAGGTGTTCGATCGCATCAAGCCCGGCAACCGCGACGCGCTGGAGAAGGCGCAGATCGAGAACGCGCTCGACGTGCGCACGTCGACGCTGCCGACGGAGATCGCGTCCGATCACGTGGTGCTCAAGTCCAAGCGGCAGACCGATCGCGTGGCCAACGACTTCGTGTTCGTGTGCATCGGCGGCGAGTTGCCGACGGCGTGGCTCAAGCAGGTGGGGATCGAGATCAAGACGGTGCACGGCGAATCGCTGCCGGCGATGAACGGATGATGCTGCGCCCTGCCCTTCTATTAATGATGCTGCTGCCGGCGAGCGCGCGGGCGTTCATCGGCGGCGTGAGCGGCTCGTCGGGAAAATCGGGGACCACGTGCGCGGGTTGTCATGCGCAGACCGGCGCGCCGCCGATGGTGACGCTGAGCGGGCCCGCGGCGCTGGTGACCGGCGAGACCGAGACCTACTCGATCGACATCGTCACCGGCGCGTCCACCCTCGCCGTCGGCTACGACGTCGCCGCCAGCGACGGAACGCTCGGCACCATCGCGCAGGCGAACGCGAGCCAGATCATGAACGGCGAGCTGACGCACACGAGCATGCTCGCCAAGGGCAAGGAGGTGCGCGTGATGTTCACGCTCACCGCGCCCGCCGCGCCCGGCACCGTCACGCTGTTCGCCGCCGGCTTGAAATCGGATGGGAACGACGACACGGCGGGCGACAGCTCGGCGGTCGCGATGCTGCAAGTGACGGTGAGCGCGGGCACGGCCACGCCGGCCGATCTCGCGGGCGTCGACGCGATCTCGGGCGCGACGCCGCCGCCGGCTCCGGCGAAGGACGAGCCGCGCTGGGCGTGCAGCTTCGGCGACGGCGCGGGCGCGTCGCTGCCGGCGCTCGTCGGCGCCGCGCTGCTCGCGCTCGCGATCCGCCGCCGCCGCGCTCGCTAGACGATCGCTAGATGATGCGGCGCCGTCGCTGCGCGAAGTGCCAGATCACCAGCAGCACGAT
>DASREC010000177.1:0-12216 GCA_035652295.1 Polyangia bacterium
GCTCGGCGCGCTGCCGGCGGTCGACGAACCGCCCGCGCTCGGCGCGCTGCCCGCGCTCGACGAACCGCCGGCGCTCGCTGCGCTCCCCGCGCCCGGCGCGCTCGCGGCCGGCGCCGCGGGCTCGACCGCTTTCGAGTCGACCCACGCCTCCCAGAACTCGCGCCCGTCGGAGGTGTCGATGGTGTCGGCGATCTTGCGCGGCGCCGCGCCCTCGGCCGCGCGCATCGCCGGGCGATCGCCGCGCTCGGGACGGTCACTTCGCTCGGGTCGGTCGCCGCGCCCGCGCTCGCGATCGCGCCCGCCGCCGCGGCGGCCTCGCGCCCGTCGAGAATCGCGATCGCCGCCGCCGCGATCGTTTCGATCGCCGCGCTCCGGCCGATCGCGGCGCGGCCCGCGATCGCTCGCCGGCTCCGCGCTCGCGCCGCCGTTCGCGCCCGCGCCGCCGTTCGCGCTCGCGCCACCGTTCGCGCTCGCGCTCACGATCGCCGCGCCCGCCGCCACGTCGCCGCCCGCCGCCTCGGCGCTCGCCGCGCGCCCGGTCGGAATCGCCGTCTGCGCCCGAGGCACCCGCTGCGCCGCCAGCGTATCCTGGATCAGCACGCCCACCAGCGACTCGCCGTCCTCCGACGACCACAAGCGCCGCGCCACCGCGCGCCACTCTTCGCTGGCCGCGCGCCCGGCGAGATGCGCCTTGAGCTCCTCGACGCGCGCCGCCTCGTGGCTGGTCTTGAGCTCCACCTCCGACGGCAGCGTGCGCTCCTCCGGTTTGATCTTGTACGTCAGCTTGAGCATGTAGAAGTTGCCCAGCTCGCGCGGCGAGATCAGCGAGATCGCCACGCCCGACTTTCCCGCGCGCCCGGTGCGCCCCGTGCGGTGCACGTAGACCTCGGCCGACTCGGGGAAGGTGTAGTTGATGACGTGCGAGAGATCGGTGATGTCGATGCCGCGCGCCGCGATGTCGGTGGCGACCAGGTACTTGAGGTTTTTTTCCTTCGAGCGGTTCATCACCCGCTCGCGATCGCGCTGCGTGAGGTCGCTCGAGATCGCCTCGGCGTCGAGCCCCGCCTTGCGCAGGTGCTCGGCCACGAGCGCGGTGTCCTCGCGCGTGTTGCAGAAGATGATCGCCGACTCCGGCCGCTCGACGGCGAGCACGCGCACGAGATCCTTCGCGCGCCCCATGCCGCTCACCATGTAGTAGGAGTGCTTGATCTCGCGGACGCCGATGCCGTCGGCCGAGAGGTGCACCTTCTCTGGCTCGCGCATGTAGCGCGACCCGATGCGCTCGATGTCGTCGGGGATGGTCGCCGAGAACAAGATCGTTTGCCGCTCTTTCGGGCAGCGCTTGATGATCTCGGTGATCTCCTCGAGGAAGCCCATCGACAACATCTCGTCGGCCTCGTCGAGCACCAGCACCTTGAGCGCGTCGAGCTTGAGCGTGCCGCGCCGCAAATGATCGAGCACGCGCCCCGGCGTGCCGGCGACGATCTGCGAGCCCGCCTTGAGCAGCTCGATCTGCTTGCCCATCGGCGCGCCGCCGTACACCGGCACCACCTGCAAGCCGCGATACTGCCCGATGCGCCCGCACTCCTGCGCCACCTGCAGCGCCAGCTCGCGCGTCGGCGCCAGCACCAGCGCCTGCACCGCCTTCTGCTGCGGATCGATCAGCCCCTGCGCGAACGGAATGCCGAACGCAGCGGTTTTACCCGAGCCGGTGCGCGATTGGACCATCAGGTCCCGCCCGGCCATCAGCCGCGCGTAGCACACGCGCTGCACCGGCATGGGATCCAAGAATCCCATCTCCAGCAGCGCCTGCTTCACCTCGGCGTGAAGCTGCATGTCGTCGAACGATTGCGGATCTTGCGTCGTGTCGATTTGCGTCGTTTGCGTCTCTCCGGCCTCAGCCGCGGCGCCGTGGCTCGCATCGAGCGAGCCGGCTTCCAACTCTCCGGTCATCTTCCCACTTCTTTCTCGTGATCATCCGGCGTCGGCCTTCTGAGCGCCCCGCGAGGCACCCTGCTGCTCGAACGTCTTGCGCGACGTCTCGAGCGTGTGCCGCATGTCTTCGACCTGCGACGCGTGATGATCGATGTAGTTGTAGAGGAGCACCGCATAGGCGCGCTGCACCTCCTCGAGCTCGTCGTAGACCGCCGCCAGGTGGTCGTACGCCGCTCCGAGCCCGTGGTTCTGAAGCTCCTCGAAACGGCAGCGCGCACCGACCTCGCGTCGGCGCTGCTTCCAGCGTTTCGAAAACGCCTCCCACTGCTCGGCCATCGCGATGTCGTATCGCGCCCCGAGCGCCTGGAGGTCGAAGAGCTTCTTGTTCACGTCGTCGAATAGCGATTCGACGTCTGTCTGGCAGGCGAGGAGCGCCGGTAGGTCGTCGGCGCGCCCCGAGAACGTCGCGCTTGGCCGCACCGCGGGGTGGGCGAACAAGCTGTGGGCGACGGAGGCGATCAGCCAGGCAATGATGATCGCCGCTGCGCCGAACGTCACGATCTGAAGACCCTGACGGTATCGGCGGAATTCCGATTTCGGCTTGCGAGGTGACAAACACTAGAAGGTTAGCACGTGAACGGAGGGACGGTAGCCCGGGCGGGGCCCGCTGTCAATTGTGGGCCGGCAGCGTGGGCGCCGAGCTGGGCAGGATGAAGGCGGCGGTGCCGGTCGCGTCGGTCGTGCCCTCGGCGATCTCGCGCGGCGGCGAGACGCACGCGAGGTTGCCCATGACACACGCCGCGTTCGAGGCCGCCACCGAATAGAGGCGCACCTGCGCGCCGGCGATCGTCTGGCCATTCGCGTCGAGCACGCGGCCGAACGCCTGCGTGCCGACCGGCAGCGTGAGGTCGCCAAGCGCCACGTCGGCGTGCACCTGCACCGACTCGATCCACGAGCGCGCCGCGCCGCTCGCCGGCGGCGGCACCAGCCCGAAGTCGTAGGCGTACGTCGCCGCGTCGAGCGCCAGCGAGATGCGCCCCGAGCTGTCGGTCAGGTCGCTCGGCAGCTGCGCGATCTCCTCGGCGCGCCCGTTGACCTGCTTGTCGCCGCTCGACACGCCGGTGAGCACGGCGACGTTGGGCAGCGCCTTGCCGTTCGGCGCCAGCACGCGCGCGGTCACCTTCGGGCGCAGGTCGAGCATGATCTGCCCGCCGGTGCCGCCGGTCGGCCCGACGGTGAACGCCGGCAGCGTCGTCGACTGGTACGGCGAGCCGCCGAGCGGCGTGACGGTGAGCTGGTAGACGCGCGACGGGATCAAGCTGGCGGTCGCCAGCCCGCCGGCGTCGCTCTGCGTGACCACGTACACCGTCGCGGTGACGTCGGGCGCGAGCGGATCGGAGACGTCGGCGGTGAACGCGGCGGTGGCGAACGGCACCGGCTCCATCGCGCCCGACGAGCTGTTGCCGACGATCGGGTAGCTGAACTTCTGCGCGTTCTGCCCCGTCGGCATCGCCAGGTTGACGGTGAGCGTGTTGCCGGCGCCCGGCTTGGAGAGATCGATCCGCTTCTCCAGCGTCGGTAGCTCGGACGTCGGCGGCGCGACCTGCAGGATCACCGTCTTGGCTTCCTGGCTCGACAGCTGAATGGCGTAGTTGCCGACGATGTCGGTGGTGGCGATGGTCGAGACCGAGGCGCGCGTCGCCAAATCGAGCGCCTGCACGGTGAGGCCGCGCAACGGCGTCTGCACGGCGTCGGTCACCGCGCCCGTCACCTGCAGCAGCGACAGGTTGTCGTCGAGCTTGAGCGCAAAACGCGTGTCGGCGGGAACCGGGATCGAAAACGTCTGCGGCGGATACTGCTCGCTCGGGTCGTCGCTGATCACGCGCAGCGTATAGACCTCCCCGTCGAGCGTCGGCGTCACCTGCATCGTGTAGGTTCCGTCGGTGACCCTGATCTCGGCGGTGTAGACGACGTCGGGTTGACCGGCGATGCGCGAAGGGCGGCTGGCGCGCACCGTCGACGGCACGACGTGCGTCGAAGTGCCGCTGCCGATGTGTACGTCGCCCGAGAGCGTGACCGTCGCCGGTATCGCGAGCGTGAACAGGCCCGACGTCGGATCGAACGTCGCGAACTCGAAGGTCGGCGCCGTGCTCCCGGCGGGCGGGATCACCTCGGCGGCGTAGCTTAGCGGCGCCACCGGGCACGCTTGCACCTGGCACATCGTGGGCGACGGCGCCAACGTCTCCGACGACGAACACCCGGCGGCGCACGCGGCGGCGAGCAGCCACGCTCTCACTGGGTGCATATCAGCTCCCAGTGCTGCTGGTCGTGCGGGACCATGATCTGCGTCGGATCGTCGACGAGCTTGTCCGTGCCGACGAAGAGAAACACCAGCGTTCCGGAGTTCTCCGAGAGACAGAACTTGGTCGACGACAAAGGCCCGCCGCTGAAGCGAAACGGCGACGTATCGGTCACGCGCGGCAACTCGAACGCCGACACCGCCGACGGCGTCAGCACCGGCGACGTCGGGATCTGCACGTACAGCCGCGCTTGCAGCGCCGCCAGCGCCGGCACCTGCGTGTCCTCGGCCACGACCTGAATCTGCACCGCGTCGCCGTTCGACAGCGTGAGCCGTCCGATCGCGGGCGTGGTCTCGTCCACGAGGATCACCGGCGGCGGAAATTCGGTCTGCGGCTTCTGCGACTCCAGCGGAGTGGGCAGGATGCAGCCGGGCGCGAGCGCAAGGTGCGACATTCCGGCGGCCAGAATTAGCAGCCGCCGTGCCACGCGTCCCCGTCGAGAAAACGCCCGCTCCATGCGCCTATCCGCGGTCGGGCCTTTCGCGCCCATGACAGCCGTGTCGCGCCGCCCCGTCGAGCGCGCAGCTTTTCACGCCGGTCCTCACGCCTCCAGCCCCGGCTCGCCGGCGCCGCCTTCGCCTTCGCCGTCCTCCTTCTCGAGGTGCCGAAAGATCGTCCGCGGATCGACGCCGAGATCGCGCGCCGTCTTGGTCCGGTTGCCCGAGTTCAGCTCCAGCACCTGGTTGATGTACTCGCGCTGAAACTTCTCCTTCGCCTCCGCGAGCGGCAGGATCTCCGGTAGCACGTCGCCGGTGAGCCCGAGATCGTCCGGCCCGAGCATCGCCTTGTCGGCGAGCACGCACGCCTTCTTGATGTGATTCTCGAGCTGGCGGATGTTGCCCGGCCACGAAAACTTCCGGATGGCGATCGCCGCATTCGGCGAGAAGCCCTTCACGGTTCCGCCGAACTCCGACGAGAAACGGTGCAAGAGATATTTCGCGATCACCATCACGTCCTCGCCGCGCTCGCGCAAGGGCGGCAGGTGCACGTTCACCACGTTCAAGCGGTAATAGAGGTCTTCGCGAAAGCGGCCGTGCTTGATCTCGACCTCGAGCGTGCGGTTGGTCGCCGCCAGCACGCGGATGTCGACCGGCTCGGGCCGCGTCTCGCCGACGCGCACCACGATCTTCTCCTGCAGCGCGCGCAGGATCTTGACCTGGAGATTGAGCGGCATCTCGCCGATCTCGTCGAGGAAGATGGTCCCGCCGTCGGCCGCGTGAAACTTGCCCGGCTTGTTGGCCACCGCGCCGGTGAACGCGCCTTTGACGTGCCCGAACAATTCCGACTCGAGCAGGTTCTCGGGAATCGCGCCGCAGTTGATGGTGATGAACGGCCCCTTGGCGCGTCCGCTCCGGCGGTGCAGCTCGCGCGCGATCAGCTCCTTGCCGGTGCCGGTCTCGCCGGTGATCAGCACCGAGATGTCGGTGGTGGCGATCTTCGAGACCTTGCGAAACACCTCCTGCATCGCCGGGCACGAGCCGATGATGTCGCCGAAGCGCATCGCCTCGAGCTTCTCCGACAAGAGCCGGTTATCCAGCTTGAGCTCGTTCACCAAGAGCGCGTTGCGGATGATCAGCGACGCCTGCGCGGCGAAGATGGTGAGCCCGTCGAGGTGCGACTCGTCGAAGAGCTGCGCCACCGAGTTGTTGCCGACGTAGAGGCAGCCGAGCAGGTTGCCGCGCTCCTGCAGCGGCACGCACATCACCGACGACAGCTTGAGGCTCATCACGCTCATCGCCGAGCCGAACTCGTCGTCGTGCAGCGCGTCCGAGACGATCACCGCCTTCTTGGTCTTCACCACCTTGTCGACGATCGAGTCGGAGAGCTGCTCGAGCGCGTCGGCCAGGTTCTCGCGCTTCAGGTTGCGCGCGACCTTGACGCGCAGCTCGTTGCCCTCGAGCAGGATCAGGAATCCCTTGTCGGCGTTGGTGATGTCGATGACCGCGTCCATCAGCGACTCGAGCAACTCGCCGAGATCGTAGTTGGCGAGCAGCCGTTCCGAGAATTGGTGCAGTCGCTTATAAGCGGTCAAAACCTCGGTTTGCGCCGCTTCTGCGCGATCGGCCGCTTGCGCCTGCGCGTCGTCGTACAAGCTGAACGTCAGCTCGGTCGAGCCGATCTTCATCACGTCTTCGTGCAGCAGGCGGTGCTTCTTGCGCCGCTTGCCGTTCACCGTCAGGTCGCCGTTCTTGTCGATCGAGGTGACGTTGAAGTCGCGCCCGTCGAAGTGGATGTGCGCGTGGCTGTCGGCGAGCAGCGGATCGTCGAGCGCGATGTCGTTCTCCTCGCTGCGGCCGATCGACGTGATCTTCTTGTAGAGCGGATAGACCTTGGGACCTTTGTTCGGCAGCGCGACTCGCAGGCTCGGCATTTTAAAACGCTCCCATTAGACCGAGCCCGTAAAAGCCCGGCGTGAAGATCGGCGACAGCGACATCTTGACGGGCGGCCGGGCGGGCGGCGCCACCGGCAGCTCGCGCGTCTCGATCACGATCTCCGGCTTGAACTTGACCTCGGCGTCGATGATGCCCCACGCCACCATCGCCCAGAACACGCCGCCCGAGGCGAGCTGCAGCGCGGTGAGCGCGGTGGCCGTGTCCTGCTCGGCCGGCGGAAAGTTGCCGAGCGGATATTTGCGGTTGATGGCGATCCACGCCGCCAGCGACAGCGTGCCCATCACCGACTCGCCGACGCAGAAGAAGATCGCCTTCTTGCTCTCGCGGTTCTGCCACTGCCCGACGCCGAACGGCAGCGCGGCGACGAGGCGGCTGTTCTTGATCACCTGCCGCTCGGCGATCACCATCCGCTCGGCTAAACGCCGCTTCTCGGCCTCTTTACGCAGGCGCTCCTCTTCGACGCGCTGGCGCTCGCGGATCTCGCGCAGCTTCTCTTCCTGATCGCGCTTGACGCGCTCGAAGAAGCGCACCGCCACCGGCGGATCGATCACCGGATCCAGCTCGTAGCGCGGCCGCAGCTCGAGCAGCGACGAGATCTCGTCCTTGGCCTCGTTCTCCTTCTTCATGAACAGGTACGAGAGCGCGAGCAGGCGGTGCGCCTCGACCACCGAGTCCTCCGACGCCAGCTCGATGTGCGGATACAAGAGCGGATGAATTGTCTCGACGGCGGAGCGGTAGTCGCCGCGCTCGTAGGCGTTGCGGCCCTGCTCGAGATCGAGCTGCGGCTTGCCGGGATTTGCGAGCGAGAGGGAAGGCGCGAGGATCGCCAGCGCGATCACGAGCGCCTTCATCACTCGCCCTGCTTGTTGAGCTTGACCGGGTCCGGATGCTTCTCGTCGCCGGCGCCGACCTTGACCTCGATGGTCTGCGACTCGTAGTGCTCGGCGGAGACGCGCAGCGCGACCGTGCGCTCGTGCTCTTTGCCGTTGCCGAAGTTGACGCGAATCGGTTGGCCCGAGTGATAGGGACGATTCTCGGCCAGGATGTCCGCATTCGGCGGATCGGTCGTGACGATGATGATGCCCGGCTGCCACGGCAGGTGCGCGATGATGTCGCCGCCGGGCGCGTCGGGCGTGATGTCATGGAACGTCGTCACGCAGGCCGGGTTCGAAAACGCGAGGTGATGCGAGCCGGGGCCGACGAGGATCGTTGGGTTGCCCGGATCGAACTGGATCGAAGTTCCGTCGATGGCGACGCTGACGTTCTTGGGAGACGCGTTGAGCTTGAACGCGCGCCTCACCTCGGCGACCGGCGGAGTGGGCTCGGGCGGTGGCGGGGCGATGACGTGGCGCACGACCTTGACCGGCGGGTGGTGCTCGGGGGCGACGGGCGGTTTGACGTTGAGCGATTTTTCGTTCGGCGATTTTTCGGCGGGGTTCACGGCGGCGTTTTTCGGACCGGTAATGTCTTTTGGGTCGACGCCGCGGTTTCCGTCATCGCGTTTCTCGACGGGCGGGCGCGGGCGCAAGAGCAGCGCGCGCGCGCCGAAGCTCGCCGCCGCCGTCACCGCCACCAGCACGCCGCCGACGATCGCCGCGCGTCCCATCCGCCGCTGGCGCGCCACGCCGTCGACCAGCGCGCGCAGCTCCGGCGACTTCGGCTCGAGCCCGAGCGCGCGCCCCCAGAACTCGAGCGCCGCCGCGGTGCGCCCGCGGGCCGCCTCTTCGCGTCCGCGCGCCGTCAGCCGCTCGACGAGCCGCGGGCGAAACTCTTTCGCCCAGCCTTTCGGATCGGCGAAGAAGCGCGCCAGCTCGCGGCGCGGATCGTCCACGCCCGCGTCGGCGAGATCGTCGAGCAGCTCGCGGCGCATCGGCGCCACGTCGGCGAAGCGGCTCGCCGGCTCGCGCTCGAGCGCCTTCTTGATCACGCGCCCGAGCCGCGCGCCGACGAGCGGGTTGACCGACTCGGGCGGCGCGAACTTGCACTCGGCGATCCGCTTGAGCACCTCGTGCGGATTCTTCCCGCGAAAAGGCAACTGTCCGGTTGCCAATTGATACGTCAGGATCCCGAGCGCGAACACGTCGGTGCGGAAGTCGAGCGGCCGCCCCTCGACGTGCTCGGGCGCCATGTACGCCGGCGAGCCGAGCAGCTGCCCGGTCACCGTCATGCGCTCCTTGTCGACGATCTGCGCGATGCCGAAGTCCATCAGCTTGCACAGCCCGTCGTCGCGGATCATCACGTTCTCGGGCTTGACGTCGCGGTGGATGACGCCGAGCGCGTGCGCGTGCTCGAGCGCGCGCGCCACCTCGCTGGCGATCATCTCCGCGACCTCGGGGAACGGCAGCGGATTGTCGTTCAAGAAGATCTTGAGCGTCTTGCCGTGAATGAACTCGGTGACGATGTAGCTCTCGGGCGAGTCGGGCCCCGAGTAGTCGAAGATCTCGAGGATGTTCTCGTGGCGCAACTTCGCGACGGCGTGCGCCTCGCGCTGCAGCCGCGCGCGCGACTCCTCCTGCCCCGCGAGGTGCGGGTGCAGCACCTTGACCGCGACCTCGCGATTGAGCGTGGTGTCGAAGCCTTTGTACACCACGGCCATGCCGCCCTGGCCGACCTCTTCGAGGAGCCGATAGCGCTGCAGCGTGCGCTCGGTCATTGAGACAAGCGTGTCATGGTGAGAGTCCGCCGCCCGTCGGAAGTCTACGCCGGATCCGCGAGCGCGGGCAAGGTCGACCTATGATCGTGCGATCAGGCGGACGCGGCGGGCGCGAAGAAGTTGAAGCGCGCGAAGAACGGCAGCGCTTCGGCCATCAGATCGACCTCGGGATCGAGCTGCTTGCCGATGCCTTCGGTGACCGCGATGGCGATGTTGACCAGCGTGAAGGTCGGGTTCACGCGCACGCGATACCGTCGGAGAATGTTCATCATGTCGAGGAACACCACCGACACCTGCACCTCGCCGAGCTTCTTGCCGTAGTAGCGCTGCACGAACGCCACCACCGCTTTTTCGAAGCCGTCGTAGTCGGGGATCTTCTTCGACGGCGAGAGCTGGCTCATCAATTTCGCCATGGTCGCGCCGTCGCCCTGCGCCCACGCCGCGAAGTAGCGCGCGAAGCCCGCGCGGTGCACGTCGTCCAATTCGCCGACGAGCCCGAGGTCGAGGATGGCCACGCGCTCGTCGCGGGTGATGAAGATGTTGCCCGGGTGGAGGTCGGCGTGCACGAAGCCGTCCTCGAAGATCATCTTCAGCATCACGCGGAAGCCGATGCCGGCCAGCCGCTTCGCCTTCTCGGGCGAGTGCTCGCTCTTCTTGAACTGCAAAATCTTGGTGCCCTCGATGAAGTCCATCACCAGCACGCGCCCGGTGCACAGCTCCTCGACGAGCGCGGGGAAGATGACTTCCGGATCGCCGGCGAAGTAGCGGCGGAAGCGCCGGTTGTTCTCCGCCTCGATGCGAAAATCGAGCTGCATGCGGATGCCGCGCCCGAACTCGTCCACGCTCTCGACCGGCGCCAGCATGCGCACCGACGGCACGATGCACATCGCCCAGGCGAACAGGCGCATCACCTTCAGATCGAACGCGACGATCTGCTCGATCTTCGGGCGGCGGACTTTGACCGCGACGACGCGCCCGCCGTAACAGTCGAGCAACCGCGCCTTGTGCACCTGCGCCACCGACGCCGACGCGACCGGCTGCTGCTGGAACTCGGCGAACACCTGCTCGAGCGGTTTGCCCAGATCCTCGACGAGCGTGCGCACCACCAGCGGGTAGGGGAACGGCCCGACGTTGTCCTGCAAGGTCTCGAGCGCGTGGATCACGTGCGGCGGAAACAGGTCGGGGCGCGTCGACATGATCTGCCCGACCTTGATGAACGTCGCGCCGAGCGAACGGAACAGCCCGACGAAGCACTGCGCGAACCAATCCTGCCGCCGGGCCTTCGGCTGAAACATCAGGAGGAGCAGCAGCCAGCCGACGAGGAACCGCGCGAACGCGGCGACCACGAACAGGACGATCATGAACGCGCGCGCGGTGAATCGCATCGGCTTCAGCTTACGGATTGTAGCGCGTTTTCTCGCCGTCGGAGACGCCGTGAAAGCGAGGCGTGGATATGATAAAAGAAGCGTCCATTCCACATAATCCGGAGCGGGGCGCGTGATGGAGACGACGGTGGCGGCAAAGGCGCATCAAGAGGCTGCGGCGACGGTGGTGGCGGGGCGGAACGCGGTCAACCTGTTCAACGACCGCGTCAAGGCCTCGGGGCCGAAGACGGTGCTGCGCTGGAAGCAGTCGGGCGCGTGGCGCGAGGCGACGTGGAACGATTGGGATCGCGCGTCGCGCGAGATCGCCGGCGGGCTGCGCGCGCTCGGCTTTCAGCTCACCGATCGCGCGTGCCTCCTGGCCAACACGCGGCCCGAGTGGGTCTACTGCGACATCGGCATCCTCATGGCGGGCGGCATCACGGTGCCGATCTACCAGTCGAACGTGCCGCACGAGTGCGAGTACATCATCAACGACTGCGGCGCGAAGATCGTGTTCGCCGAGAATCCCGCGCAGCTGGAAAAACTTTTCGCCGAGCGCGCCAAGCTGTCGAACGTCGCCAAGGTGGTCTACTTCGACGCGGTGGCGAAGCTGGAGAAGCCGGACGCCAAGGGCCGCACGCAGCTCTCGCTCGACGACGTGGTACCCGCGGCCGACAAGAACTGGGTAGTCTCGCTGGACCAGCTGCGCGCCGAGGGCGTCAAGTGGCTGGGCGCGCATCCCGGCGAGCTCGAGCGCGGCTGGGCCGACATCCGCCCGGAGAATCCATTCACCATCGTCTATACGTCGGGTACGACGGGACCGCCGAAGGGCGTGGTGCTCACGCACTCCAACATCGTCTGGGAGTGCGACACCATGAAGGACACGCTGCCCGTCGACGAGAACGACGAGCAGCTCCTGTTCCTGCCGTTCGCGCACATCTTCGCCAAGCTGCTCGAGTGGGTGACGATCTACAAAGGCTCGCGCATCGCGTTCGCCGAGTCGATCGCCACCATCAAGGCCAACCTCGCCGAGGTGAAGCCGACCTATATGTGCGCCGTGCCGCGCGTGCTCGAGAAGGTCTACATCGGCATCCTCGGCAACCGCAACGCCGCGCCGCCGATGCGGCAGAAGATCTTCGACTGGGCGTTCTCCGTCGGGCGCGAGGTCTCGAAGTACAAGCAGCGCCACCAGCCGCTGCCGCTCGGCCTCTCGATCAAGAACGCGATCGCGACCAAGCTGGTGTTCCACAAGATCCAGGCGGTGCTCGGCGGGCGCATCCGCTTCCTCGTGTCGGGCGGCGCGCCGCTGTCGAAGGAGATCGCCGAGTTCTTCCACGCGGCGGGCCTTCTGATCCTGGAGGGTTATGGCCTGACGGAGACCGGGGCGGCCTCCTTCGTGAATCGCCCGGATGCCTTCCGCTTCGGCACTGTCGGAAAGCCTCTGCCTGGTGTGGAATATCGCCTGGCAGAAGATGGCGAGGTCCAGCTCAAGTGCCCGGGCGTGATGCGC
>DASREC010000178.1:0-3588 GCA_035652295.1 Polyangia bacterium
GGCCGCGTGCTGCAATTCGATCAGCGCCGCAAATATGGCTCGCGCACCGGCCGCATCCGCCGCTCGGCGATCCTCGAGCGCCTCGCGCAGGTCGCCGACCTCCTCGACGCCGCCCTCGCCGAGACCGGATTTTTGTGCGGCGCGACCCCGACGGTGGCCGACTTCGCCGCGTGGGGGTTCATCCAGCTCCTCGACGGCCTCGACGGCTGGGAGACGATCAAGTCGCGCAAGAATCTCTACGCCTGGCACAAGTCGCTGCTGCGCGGCCCCAAGCCCGCCAGCGAGACGACGCCTCGACGCTTGCCCGTCGCTTGATTTCAGGATGCACGATTTTGGGATCCGCGATTTGAGATCCGCGATTTGAGATCCGCGACTTGAGATCCGCGATTTGGGGATCCACGGTCTGAAGACCGCGGCTCCGACAGAGGGAAGCCCCGCGGGCTACGGTTGGGAGATGTTGAGTCGTGCGGTGTGAGCCCGCAGGGCTTGACTGCGGCGAATATGGTGGCCCTCTGTCGGAGCCGCGGGTTTCAACCCGTGGATCCCCCAACGAGGATCGAACCGAGTTACCGCGACGCGACTTTTTCCGACGACGGCTCGACGAACTTCAGCTCGCCGTGCGTACCGACGAGGATCACGCCGCGCGCGTCGAGCCCGAGCCGCTCGGCGTCGCCCGCGCTCCACGAGATGGTGGTGTGCTCGCCCGGCGGGCCGACCACCGGCACGCCGTCGATGCGCGCCCGCTGCCCGACGATGCCCACGCGCTGCCGCGCCACGAACCGCCCGTTCGAGATCGGGAACCGCGGCTCCAGCGTCTCGCCGCCGAACAGGAGCGTCGCGTCGCCGGCCGAGAGCCGGACGAAACGCGGTGAATGCGGCTTGCGCGGCGACGACACGGGGCCACCTCCGAGTAGCCTTCAACATAGGCGCAGCGCGCGCCCGGCGTCAATCGCCGGCGCCGAACTGCTCGAGGTCTTGCGGCAGCGCGCGCCAGGTGTCGTCGGACACCGCGTCCTTGAGCGTGGTCACCACGCAGCACACGCGCCGCGCCGCGATCTCCTCGTCGATGTCCAGCTCCGCCGCCACGCGCCCGATGGTGTCGCCGAGCGGCGGCTCGCCTTCGGTCTCGATGTCGAGCGACTCCAGCTCGCCGCGCAGCTCGGGCGGCAGCTCGCCCGCCAGCCGGCGCCGATCGTCCGGCGACAACCGCAACGCCAGCGCCGCCAACACCGCGTGCGCGGTGCGCGCCGCCTCCTCGCACACCAGCTCGCCGGGCAGCGCCCCGCCGCCAATGCACTCCTCCACCAGGGTCAAGAATCGATCGAGCCGCATGCACCCCGAGGATGCAACCCGCGCGCTCGCGGGTGTAGACTAGCGCGCATGTGGCGGTTGGCGGTCACGGTGACGGTGGTCCTGGGGGGTTGCTCGTTTACCGTCGACGGCGTGACGCCCGGAGGATCGGACGGCCCGCCTTCGCCCGATCTCTCGTTCGCCGACGATCTCGCGGGCGCCGACTTCGCGGGCGCCGATTTCGCGGGCGCCGATTTCGCGGGCGCGGATCTCGCCGGCGCCGCCGATCTGGCGACCGCCGCCGATCTGGCGACGCCGCCCGATCTGAGCGCGCCCGGCGATCTCGCCGGCATCTGCAATCAAGACTGCAACGTGATGTGCGCCCCCTGCTGCCAATCGTCGTGCAACGGCAAGAACACGTGCAACCAGAGCTGCGGCGCCGCGTGCCAGTGCGCGCAGTCGTGCACCAACGGCAACACGTGCAACTACAGTTGCGCCACCGGCAGCCTGTGCAGCGGCAGCGTCGACAACGTCTCCGACGGCACCATGACCTGCGCCGCCGGCGCCGACTGCACGCTCAACTGCAACAACACCAACAACTGCACGCTCAACTGCGGCACCGGCTCGGCGTGCCGCATCCGCTGCACGCTCACCGATCACTGCACGCTCAACGGCTGCACGCCGCTCACCTGCCCCGACGGCAGCCTGGTGTGCCCCGGCCAGACCTGCTGAGCCGCCGCGCGGGATCGCGCGCTAGACGTCGATGTCGCGCGCCTCGGCGGCGCGCTCCATGATGAAGCGAAAGCGCGCGCTCGCGTCCTTGCCCATCAGCTCGTTCATCACCCGATCGGTGTCGAGCGGATTCTCCACCATCACGCGCAGCGCCGATCTCCGTCGAGGATCGAGCGTCGTCGCCTTCAGATCCTCGGCCGGCATCTCGCCCAGCCCCTTGAAGCGGCTGATCTCCGGCTTGGCGTTCTTCGGCGCCTTCTTCAAGATCGCGTCGCGCTCGGCCTCGTCGAGCGCCCAGCGCCGATCGTTCCCGATCTCGATCTTGTAGAGCGGCGGCAGCGCCAGGAACACGTGGCCGTTCTCGATCAGCTTGCGCAGATGCCGATAGAAGAACGTCAAGAGCAGCGTCGAGATGTGGTGCCCGTCGGAGTCCGCGTCGGTGAGGATGAAGATCTTGCCGTAGCGCAGCTTCCCCTCGTCGTACTCGTCGCCGAGCCCGCAGCCGAGCGCGGTGACGATGTTCTTCAGCTCGGCGTTGTTGAGCACCTTCTCCTGCGACGCCTGCTCGACGTTCAGCACCTTTCCGCGCAGCGGCAGGATCGCCTGCGTGCGCCGATCGCGCCCCTGCTTGGCCGAGCCGCCGGCCGAGTCGCCCTCGACGATGAACAGCTCCGACTCCTCCGGGCTCGTCGACGAGCAGTCGGCCAGCTTGCCCGGCAAATTCAGCCGGTGGCTCACCGCCGTCTTGCGCGTCACCGCCTGCGACGCCGCCCGCGACGCCTCGCGCGCGCGCGCCGCCAGGATGATGCGCGCGACGATCCCCTCGGCGACCGTCTTGTTCTGCGTGAGCCAGTGCTCGAGCCCGGTGCGCACCGCGCCGTCGATCTCGCCGGCGACTTCCGGATTGTTGAGCTTGTCCTTGGTCTGTCCCTGGAACTGCGGGTTGACGATGTACAGCGACAGGATCGCGGTGACGCCCTCGCGGATGTCCTCGGCGGTCACGCTCACGCCCTTGGGCGCGAGCCCGTGCGTCTCGACGAAGTTGCGCACCGCCTTGACCAGCCCCGACTTGAGCCCCTGCTCGTGCGTGCCGCCCGCCGGCGTCGGGATGCCGTTCACGTACGAGCGGATGTGCTCCTCGGTGGCCTCGGTCCACAAGAGCGCCAGCTCGAGGCGCGGCTGATCTTTGGTGAGCTCGAACGGCTGCGCCTGGATCGCCGGCTTGCCGCGCTCGCCGACGATCTTGGTCAGGTACTCGGCGATCCCGCCCGAGTGCGCGTACTCGATCTTCTCGCCGGTCGCCTCGTCGACGAACAGCACGTCGAGGCCCTTGTGCAGGTAGGTCTTGGCCTCGAGGCGCGAGCGCACGTCCTGCGAATCGAAGCTGAGCTTGGCGCCGAAGATCTCCGGATCGGGGCGGAAATAGATCGTCGTGCCGGTGCCGCGCGACTTGGCGCTCACGGTCTTGAGCTTCGACTTCGGCTGCCCGCGCGAGAACTCCTGCTCCCAGGTCTTGCCGTCGCGCTTGATGGTGGCGACCAGCGAATCGGAGAGCGCGTTCACCAC
>DASREC010000179.1:0-16963 GCA_035652295.1 Polyangia bacterium
TCTACAAAGCGTCGGGGCGGCCGTACGTGAGCGTCGATCTCGACGGCAGCTCGTGGAACGCGTCGCACGATCGCTTCACCGTCGTGTACCGCATCGACGAGGACGGCGACGTGCGCTTCGGCGAAATTCTCGTGCGCGGAAACTTCAAGACGCTCGACCGCGTGATCCGCAAGGACCTGCCGTTCAAGCCCGGCGACAAGTTCGACTACACCAAGCTCGACGAGGGCGAGCGCAACCTGCGCACGCACCTGATCTTCAACACCGTGCGCGTGCAGGCGCTCACCGAGGGCCACCGCAACCCGGTGCCGGTGCTGGTCACGGTGCAGGAGCGCTACCTCGAGCTGCTCGGCACCGCCACGTTCGCCGCCGGCGTCGCCACCGACAAGCTGCCGTACTACTCCTATCTGCAGGTCGGTTATCTCTGGAACAACTTCTTTGGCCTCGGCTCGCAGGTCGAGGCCCGGTTCGACACCGGCTTCTCCGATCAGTCGCTCGGCGTGAGCCTGCGCTACACCGACCTGCGCGCGTTCGGTCCCGGCTGGCGCGCCGACTTCAACGGCTTCTACCGTCGGGAGATCACGCAGCGGCTCGGCCCGATCGAGACCTACGGTCTCTCGCTCGGCGTCACCAAGTACCTCACGCCGGCGCTGCGGCTGTTCGGGCGCTACGACATCTACCGCGCGCAGATCTCGGTCGGCTTCAACCGCATCGACGGGCCGAACGACCTGGCGACGGTGCAGGACAACACCAACACCGCCAAGCTCGGCTTCGGCGTGGTGTGGGATCGCCGCGTCGGCGCCGACGGGCAGCCGAACCCGCTCGCGCCGGTCAAGGGCTGGCTGGTCTCGGGATCGATCGGCTGGGCGACGCCGTACCTCGGCGGCGATCACCAGTTCCTCTTGTTCTCGGGGCAGGTGCTCGGCCTTTTGCCGTTCAAGCTGCGCGGCACCGGCTTCACGCTCATGGGCAACCTGCGCTACGACGAAGGCATCCCGATCGGCGAGTCGGCGCTGCCGCTTGTCGAGCGCTTCTTCGCCGGCGGCGACACCACCACGCGCGGCTACGACACCGATACGCTCAAGTCCGAGATCATCCGCGCGCAGGTGGCGCCGATCAGCGGCGCGCAGGGGTTCCGCGTCATCCCGCAGGGCGGCAACATCCGCATGCTCTCGACGGTGGAGATCCAGTTTCCCATCGCGAAGAGTTTTTTCGGGCTGCAGTTTCCGTGGATGGGCGCGATCTTCTACGACGCCGGCGCGATCGTCGACGCGCTCAACCTCGTCGGCTGGAGCGACATCAAGCACTCGATCGGCGTCTCGCTGTTGCGCATCGTGACGCCGGTCGGTCCGCTGTCATTCGAATACGCCTACCCGCTCTCGCAATCACTCGCCGAGGAGCGCTGGAAGACCAGCCCGTGGTACTCGCACTTCCCCGGACGAATTCACTTCAACTGGGGCATTGCGTTGTCGCGATAGGTTTGTCGTGCTTGGACGTGCGCGCTGCGTTTCGCGCGTGGGGTGCGGCAAAATGCCGCCGTGCTCAAACAGTCCTCGGTCGGCGGACCTCCCTGCGGAACTGCGCGCGGCGGCATTTTGCCGCACCCCACGCGCTACACTCCGCTCCGCGCAAGGCTCGTAAAACTGGTCAAATCGCCAATCCGGGACGGTTTACCGGAGCGTAGCGGAGTGCAGCGGTCGATCGTGCATGACGCCTCAGTAGCGGGTGTTGTCGGGAGCGGGCGCGCCGGCGAGCAGCGTGACGTCGTGGGCGGCGACGGTGATTTCGCCGGCGGTGAGCGGGGCGCCGAGGAGCGTCGTGGCGGCGGCGAGGGCGGGCGGGCGAAACGTCCACGGAGCGGCGGAGGCGTTGATCAGGACCAGCACGCGGTCGCGGCCGGCGGCGAGCTCGAGGCCGAGGTGGTCGGGCTCGACGGTGAAGGCGCGCGCCGCGCCGGTGCGCAGCGCCGCGTGGTGCTTGCGCGCGGTGAGCAGCGGGAAGGCCGCGCGGTCGACGATCGCGCCGCGCGGGGCGGCGAGCGCCAGCGCCGAATCGGCGATCCCGTGCGTTTCCACCGAGCCGTTCGCCGCCAGCAGCTTGTCGAGCGCGCGCTCGCCCAGCGCCTGCGACGCCGCGCCGTCGAGCGTGATGGTGCGCGCCTCGGGAAACCGCGCGCGCAATTCGCCGGGCACCGGATCGTCGAGCAGCGCGTCGGCGCCGGCGGTCTCGATGGCGCGCGGATCGCCCGCCACCACCGCGCGCGCCGAGTGCGCGTGCACCACGTCGACGAGATCGGAGAGATCGGCCGGCGACGCGGCCGCGCGCGCGTCGAGCACCACGCCGTCGGCGCCCGCGTCCACCGCCTGCGCCGCCTCCTCCGGCCCCGACGCGCGCACGAGCAGCGGGCGCTGCGGCCACGGCTTGCCGATCAGCACCGTGCGGCGCAGGAGCGCGCCCGGCAGCCGCAGCTCGACCACGTGGCCGCCGGGAAACAGCCCGCGCAGCTCGCAGCGGATCTCGCGGCCGGCGCGATCGCAGCCGGTGTCGCGCGGCCGCCCGTCGACCAGCAGCTCGCCGCCGCGCGCGTGATCGTCGACGCGGAACGACCAGCTCGCCTGCGTCGCCTGCGAGGCGACGAAGCGCAGCCGCCCGTCGATGGACGCGTTGGGCCGCACCGCCGGCGAGCACGCAGCGGCGAGCGCGGCGAGCGCTAGAGCCCGGCTCGCGTACGCTGATAGGCGGCCACGGGCCGCCCGGCGCGGAGTCGCGCCGCAGCAGGGGTGGGGACCCCATGAGCTGTGCTCATGGGGCGGGGCGGCACGCCCCGTGGGATCTGCTAAAGCGAAGGTCAGTTCAACTGACCTTTGCTTTAGCTGCGGGCGAATCGGCGGCGGAAGGCGTAGAGCGCGAGCAGGCACAGGGCGGCCAGCATACCGCCAAATCCATCCGCGCGGCCCGGCGTCGCGCTGCAGCCTCCGCCGCCGCGGCCGGTGTCGGTGTTGCCCTTCGGCTCGCAGTAGTTGCCGCCCGAGTCGGCGACGCACTTCATGTTGGCCGGGCAGCTCGTCGCGTTGTTGGGATCGCACTGCTGCGTGCAGAACTGCTTGCTGGCGATCTGCGCGCACAGGCCGCTCGTGCACTGGCTGTTGTCGGTGCAGGTAGCGCCGACGGCGCCGGGCGCGGGCATGTTCGGATCGGTCTTGCACGTGCCGTCGGTGCCGCACACCTGGCCGGTCGGGCACGGGTTCGCGTCCGAGCACATCGAGCCCATCGGCTGCGGCATCACGCACTGGCCTGAGACGCAGTCGAGGCCGGTGTTGCAGTCGGCCTTGGTCTGGCAGCCGGTCATCTGCGGCGGCGCGCCGGCCATCGCGTTGAAGGTCACCGTCGCCGACTGGAAGTTGCCGTTCGAGTCGTAGGCGGTGGCGGTGAGCGAGTACTGGCCGTCTTGCGGCGCGGTGACGGTCTTCTTGTACGGCGGCGCGGTGAGCGAGCCGAGCGACTGGCCCTGCGCGTCGAGGTCGACGTGCGCGATGGTACCGCCCGACTCCGACGCGGCGACGACGATGTCGAACTGGAGCGGCACCGTCGAGCCGTCGGTCGGCGTCACGAACGCCACCGTCGGCACCGGGCCGGTCATCGGCATCCCCGACGACGGGCCGATCACGCCCAGCAGCATGTTGTACGAGTCCTGCGTCGACGAGCCGTTCGAGCACTGCCCCGAGCCGTCGTTCTGAAGCGTCTGCGGTCCCTTGGCGAAGCCGTTGGCGCTGAACGTCAGCTGCGGATACATGATGTCGTTCTGGTTGGTGGTGTGGCCGAGCCCGAAGGTGTGCGCGGTCTCCTGCGCGCACGTCACCGCGATCGCCTTGAGCGACTCGGTGGACGAGCCGGTCGACTGCGGGTCGAGCACCGACGAGAACGCGTAGCAGACGTCGGGCTCGTTCTGGTTGCCGCAGTCGAGCGGCGCGATGCCGGCCGCGCCCTGGCCGATGCCGAGCATCGACGGATCGCCGCCGACGATACACATCGTGTAGCGGCCGCTCGCCGGGCGGGTGGTGACCACCTGGACGTTGAACGGCGCGTAGAATTGCGTGAAGTAGTTGGCGATCGCCTGCTGCGCGGTGGCCTTGGTGAACGCCGGCGCGTACGGCGACGCGTCGAACGCCGGGATGGTCGACGTGCCGTTGGCGATCTGCGACTCGTTGAGCGCCGAGTTGTCGCGGAAGCTCGACGGCGGCTTGACGGTCGCGCCGTCGAAGTTGAGGAAGATGATGTGCGCCCCGTTGGGCCCGTCGCCGGAGGTGACGGCCGCCTGGCGCTCGCCGATGCCGTCGTTCGACGCCGGCAGCACGAGATCGCCGGCGAACGGCTGGACCGGCTGTTGGCAGCCCAAGCTGGCGGCGACGAGGAGCGCCCCGAACGACCCGGCGAACGACTTCATTCTGGCCTCCGAGTTTTTCACGCGACGGGTGCAATAGCAGCCGCTGCGCCAGTCGGGGTGTGGCCGCGCGCCCCCGCAGTAAGCGCGCTCGCGGTCTGGAAATTTATGAATTGCTCACAATTTTCCGCAGCCGTTCGGAGCCTCGGCCCCCGGGGCGCACCGCCGCGCCGTTGGGGCGACCCGCCACGGCAGCCGCACCGGCCGCTCACGCGCGTGGGCGTCGCCGTCGAGGACGGTGGCGATCTCGTGTCGGGCAGCGAAGAGGCGCCGCGGGTCGTGCTGCCAGCGGAAGGTGCGCGGCGCGATCGAGGCGGCGAGTGCTTCGGCCTGCGCGGCGCCGGCGCGCGCGGCGTACAGGCGCAGGTACTCGTAGTCCTCGAGGCCCTCGCGGATCAGCTTGAGGCGGATGCTCTCGACGGGGATTGGCGTGCGGCCGCCGATCCGCTCGGGTAAACCGGGGTAGAACAGCGTTCCGTCGCCGTTGCCGCCGTGCAGGAGCTGGTCGCGCCACGGATCGCGCCCGGCCGCGTAGGCCTCGACGGTGTTGTAGTAGAGCTCGCCGCCGACGCGGTAGCGGAACGTCAGCCACTCGAAGATGCGGTGCGCGATCGGCGGCGCATCCACCGCCAGCGACGGCCAGCCGGTGAAGTAGTCGCCGCCGACGATGTCGCAGCCGTGGCTCATACACGACTGGTACCACCACAGGCGCCCGTAGTCGGCGCGCGGCGGAGGCGGCGGGTTGTCCGGCTTGTCGTCGACGCGGTTGACGAGCGGGCACCAGATCTCGACGGCGCCGTCGAGGCCGGCGGCGCGCTCGTGGGTGACCAGGCGCGGGATCTCGGGCGCCGCGCGATGCAGCCGCTCGGCGCGCGCGCGCACCTTGGCGAACGCGGCGTCGTTGGGCTCGTCGAAGGTGTAGTCGAACGCGCGGTCGAGCCAGCCGCGCGCGCGCAGGTGCGCGATCATCTGCGCGACGTAGCGATCGCGCGCGGCGCCGTCGAGGCGCTCGGGGACGCGCAGGTCGATCGCGGTCCAGCGCGCGCCGTCCGAGGGGCCGCCGCGATCGGCGGTGCCGTCGAGGAACGGGCCGACCTCGGCGTCGTAGGCGCGGAAGTCGATGGTGACGCGGCCGTCGGCGGCGATGGTCCAGGGCGGCGGCTCCATGGTGCCGCCGTGCAGGCTCACGCGGTGGCGCAGCGCCGCGAGCGCGTAGCGGCGGGCGAGCGCGGCCAGCTGCGCGTCGTCGAGCGGCCCGTGCGCGCGCGGCAGCGCGTTCGACGCGAACCCGAACGTCACCGGCAGCGACGACGTCGCCGGCAGCGTGAAGCCGTGCACCGTCAGCTCGACGGGAACGCGCGCCTCGCCGCGATCGGCCGCGACGGTGACCGCGCCGCGATAGACGCCCGGCGGCGTTCCCGGCGGCACGAACAGCTCGACCCAGATCGCGCGCGTCTCGCCCGCCGGCACGTCGAAGGGAAACGCGCGCCGCTTTTCGCCCGCGTACGCGTCCACGTCGGGGACCAGCGCGTCGGGCCAGCGGCCGGCGTGGCCTTCGATCGACGACGGCGTGCGCACCGGCAGGTACTCGACGCGGTACAGCCGCGGCGCGGCCACGCTCGCGCGCTCCGGCCCGTCGAGCGGCGCCGCCAGCGCGCGCACGTTCGCCAGCGCCTCGCCCGCCGGCGCGCGCACCACGATCTGAAACGGCTCCCACTCGCCGCGCGCCGCCTCGACGCGCGCGCCCGGCTCGCCCGGCGGCGCGCCGTCGGGAAACACGTGCTCGAGCGGCGACACCACGCTCACGTCCAGCCCCGCGCCCCGCGCCCCGCCCGCGCCCGCGACGAGGAACGCGATTGCTCCCACGAACGAAAAGGAATTCCTTCGCGCCGCGATTCGCATGGCGCCGCAAGAAGGCTGCAACGCCTCTGCCAGCGCCGCCGCTAATCGTCGAACGGGCGGCGGCGCGCGGACTTGATGCGCGAGTCGCGGCTCTTCTCGTCGAGGCGGCGCTGCTTGGCGCCGAGCGACGGCCGCGTGGCCTTGCGCTTGCGCGGCACGAAGTTGAGGCGCGCGAGCCGCTCGACCAGCCGCTCGAACGCGGCGCGCCGGTTGGCCTCGAGGCTGCGCCGCTCGGTGGCGGTGATGATCTGCCCGCTCGGCCGATGGTGCAGGCGCACCGCGTTCTGCGTCTTGTTGCGGTGCTGCCCGCCCGGCCCGCCGGCGGTGAACACCTCGACGTCGGTGTCGCGCGCGAGCGCGCGCTCGTCGGTGGCGTACGGCGGCGGCCGCTCGGGCGAAGGCATGCGCGAGAGCATAGCACTTGCGCGCGCGCCGCCGCCGCCGTAGGTTTCGCGCGTGGGACGCATCGGCCCGTCGCGCGCGTTCGAGAAACGCGACTTTCACCGTCGCTGGTTGACGCTGCACTTCGTGGCGTGGGCGGCGATCCTGGTGGCGTGCTTCGTGGTGAACCGCAGCTTCACGCCCGAGCACTTCTGGCTGCACTGGGTCGGCCTGGCCGCGGGCGTGGCGCTGGCGATCCACGGCGCGGTGTTCGCGCGCTCGACGCTGGCGACGATGGGCCCGGGCGACGGCGGGCGTAGTTAAAGTATTACTTTAGCTTTCGTCCCGCGCGCGAAGCTGGTAACGTGGCTGCGATGATTCGCGCGATCTCCGCTCTCGCGCTGCTCGCGGCCGGCTGTAGCGGCTCGGGCCTCGCGCCCGGCGACGGCGGCGGCGACGGTCCACCTCCGAACCAGGTCGGCGGCCAGGCCTCGACGCTCTCGATCGGCCCGTTCGATCTCGCGCCCGGCCAGGAGTTCACCCGCTGCCTGGTGATGCCGCTCGGCAACACCGACGAGCTCGACGCCATCCAGATCGACGCGTCGCTGGCGCTCGGCAGCCACCACCTGATCCTCTACAAGACCAACGCCACCGTCCCGTCGACGGCGCCGTTCGACTGCTCGCCGTTCGAAGGCATCTTCTCCTCCGGCGACGTGCCGCTGTTCATCGCCGAGAAGCTCGAGACCACGCTCACGCTGCCGTCGGGCGTCGCCTACCAATTCCCCGCCGGCACCATGCTCAAGCTCGAGGCGCACTACATCAACGCCTCGACGTCGCAGCGCACCGGCATGGGCACGGTCACGCTCACGCCCGGCAAGCGCGACCGCTCGTACCTCGCCGCCGACATCATGTTCTGCGGATCGATCGGGCAGCTCGCGCACGAGTGCGTGCCGCCGGGCGTGCAGAACTACACGCTCAAGCCGGGCATCTACACCGGCTCCGGATCGGTCGACCTGACGCAGCTCAAGTTCTTCGGCTTCACGTCGCACGAGCACCGGCTCGGCTCGGACGTGGTGATCTCGCGCTCCACGTCGTCGGCGGATCCCGGCACGGTGCTCTACGAGAACAAGAGCTGGGACAATCCGCCGCTCGCCGTCTACGACGACGCGCACCTGGTGCAGTTCGGCAACAACGAGGGCTTCCGCTGGCAGTGCAGCTACGACTCGGCCGACGCGACGCCGCCGCCGACCGGCAACACCTGCTTCGGCGAGTCGGCGTTCTCGAACGAGATGTGTTTCATCTGGGCCTACTATTTCCCGTCGGTGGGCCACTTCGTGTCGACCGAGTGCCTCTTCTGATCATGGCCAAGGTCGAGCTGAGCAAGCTCAAGGAGCAGGCGCTCAAGGCGGTCGAGAAGAGCGCGTGGGGCAAGGCGGCCGAGCTGTATCTGGAGATCGCGAAGCGCGAGCCCGAGGCCGATTGGCGGCAGCGCGCGGGCGAGACGTTGCGCAAGGCGGGCGACACGGCGGCGGCGGTCGAGCAGTTCATGCTGGCGGCCGAGGGGTACGCCAAGGGCGGGTTCCTGCTCAAGGCGATCGCGGTGTGCAAGGTGGTGCTGCAGATCGATCCCAAGCACACCTCGACGCAGGCGATGCTGGCCGAGCTGTACTCGCAGCGCGACGGCGGCGGGCGCGCGCCGCAGCCGACGCCGTCGGGGAGCATGCCGGTGGTGGCGCCGGTCGGGCTCGGGCGCACGCAGTCGGGGCAGTTCGAGATGGTGGCGGAGAAGACGCCCGCGCGGCCGCCGGCGAGCGCGCCGCCGCCGGTGATCGAGCTCGCGCTCGACGAGGAGTCGCCCGCGCGCGCCGCGCTGCCGCGATCGTCGCCCCCGCGCGCTGCGCCTCCACCGCCGCCACCGTCGGCGCCGCCGCGCGCGCCGGTCGCGCGGCTCGACGACCTGATCTCGCTCGACACCATGGCGCTCGACGAGCGGCCGGCGGCGCGCACGCTGCCGCCGGGCGCGCCGATGGACGTGCTGCCGCTGCACGAGGTGCTGGGCGGCCGCCGCTCGTCGCAGTTTCCCGCCGTCGAGCCCGAGCCCGACGCCGCGCCGGAAGCGGGCGCCTACGAGATCGAGCTGGGCGAAGAGGATTTGTCGCTCGAGTCGGTCGCCGCCGAGGCGGCCGCGCACGTCGCCGAGCGCGCGATCCCCGTCGCTGCGCCGCCCGCGCCCGCCGCGGCGAACGACGATCTCGATTTCTCCGGGCTGCTCGACGACGCGCCGCCCAAGCCCGCCGCGCCGCCGCCCGCGCCGCGCAAACCGCCGCCGCGCATCCCGCTGTTCTCGTCGCTGGCGCCGGATCGCCTGGTGCGCCTGATCGAGCGCGTCGCCCTGCGCGAGGCGCCCGCCGGCGAGGCGATCGTGCGCCAGGGCGATCGCGGCGGCTCGCTGTTCGTGATCGTGCGCGGCCGCGTCGAGGTGACGCTCGAAGGTCCGCCCGCGCGCGCGCTGGCCCATCTCACCGACGGGGCGTTCTTCGGCGAACTGGCGCTGATCACCGACTTCCCGCGCTCGGCCACCGTCACCGCCGAGGAGCCGACCGAGCTGCTCGAAATTTCGCGCGAGGTGATCTCCGAGATCGTCGCCGATTCGCCCGAGGTGCTGAAGACGCTCCTGCGCTTCTTCCGCGATCGCATGCTCGATCGGCTGATCGGCACCTCGCCGCTGTTCTCGTCGCTGTCGCCGGACGACGCGCGGGCGCTGGTGGCGCGCTTCAAGTTTCTCGAGCTGGAGGCGGGCATGCGCGTGGTCGACGAGGGGCAGCGCGCGCCCGGGATGTTCCTGCTGCTGTGCGGCGAGGCGGAGGTGGCGCGCGCGGGGCGGACCATCGCGCGGCTGCAGCCGGGCGAGCTGTTCGGCGAGATGTCGCTGCTCACGCGCGGCCCGGCGGTCGCCAGCATCCGCACCGCGAGCAAGTGCTGGGCGCTCGAACTGGAGCGCGCCGACTTCCAGGAGATCATGCTGACGTATCCGCAGGTGCTCGAATACGTCAGCGGCCTCGCCGCCGCCCGCGAATCCGCCGCCCAAAAAATCGAGTTCCTCTAGACACAGAGGATTGAACCGCCATGCCGCCGCAGACGCCAAAAAGATAAGAGAATTTCTATATTCAGATATTCAAATATTTGGATTTTTGGCGTCTGCGGCGGCATGGCGGTTCAATCTCTTCTCTCTAGAGGCGGTCGGAGACCAGGCGCAAGAGGAGCGGGCGGAGCGCGGGGGGGAGCGTGGTGCGGGCGAGCGATTCGCCGAGCGTGGAGGTGGGGGCGGCGGCGCGGACGGCGGTGAAGGCGGCGGCGACCTCGGGCGGCGTGGACTCGGGCGGCGCGGCGTCCGAGAGCGTGAGCGGCGAGTCCCAGCCGGCGAGCGCGGCGCGCACCAGCGGCGTCGAGCGCCAGACCTCGGCGATCGCGCGCAGCGACGGCGGGCGGCCGGCGCGCGCCGACAGCGCCGCGAGGAACGCGCCCGCCAGCAGCCGCGCCGGCAGCGCCCGCAGCGCGCGCGGCCACGGCGGCACGCCCGGCGCGGTGAGCGCGGCGAAGCGCAGCGGCCCGAGCGCCAACGTGAAGCGCGGCGCCACCGCGCGATCCAGCGCCTCGGCCTCGGCGTCGTCGAGGCCGAAGTACGCGCGCCATCCGCGGCGCAGCCGATCGAGCGTCGCGATCGGCTGATCCGCGGCGATCGCGCCGAGCGGATCGGGATCGTCGAGATGCGCGCGCGCCGCCTCGCGCACGCGCGCCTCGCGGTCGAGCGCGTCGTCGGGCGCGCCCGGCGCCAGCTCGGCCTCGCCGTAGAGCGCGTCGGCGTCGAGCGCCTCGAGCTCGCGCGCCGCCTCGTCGTGGCGAATCACCGCGCGGCCCGCGCCCGCGGCGATCTCGCCCGCCGGCTCGACGGGACACGCGGTGAGCTGCACGTCGACCACGCGGCGCGCGCCGAGCCGCACCACCTTGAGCGGGAACACGCGGCACACCGCCGGCTTCGACGCGCGGCCGTGCGCCACCTCGAGCGAGCAGCGCCCGTCGGTCTCGAGCAGCCAGCAGCCGTCGGCCAGATCGAACGCCGACACGCCGCGCGACTGGAGCTGCAGAAACGGCGCGAGCTGCGGCGCGCGGCCGAGGAGCGGGACCAGCTCGCGCGCGGTCAGGCCGAAGCCGAGCCCCTTGCAGCAGCGGCTGCCGCAGCGAACGCAGTCGTAGCCGAGCGCGCCGTCGAGGAAGCTGAAGTGGTACATCCCGGTCGCATCATTATATAAGACGCGCGTGGGATTCTTTTCGAAGTTGTTCGGCGGCAAGTCGGCCGAAGGCGCCGCGACCGACGCCGCGCGCGAGCCGGAGCCCGAGCCGCAAAATGATCCGCAGCCGGACGCGGTGGTGGTCTTGCGGCGCGGGATGAGCGTGCCCAAGCCCGACTACCTCGCGCGCGTGATCGCGGCGGCGTTTCCCGGCGGGCTCGACGAGTCGGTGCCGCGCGTCGGGCTGTCGCAGCCGTCCTGGTACAAGACCGAAGAGGTCGCCGATCAGATCGCCGCCGGCGTCACCGAAACTTTCGCGCTGAAATTCGCGTTGGCCGGCGCGACCTCGCGCCGCCGCGCGCTCGACGGCCCCGACGGCTGCCAGGTAATGCTCGTGGAGCTCTATCGCTCGTGATCGTCGACGCGCACGTCCATCTTTTTCCGCCGCGCGTGTTCGACGCCATCTGGCGCTGGTTCGACAAGCACGCATGGAAGATCGAATACCGTTTGCGCGCGGAAGAAGTGATCGAGTTCCTGTCGTCGCGCGGGATCGATCGGCTGGTCGGGCTCTGCTACAGCCACGCGCCCGATATGGCGCGCGCGCTCAACCGCTTCATGGCGGAGCTGGCGGGCGCGCACCCGCAGTTGATCGCGCTCGGCACCGTGTTGCCGGGCGAGCCGGACGCGGCGGCGATCGTCGACGAGGCGTTTCGGCTCGGGCTGCGCGGGCTCAAGCTCCACTGTCACGTGCAGAAGTTCGCGCCCGACGATCCGCGCATGGATCCGATCTATGCGCGCGCGGCGGATGCCGGCCGCCCGATCGTCATCCACGCCGGCCGTCAGCCGTGCCTCGCGGCGTACGGCGTCGACATCCACGCGCTGTGCTCGGCCGGCGCGGTGCGCCGCGTGCTCGAGCGCCATCCCACGCTCACGGTCATCGTCCCGCACCTCGGCATCGACGAGGACGGCGAGTACCTCGCGATGCTCGGCGAGCTCGAGCACCTGTACCTCGATACTACGATGGTGGTGGCGGGGTATCTCGGCCCGCCGGCGATTGACGCCGCCGCGCTGGAAAAACATTCGAATCGCATTCTTTACGGCACCGATTTCCCCAATATCCCCTACGCGTGGGATCGCGAGCTCGACTGGTTGCGCGCGCAACCGATATCGGACGAGGCGCGCGCGCGGATTCTCGGCGCGAACGCGCTCGCGCTGTTCTCGTGATTGTCGCGTGGCGGAACAGGGGGGTGAACTGTCGTCGAGAACGACAGCTTTCGATCAACTACGTGATTTGTTGTAGAGCAGAACTTTCACTCAACAACTTATCCAGGAGTTATTCACAGCGCTGTCCTAACCCACAGCAAATCACAGCCGAACGCACAGGGTTTTGCACAGGGTTAATATATTGAAATCAGCTAAAACGAATTAAAAACGAAATCGCAAACGTTTGGTACGGACGCTGCAAACTGATTGAATCCGAAGTCGGTCGGCGGTCGAAGTGGACCGCCAGGAGAGAGCGGGCCTCGCAGCGGAAGGCGCCGAAAGGCGGTGGAAGCGGCAGGCCGGAAACCTCGGGCAGGTAGGCAACCTCGGGAGAGGAAAGCCGAGCCCGACGTCGAGAAGACGCTGTAGGTCAGTAACGGGGACGACTGCGACGGACCCGGGACGAAGGCCACGAGCGGAAGGGGCGTGAAGGCGCCCTGACGACGGCGGGAGGGAAAACCTGGAGGAGGAGAGACCCACGAGGGGGAGGATCCAGGCGGCGGCTAAACACCGTAGCCAGGACACCGGAACTCTCGCACGGATGAAAGCCCTGAGGGCGGGGCGGAGGAACGTGGAGCATCGGGCAACCGGTGCAGCGAACCTTCGCCAACGACGAGAGGGCACGAGACGACGACGAGTCGGCTCGGCTGTGCGAGTTGGATCTTCTCGCGGGCGAACCCTGGACGTGGCTGCAGGGTGAAATAAACCTGCAAGGCCAGAGGCGGAGCAAACCGTCGGGGGCGTGAGAAACGCCGAGGACGGAAGGCGGTGCGAGTGGGATCGCGCCGTAACGATGCCGCTGGCTGAGGTCGCGAAGAGGGAAAGTGAACCCCCTGGAAGGCGCTCTACGCCGGGAGGCGCAGGGCAGGCACGAGATGGGAGAACTCTGTAGGGGCGTGAAGCTTACGAGAGGATGAACCCGTTTGCGCAAGCAAGCGGGGGACGGCAGCCGGTAGAAACCGCATTGGTGCCCGTCGGAAACGGCGAGGCGCGAGGCGGGAGTGGGGAACCAGTGACCCCACGAGCCGGTTGCTTACAACACTCTGAAAAGCGGCGAACCTCATGAGAGGCAGCCTGGCCGGTGGCGACATCGGTTGGGAACCCGCTCGAGCCTTGAACCTTCGAAGGGGAGCACGCTCGCCTGGCGGTTCACTTCGGCCGCCGACTTGCGTCTTGCGCGCGTGTGCATAAAACGCCGCTATTGACCAAACCACCCGGTAAAAATCTTTCCCCGCTCGCGCAGGCGGCGCTCGCGCTCGACGAGCAGCTGCAGCAATTCGAACAGCTCGCGGCGGCGGCGGAGCGGATCGACCTCGACTCGCAGCGCAACATCGAGCGCGCGGCGCGCGCGGTCAACGACGCGGCGGAGTGCCAGGACCGCGTGGCGCGCGACATCGGCGCGCTGATGGAGGCGCTCAACGCCGCGCGCGACCGCAACCAGGCGTCGGCCGATCGGCTGCGCGCGCGCGGCGAGACGGTGCAGCGGCGCACCGACGAGGCGGGCGAGCTGCTCAAGCGGTTCGCGGCGCTCGGCGGCGAGGCGCGCGAGGTCTCGGCGCTGGTGCAGGCGACCGCCAAGCAGGCGGGGCCGAGCGCCATCGCGCAGCTCGGCGCCATCGAGGCGGAGCTCGGGCGTATCGCCGAGGCGGCGGCCGAGCTGTCGCGTGACGCCAACGCCGCGCGCATGACCGATCTCGGCGGCCAGGCCAACTCGCTGCGCCAGCAGATGCAGGCGGCGTCGAACAAGGTCGGTCTTTTGCGCCAGCGTCTGCCCGAGCCGCCGCCGCCTCATTAATGAGCGCGAATGAGCGCGCGAATGCGTGATTAGCCGTGGCGATCGCCGCGTGCGTATGGTAAAAAACGCCTCTTCCGACGGACGAGGCAAACCAACACCATGTGCGGGATCGTCGGGGTCTACGGCCACCCCGAGGCGGCCAACATCACGTACCTCGGGCTGCACGCGCTGCAACATCGCGGGCAGGAGGCGGCGGGGATCGTCACCTCGGACGGCGACAAGTTCCACCAGTCCAAGCGCATGGGACTGGTGGGCGAGGCGTTCTCGCGCGGCGAGCTCGACGGGCTGCCGGGGCACCTGGCGATCGGCCACGTGCGCTACTCGACGCAAGGCGACTCGTCGCTGCGCAACGCCCAGCCGTTCGCCGTCGAGTACGCGCACGGCTCGATCGCGGTGGCGCACAACGGCAACCTGGTGAATGCGGCCGATCTGCGCCGCAAGCTGGAGATGGACGGGTCGATCTTCCAGTCGACCACCGACTCCGAGGTCATCATCCACCTGCTGGCGCGCGGGCGCGAGCCGGACATCGAGACGCGGATCGTCAACGCCCTGCGCAACGTCGAGGGCGCCTACTCGCTGGTGTTCCTCGCCGAGTCGAAGTTGATCGCGGCGCGCGATCCGCGCGGCTTCCGCCCGCTGCTCCTCGGACGGTTGAAGGACGCGTTCGTGTTCGCCTCCGAGTCGTGCGCGTTCGATCTGCTCGAGGCCGAGTTCATTCGCGAGGTCGAGCCGGGCGAGATGGTGATCGTCGACGCCAAGGGCCTGCGCTCGGTCAAGCCGTGGACCGAGGAGTCGAAGCGCTTCTGCGTGTTCGAGCACGTCTACTTCGCGCGGCCCGACTCGATCATCGACGGGCGCTCGGTGTACCGCGTGCGCGACATGCTCGGGCGCGCGCTCGCCAAGGAGCACCCCGTCGAGGCCGACGTGGTGATCCCGGTTCCCGATTCGGGGACCGCGGCGGCGATCGGCTTCGCGCGCGAGAGCGG
Organism: Polyangia bacterium; assembly: GCA_035652295.1. GTDB lineage: Bacteria > Myxococcota_A > Polyangia > Palsa-1104 > Palsa-1104 > DASREC01. The sequence goes on from DASREC010000179.1 coordinate 15,055, forward strand.
CATTCCGTACGATCAGGGGTTGATCCGCTCGCACTACGTCGGGCGCACCTTCATCGAGCCGCAGCAGTCGATCCGCCACTTCGGCGTCAAGCTCAAGCTCAACGCGGTTAAAGAGGTCATCCACGGCAAGCGCGTGGTGATCGTCGACGACTCGATCGTCCGCGGCACGACGTCGCGCAAGATCGTGAAGATGATCCGCAACGCCGGCGCGCGCGAGGTCCACGTGCGCATCTCGTCGCCGCCGACCACGCACCCGTGCTTCTACGGCATCGACACGCCGACGCGCTCGGAGCTGATCGCGTCGTCGCACACGCCCGAGGAGATCGCGCGCTACATCACGTGCGACTCGCTCGGCTACCTGTCGCGCGACGGCATGATGGCCGCGGTCACCGCCGCCGGCCCGCCGCCGACCGGCAAGGCGCTGCCCGGCGCCAACTACTGCGACGCCTGCTTCAGCGGCCACTACCCGATCGAGTTCAAGCCCGGCACCATCTCGTCGCTCAAGCGCGTCGTCAACTAAGTCAATTGACAGCGCGCGCGGATCGCGCGACCGTGGCCTCGTAGCTTAGGGAGGCCACCCATGCGCTCGCGTCTCCTCGTTTGCGCCGCGCTCCTCTTCGGCGCGTGCAGCTCCGACACTCGCGGTCACCGCAACGACGGCGGCGGCCCCGGCGGAAACGGCGACGGCGGCGTGCCGCCCGGCGAAGATCCCACCGACTGCAACGCCGCGGCCGCCGCCAAGTCGTACGTCGGCTGCGACTACTGGCCGACCGTCGTTGGCAACAACGTCTGGAACATCTTCGACTACGCCGTCGTGGTCGCCAACGCGGGCGTCGACACCGCCAACATCACCGTCGACGGCCCGAACAACGTGCACCAGACGCAGATGGTGCCGCCCAACACGCTGGTGAAGATCTACCTGCCGTGGGTGAGCGATCTGAAAGGCGTCGAGGCCGACAGCTGCGGCTCGTCGGTGCCGCTCGACGGCACCATCTCGCACCCGGGCGGCGCGTACCACCTCACCAGCTCCATCCCGGTCACCGTCTACCAGTTCAACGCGCTCGAGTACAAAGGCGCGGGCGGCGCCGAATTCAAGGATTGGTCGTCGTGCCCCGGCAACCAGCCCTGCGCGCTCAACAACAACATGCCGGTCGGCTGCTTCTCGTTCACCAACGACGCGTCGCTGCTCCTGCCGTCGACGGCGATGACCGGCAACTACCGCGTCACCGGCTTTCACGGCTCGGGCGTCCCCGGCCTGGGCGGCATGACCACGTACTTCGCGGTCACCGGCACCGTCGCCGGCACGCAGGTCACGGTCAAGCTCTCGTCGACGGCGACCGTGCTCGCGGGCGGCGGCGTTCCCGCCACCGGCCCCGGCGGCACCTTCACGTTCACCGTCGGCGCCGGCGATGTCGTCGAGGTGGTCGGCCAGGGCGACGACGCGACCGATCTCTCCGGCTCGCTGGTCAAGGCCAACAACCCGGTCCAGGTGATCACCGGCGTCCCGTGCACGCAGAACCCGACCGGCGTGCAGGCGTGCGATCACATGGAGGAGTCGGTGTTCCCCGCCGAGACGCTCGGCCAGCACTACTTCGTCACCGTACCGACGGGGCCGCGCGGCAAACCGGTCGGCCACGTGGTGCGCCTCTACGGAAACTTCGACGGCACGCACCTCACCTACGATCCGCCGGTCGCGGGCGCGCCCGCGACGCTCAACGCCGGTCAGGTCGTCGACCTCGGCGTGCTCACCACCGACTTCGAGGTCAAGGGCGATCAGTCGTTCGCCGTCGGCTCGTTCATGCTCGGCGGCGAGCAGGTCGATCCCAACGCCCCGCAGCAGATGCAGGAGGGCGATCCGTCGCAGAGCATGGCGGTGGCCGTCGAGCAGTACCGCCTGAAGTACGTGTTC
>DASREC010000180.1:0-2527 GCA_035652295.1 Polyangia bacterium
CACCGTGATAGGCTGGCGAACCCGAATGCAGTGCGAGCCGCACAACCCCCGCCGCCGATGACGGGCCGGCTGTTCGTCGTCTTGACGCTGGCGTTTCTGGTGGTGACCAGCCGCGAGCCGCCGTGGGCCGACGCGCACGTCACCTACGACACCACGCAGTCGCTGGTCGATCACTTCACGCTCGACGTGCACACCGAGGGCGGGCCGCCGTGGTTCTACGCGCATCGGCTGGGGCGCAAGTACGGCGTGTTCCCGCTCGGCAACGTGGTGGCGATGGCGCCCGGTTATCTCGTATACAAGACAGTTCACCTGCTGTCGTGGGTGCCCGATCGGCCGCTGTTCGCGTTCTGCTGCCACCTGTCGCCGGCGATGATGATGGCGGGCGCGTGCGTCCTGTTCTTCGTGATCTTGCGGCGGCGCGGCGCGCGGCTCGGCTGGTCGCTGGCGCTGACGTTCACGCTGGCGTTCGGGACGCAGTGCTTCATCTACGCGCGCAGCCCGTATTCGGAGGCGCTGCAGACGCTGGCGCTGATGTGGCTGATCGAGCGCACGCTGGCGCAGGCGGAGGCGCCGACGGCGGCGGGCATGGGCTGGCTCGGGCTCGCCGCCGGTCTCTTGCTCAACTCGAAGCTGGTCTACGCGCTGATCCTGCCGCCGGTCCTGATCTACCTCTTCTACGCGCGCCGCCGCGCGCTCGGCGATTTCCTGCGCAAGACCCCGCTGGCGCTCATCGCGTTCATGGAAGCGATGGCGGTTTTATTGCTGCACAACCAGGTCAAGACCGGTTCGTATCTCGAGAGCGGATATCAATATAAAGAGGGCGTCTTCTCCGGCGATCTGTTCGCGGCGCTCTACGGCTTCGCGCTCTCGACGGGAAAAGGCGCGATCTACTATTCGCCGCCGCTCGTCCTCGGCCTCTTGGGAATCCGCGCCGCGCTCAAACAGCGCCGCGCCGAATCGACATTCTTGATATCGGTCATTTCAATCGTCGTGCTGTTCAATGCAAAGTTCCGAATCTGGCACGCCGATTATTGTTGGGGCCCGCGTTATCTGACCGTGATCGTGCCGATCGTTTTATTGCTCGCGCGCGAGAATCTCCGTCGCTGGGCGCTGGGCGCGGCGCTGGCGTGCGGCATCGCGGTGCAGGTGCTCGGCGCTTCGTTTTATTGGGATCATTACATTCGCATTTTAATCGCGGTCAAAGATCAAACCGGCGGTTATGGATGGTTCACCGAGCATTTGTCGCACGGCCATTTCATTCCGGCGTTCTCGCCGATCCGCGGCCACGCGTGGATGCTCTCGCACCTGGTGCGCAACGATCCCGAGCTCGATCGCGACGCGCCGTGGAAGTCGGTGATCCCGCAGCCGGCCAATCTCTCCGACGCGTGGACGCGCATGCGGCTCGATTGGTGGTTTCTCGATTGGCCCGATCCCAACGCGGCGACGCCGTCGAAGCCGCCGATCCTGCCCATTCAAAAGGACGCGTCGCCGGCGGCGGGCTGGATCGCGCTGGCGCTGCTCGTCGATGCGCTGGCGCTGTCCGCCGCCGGGCTGCGCCGCCGCTACTTGACGGCAGCCGCCGCCGATGACACGGTGCTCGCCGCTCATGGGCTCAAAAGGGCTGATATCCATCCCCGCCTATAATGAAGAGGCGAATATCGGCTCGGTGCTCGAACGGGTTCGCGCCGCGCAGCTGACCGAAGACGTGTTGGTGGTGAACGACGGCTCGAAGGACGCCACCGCGCAGATCGCCGAATCGCACGGCGTGCGCGTGGTGACTCACGAGGTCAATCGCGGCTACGCCGCCGGGTTGCAGACCGGCATGCGCTACGCGCTCGAGCACGGCTACGACTACCTCGTGTTCTTCGACGCCGACGGGCAGCACGATCCGCGCTACGTCGCCGATCTGCGCGCGCGCGCGCTCGCCGACGGCGGGCCCGACATCGTCATCGGCAGCCGCTTCATCCTGCCGAGCGGCTATCACGCGCCGCTCGGGCGCAAGCTCGGCATGGCGGTCTTCTCCTGGCTCACGCTGATCGGCGGGCGGCGCATCCACGACACCACCAGCGGCTTCAAGCTGCTCCGCCGCCGCGCGATCGAAATCCTCTGCGGCCAACCGTTCAACGACTTCCACGCCGAGATGATCATCTTCAGCCTGGTCGCCGGCCTCCACGTCGAAGAGGTCCCGATCACCGTCGCCGAACGCGAATCCGGCACCTCGATGTACACGTGGCTCGACTCGATCAAATACCCCGCCAAGACGCTCGCCGCGATCGCCCTGCTCCTTCCCGAAGCCCGCCGAATCGCCAAACGGTCCGGCTAAAACCAATCTAACGCCGGTAATGTCACGCGCGGGCTTGCGACTCGCGTTCTTTTTTTCGGCAGTCCTCAGGCGCTATATGGCTGACTTCCGACTCCTTGCCGCTTTGACGCGAACGGCTTACCCGAAGCCATAGGACTGTTTGTGCTCCTTTTAACCGCGCGCCCTCCGGGCTGGCGAAAAAAAGAACGCGAGTCCGCCCGCGCT
>DASREC010000181.1:0-3804 GCA_035652295.1 Polyangia bacterium
CTTCATGTCGGGGCAGCGATCGAGGCGGTCGGGCACGCCGTCGCCGTCGCGATCGGGATCGGGGCAGCCGCCGTTCGACGCCACGCCGCGCTGGCGCGGGCAGCGGTCGAGCCCGTCGACGATGCCGTCGCCGTCGGAGTCGACCACCTCCGGGCAGCCGTTGTTCATCGCCGTGCCGGGCTCGGTGGGACATTTGTCCTTGGCGTCGGGGATGCCGTCGTGATCGGCGTCGGGCGGGGCGAGGTTGCGCGGCGGCGACTGGTAGCGGAAGCCGAGCACCACGCGGCCGTCGGGCGCGCCGTAGCCGCGCGTCAGGCCGGCGCCGCCGGCGAGCGAGACCTCGAAGCCGAGCGGCGAGCGCCAGCGGCCGCCGCCGAGGATCTCCAGCGGCGCCTCGGCGGACGTCGTGCCGCCGGGAACGCCGAGCCCGACGAGCCCGGCCAATTCGAGCAGCGCCTCGAACCCGCGCGCGATGATGAAGCGCCCCGCCGCGCCGTAGCTGAGCTGGTGCCCGACGGTGAGATCGTTGAACTGCCGCGACGCGCGCAGCGCCGCGCCGATGCTGATGCCGGCGCTCGCGCGCGCGCCGCGCCACTCGACCACCGCGCGCGGCCGGCCGACCACGCCGCCCTGCCCGAGGAAGCTCTGCTGATCGCCCGACGGCACCGTCAGCCCCGCGATCAGCGTGAAGCCGATGCGGTTGTTCTCACCGAGCCGAAGCGTGTAGAGCAGGCCCTTCAAGTCGATCCGCAGATCGCCGACCTGCGTCGACGCGATGCCGCCCGCGACGCCGGCGAGACGATCGTCGGTCACCTGATAGAGCGCGATCGGCAGATCGATCCCGAGCTCGAGCCGCCCGAGCACGCCGAAGCTGCCGACCACGTCGGCGGCGAGCTGGTTGCCGATCACCTGGCCGCCGTCGGGCACCGAGCCGTTGGCGGCGCGCAGCACCAGCGGCTTGTGCGCCCAGGTGCCGTAGAGGCCGGCCGAGTAACCGAGGTGGCGCACCGGGAACGCGCCGTCGACGGCGTAGTAGCCGTCGCCGGTGTCGGTGGGGTGGAACAGATCGGCCTCGAAGCCGGCTGCGCGCGCGCGCGCAGCGACGGTGACGAGGGCCAGCACGAGGAGCGGGCGTAGGAGCTTCATGCGATTTTTTTGCGGCGCCGGAGAACGAGGAGGAGCAAGGCGATCGCGCCCGGCGCCCATGCGCCGCGCGGCAATTCGCCGCCAGGAGAGAACGAGCAGGCGCCGCCGGTGAGCGACAGCGCGCCTTGATCGGGATTGGCGTCGGCGCCGCCGTCGAGGATCGGCGGCGTCGAGAGATCGGCCGGCGCGGCGTCGGGCGCGGCCAGATCGGGCTGCGGCAAATCGCCGCTCGCCAGATCGACGACGCGCAGATCGGCAATCGACAGATCGACCATCGATAGATCGGCGTGCGCGAGATCGACCACCGTCATGTCGACGATGCCGCCGTCGGGGCACGCCGGATCGATCGTCGTGCCGCAGGTGTTGGCGCTGCACGTGGCGAGCATGCAGCTCGGCGGCGTCGGGCAGTCGCCGGGCGTGGTGCAGCAGCCGCTCATCGCCTTGGCGCTGAGCACGCAGCGGTTGGCGGTGCACGCGGCGTTCTGGCAGGCGTTGGTGACGCAGGTGCCGGCGGCGTTGCAGCAGCCGGCGCCGCCCGTCGACGTGAAGCCGCACGCGCCCGACGCGCACGTGCGCGCCTGGCAGGTGTTGCCCGTCGGGCAGTCGGTGGGCGCGCAGCAGGTGGCGCAGCTTCCACCGCCGGGGCTCGAGCCGACGCAGAACAGGCCGCTCGCGCAGGTACACGTGTTGGCGTTGCAGGTGGCGGTGCCGCCGCAGTCGGGCGCGGTGGTGCAGCAACCGGGCGCGCCCGTCGAGGCGGAGCCGCAGGTGTTGGCGGCGCACGTGGCCATCTGGCAGGCGTTGCCGGCGGCGCAGTCGACCGGCGACGCGCAGCAGCCGGCGCCGCCCGTCGAGGCGAGCCCGCAGGTGTTGGCGCTGCACGTCGCCTGCTGGCACGCGTTGCCGGCGGCGCAGTCGACCGGCGACGCGCAGCAGCCGGGCGCGCCCGTCGACGCGAGCCCGCAGGTGTTGGCGTTGCACGTGCGCGACTGGCAGGCGTTCCCCGTCGGGCACGTGGTCGAGGCGTTGCAGCAGCCGGCGCCGCCCGACGACGTGAAGCCGCAGGTGTTGGCGCTGCACGTGCGCGTCTGGCAGGCGTTCCCCGTCGGGCAGGTGTCCGGCACGCAGCACTGGCCGCACACGCCGGCGCCCTGCGTCGCGCCGGCGCAGTAGAGCTGCCCGCCCGTCGAGCAGCCGCACGTATTGGCGACGCACGTGAAGCTGGCGGCCGACGCGCCGCAGTTGCCGGGCGTGTTGCAGCACCCGGGCGTCGCCTTGCCGCTGAGCGCGCACGTGTGGTTGTTGCACGCGGCGTTCTGGCAGGCGTTGGTGGTGCAGTTGCCGACGGTGTTGCAGCAGCCGGCGGCGCCCGTCGAGGTGAAGCCGCACACGCCGGCGTTGCACTTCGGCGCCTCGCACGCGAAGGCGCTCGACGGGCAGTCGGCGTCGGCGCAGCACGCGGCGCACGTGCCGCTCGCCGGGCAGTACTTCGTGCCGGCGGCGCAGCACGTGTTGTGGTCGCAGGTCTCGGTGGCGTTGCAGTCGCTGGTGTCGTCGCAGCAGCCGGCGACCGGGTTGCCGCCGCCGGTCTTCTTCGACGTGTACGTGCAGGAGAAGCCGGTGGTGCCGTTGAACGCCAGGCCGGGACAGGTGACCGCGTTCTGGCAGGCGTTCGAGGCGGCGCAGCCGGCGGTCGACGGCGACGCGCAGCAGCCGGCCGCGTTCGACGCCGCGTGCACGCAGTCGCCGCCGCCCATGGCGCCGGCGCCGACGCACGTGTCGCTGGTGCACGGATCGCCGTCGTCGCAGTCGGAGTCGCGCGCGCAGCAGCCCATGCCGTTGCCGCTCGGGACGCAGAGGTTGCCGCCGGTGCAGCGCTTGGCGTAGCACGAGCCGACCGCCGGGCACGTGGTGGAGATCGCGCAGCTCTGCACGCCGGCGACCTGCTTTCCGACGTCCGGCGGATCGGCGCTTCTGCAACCCACGGCTGCGAGCGCGAGCAGCGCCGCCGCCAAGCCAGGCTTCATAAGGTCCCCTCGACGGTCATCGTAACATGAATCGCGCGCGCGCCGCGACGTTGACGGCGCCGCGCCGCGCTCCTACGCTCGCGGGCTTGACGCTCGATCTGCTCGACGAGGCGGTGCGCCGGTTGCGCCGGGCCGGCGCGTCCTACGCCGACGCGCGCCACGTGTCCGACGAGCGCGAGCAGGTGGCGATGCGCGACGGGCGCGTCGAGCGGCTGTTCCGCGGCTCGTCGGAGGGCGTGGGCGTGCGCGCGATCGTCGACGGCGCGTGGGGCTTCGCGGCGCGCGCCGGCTCGGGCGACTTCGCCGCCGCGCTCGACGAGGCCTGCCGCGAGGCGCTGCGCACCGCGCGCGCCGCCGCGTCGCTGCGCCCGGCGAAGTCGCGCGGCGTCGAGCTGGCCGAGGAGGAGCCGCAGCGCGGGCACTTCGCCACGCCCGTCGCCGAGGATCCCTTTGCCGTGCCGCTCGACGAGAAGCTGGCGCTGCTCGACGGCGTCACCCGCGCGCTCCGCGAACGCGCCGGCGCGCGCGCCCGCTCGGCGTCGGCGCACGTGGCCGCGCACCGCCAGCACAAGGCGCTCGCCACCTCCGACGGCGCCGCGGTCACGCAATCGCTCACGCACACCGGCTGCGG
>DASREC010000182.1:0-4628 GCA_035652295.1 Polyangia bacterium
GCGGCCTGCTTGCCGCACCTGTTCGAGACCGCGGGCAAGCACGGCATTCGCATCATCGCCATGGAGATCACGCGCGAGGCGCACCTCGATGAAGTGCGCGCGGCGCTCGCCTCGTCGGGAAACGCCACCGGCGTGATGCTCCAGATCGGCACGCGCAACGCGCAGAACTTCGAGCTGCTCAAGGCGGTCGGCGCGCAGACCGAGTTCCCGGTGCTGTATAAACGCGGCATGGGGATCACGCTCGAGGAGTCGCTCAACGCCTGCGAGTACATCGCCTCGGGCGGAAATCGGCGCATCGTGTTCGCGCTGCGCGGCGTGAAGTCGAACCTCGGCGATCCGCACCGCAACTTGATCGACTTCGCGCACGTGCCGGCGGTGCGGCGCATGACGCGGCTGCCGGTCTGCATCGATCCGTCGCACGCGGTGGGGCGGCGCGATCGCTCGAGCGACGGGCTGCCCGACATGCTGCACGCGGCGGCGCAGGGCGTGATCGCGGGGGCCAACATGCTGCTCGTCGACGTGCACCCGCGGCCGGCGCAGGCGCTGTGCGACGGGCCGCAGGCGCTCACGCTCGAGGAGCTGGGGCATCTCGTCGAGGACGCGCGGGCGGTGCGGCGCGCCTACGAGGAGCGGCTGCGCATCGCGCGCGTGCACGCGCCGGCGAGCGATCCGAGGCACGCGGCGTCGTGAGCGCGCGCGGCGTCGCGGGCGCGCGCGGCGTCGCGGGCGCGCTGCTGCTCGTCGCGCTCGCGTCGATAGCGCGCGCGCAAGCCGAAGGCGATCGCGACGGCGACGGCGTGCCGGACAACGCCGACGCTTGCCCCGACACCGCGGGCGCCAAAGATTGGGCCGGCTGCCCGGCGCCGCCCGACGCCGATCACGATCACGTGCAGGACAGCGAGGACCTGTGCCCCGACAAAGCGGGCCTGCGCGGCAACGGCTGCCCGCTCTACAACTATGCCGGCATCACGCGCGATCGCATCCTGCTCGGCAACATCCGGTTCGTCCCGAAGCTCGCGCGCATTCTGCCGGACTCGTTTCCGATGCTCGACGATCTCGCGGCCGCGCTGCGCGACAACCGTCGCTTTCAGATCGTCATCGTCGCGCACGCCGACGGCGCGCCGCTGGCGAAGAAGCGCGGTGACGCGGTGCGCGCCTATCTGATGAAGCGGCGCGTCGCGGGCGCGCGGCTGCGCGTCGAAGCGCAGGGCCCGGTCGGACCGGGCCGGCCCAACGTCGAGCTGATCATCGCGCGCCGTCGCTGAGCGCAACTTCGCGCTTGTCAATTCGCATCCGATCGTGGGATGACCGCGGCATGCGTTTACGTCAGTTTGCCGTTTGCGCGACGCTGCTCTGGTTCGCCGGCTGTAACGGCGACGCGCTCCAGCCGATGCAGGACGCCGGCGACCAGCCGGACCTCACGCCGCTCGCGCCCGATCTCAGCGACGGCGTGCCGAGCACCATGTTCCCCGCGCCGCACCAGCCGTTCCCGCAGGCCATCACCGGCGGCGGCCCGGTGCTCACCGCGCCGGTGATCGTGCCGGTGTTCTTCTCGAACGACGACGCCACCGAGCGCGCGTCGCTGGAAGACTTCGTCTCCAAGATCGGCGCCACCAAATATTGGCAGGCGGCCACCGAGGAGTACGGCGTCGGCGCGGCGACGGCCACCGCGCCCGTCGAGCTGACCGAGACCGCCACCGGCACGATCGCCGACGCGATGATCCAGTCGTGGCTCGCCGGCAAGCTCGGCAATCACGATCCCGCGTTCCCCGCGCCCACCGCCAACACCGTCTATGCGCTGCACTACCCGATGGTCGCCACCATCACGCTCGGCGGCGGCACCAACAACACCAGCTGCAACGCGTTCGGCGGCTATCACTCGAACATCCAGCTCGGCGGGCAGCAGATCGCGTACGCGGTGATCCCGCGCTGCAACGGCGTCGGCGGTTTGACGCGCATGCAGAACACCACCGCCGCCGAGAGCCACGAGCTGGTCGAGGCGGCGACCGATCCGTATCCGCAAGGCACCGGCGCGTACGAGACCGTCGACACCAATCATCGCTACTGGGCGCGCGTGCTCGGCGGCGGCGAGGTCGGCGATCTGTGCGCGCAGGAGCCGGGCGTGTTCACGCAGTTCCCCGAGCTCGCGTACACCGTGCAGCGCACATGGTCGAACGCGGCGGCGATGGCGAGCCACGATCCGTGCGTGCCGGCGCTCGCCAACGAGGTCTACTTCAACACCGTGCCCGAGCTCGACGACATGATCACCACGACGTCGATGGGCGGGACGATCATGGTGCCGGGCGTTCACATACCGGTCGGTATGTCGAAGACCGTCGCGCTCGACCTGTTCTCCGACGCGGCGACCACCGGGCCGTGGAGCGTCAAGGTCGTCGACGCGGCGACGCTCCAGGGCGGCACCGCGACCATGACGTTCGCGCTCGATCGCACCACCGGCGTCAACGGCGAGCGACTGCACGTCACCATCACCACGGTGACGGCCGGCTCTCGCGGCACCGGCGTCTTCGCCATCGAGTCGCATCTCGGCCCGCGCACGCACTTCTATTTCGGCCTCGTCGGTCAACAATAGCGCTGCGCAAGCCCTGAATGATCGGGCCGCCGGTGTCTACATATTGACGTAGACAACGATGGAGGCCCGATGCGCTGGAGCTGTTTGCTGTATCTCGCGCTCGCCTTGCCGTCGGGCGCGCACGCCGCGACCGAGCCGACTCGCGACGACGTGCCGGTCGTCGCAGAGCGGAAACCGCACCATCCCAATCCGCGGCTGAAGCTCTCGTATCGCCGCTTCGCCATCGCCAACCTCGACGGCACGCCGATGTGGCTCGACGGCGCCGAGCTCGACGCCTACGCGCTGTCGCGCCGCTGGGTGCGCGCCGGGTTCGAGCTCGAGGGCGGCGGCGGGCACGCGTCGCTCGAGGGGAACGGCGCCACGCTCGGCTACGGGCTCGCGGGCGCCAACGTCGGGTTTCAATATCCGTGGCGCGTGACGCCGTTCGTCGAGGGGCGCTTCGCCGGCGGCGTGCTGAGCGGCAACTTCGACGGCACGGTCACGGTGCCGGGCACCAACGTCAGCATGTCGAACGCGTCGGCGGTGACGTGGATGTACGGCGGCGGGCTCGACGTCGGCGCCGAGTTCTACACCGTCAAGCGGCTGTATCTCTCGGCGGCGGTCGGCTGGGTGCGCACCACGTGGCACGGCCTCGACGTGGCGGCGATGCAGAACGATCCGCTCGGCGGATTGCGCTACAAAGATCTCACCGGCGACAGCTTCACGCTCAAGGTCGGCTTCGGGATCTGATCGCGAACGAACGAACGCGCCGCGATCACGCGAGCGCGACCAACTTTGCGCTCACGTCCCACAACTTCTTCGCCAGCGCCGCGTCCTGCGCCTGCGCCGACGGCGCGACCTTGCGATTCTTGTCGTAGTAGCCGCCGCTCTGCCCTTCGACCTCCGGGCTGGTGGCGAGGTACACGATGCGGCCGCCGCCCTCTTCGGACGTGATCATGAACAGCTTGGCGAGCGCCAGGATCGGCCGCGCGTACGACGGCGCGTGCGACCAGATGCTCGTCGCCACTGCGCCCGGGTGCAGGCAGTTGACGATCACGCCCTTGCCCGCGAGGCGCCGCGCCAGCTCGGTGGTGAACAGCACGTTGGCGAGCTTCGAGCGACCGTACGCCTTCATGATGCCGTAGCCGCCCTTTTCGTATTGCAGGTTGTCGAAGTCGAGATCGCCCTGGCGGTGCCCGACGCTGGCGACGTTGACCACGCGCGCGGGCGCGCTCTTCTCGAGCAGATCGACGAGCAGGTTGGTCAGTAGAAAGTAACCGAGGTGATTGACCGCGAAGGTCTGCTCCAAGCCGTCGACGGTGACCCGGCGCTTGTCGCTCACCGAGCCGGCGTTGTTGATGAGGATGTCGAGGCGCGCGTGCCTGGCGCGATAGTCGGCGGCGAGCTTGCGGATCGCCGCCTGGCTCGAGAAGTCGCACAGCATCAGCGACACGTTCTCCGAGCCGCCGCGCTGCTTGACGTCGGCGACCGCGGCGGCGCCCTTCTGCTCGTCGCGCGCGACCATGACCACCTCGGCGCCGAGGCGCGCGAGCTTGACGCAGGCTTCGAGGCCGATGCCCGAGTTGGCGCCGGTGACCAGCGCGGTTTTTCCGGTGAGCTGCATGGCGACACCATGCCCAACATCGAGCGAAAACGGAAGCGTCTCCGATTTTCGGAGAGCGCGGCGGGCGCGCGCGCGGGAAAATTGTGGGGTTGGCGCTGGCACGCGCGGTGCTCAGCGGAGGCGCATGTCGCGATTTCACGATCAGACGAGCGCGTGGTTCACGCAGGGCGAAGACGCCGAGGTGCTCAACGCTACGCCGGGCGGCGAGCCGGAGCCGCGGCGGCCCGTCGGGCGCATCGTGGCCACGTCGGCGATCACGCTCGGCGTCGCGCTGCTCGCCGTGTTCCTGATTCACCGCAGCTCGCGCGCCGCATCGCAAAATAAATCGCCCGCGACCTCGCTCGCGACGACTGCGCCCGCGCTCGCACCCGCGCCCGCGTCTACGACTACGCCCGCGTTTGCAACTGCGCCCGCGTCGATGACTGCGCCCGCGTC
>DASREC010000183.1:0-25536 GCA_035652295.1 Polyangia bacterium
CGCTGGCATCCTCGCGCAGACGCGAGGAGCGCTCCTCAACGCCGGCGAAAAACGATCTTCGCCCCCACCCGCTCAATACACTTTCGGCAACGCCGACATCAGAAAGCAGGCTAAGTGGCTAAGTAGCGCGGGCGGACTCGCATTCTTTTTTTCGCCAGCCCGGAGGGCGCGCAGTCCAAACGAGCACAAGCAGTCCTATGGCTTCGGGTAAGCCGTTGTCGTCGGAGCGGCAAGGAGTCGGAAGTCAGCCATATAGCGCCTGAGGACTGCCGAAAAAAAGAATGCGAGGCGCAAGCCCGCGCGTGGCATTAGCGTCAGATGGTGAGCGTGAGGCCTTCGCGCGCCGGGATGAGCTCGATGGCGCTGCCGCCGCTTTCGTCGAGGAGGCGGCGGGTGCGTTCGGCCAGCGCGTCGACGGTGTCGTCGGAGTAGTCCTGGTCGTAGTGGAACATGACCAGGCGCTTGGCCGCGGCGTCGACGGCGGCGCGCGCCGCCTCGGCGATCGAGGAGAAGCCGCGCTGCAGCCGCTCGGCGCGATCTTCGGGCGAGTAGGTGCAGTCGTGGATGAGCACGTCGGCGCCGCGGTACAGCTCGCGCACCTCGGGGCTCGGCCCGCCGGGCGGATAGCCGGCGTCGGAGGCGTAGACCAGCGAGCGCCCGTCCTCCTCGAAGCGGTAGGCGAGCGCCTTGGTGGCGCCGTGCGGATTGAGCCGCGCGCTCACGCGCATGCCGCCGCACTCGAAGCTGGGATCTTTCGCCGCGCCGTCGACCGCCACCACGTCGATGCTCGCGCCCAGGTTGCGCATCGTGTACAGCGGCGAGAAGTGCGGGTTCATCTGCCCCTCGAGGATTCCCTCGAGCATCGACGACGAGCGGCCGGGCCCGTGCACGGTGAAGCGATTTCCCGGCACGAAGATCGGCGGAAAAAACGGGAAGCCCTGGATGTGATCCCAGTGCGCGTGCGAGAGGAACACCGCCGCCTCGCCCGCGCCCTTGCCGAACGCGCCGGCCATCAGCTTGCGCCCGAGCGCGATCACGCCGGTGCCCGAGTCGACGATGAACAGCTCGCCCGAGCGGTTGCGCAGCTCGACGCACGACGTGTTGCCGCCGTAGCGCATCGTCTCCGGCCCCGGCGCCGGCACCGATCCGCGCACGCCCCAGAACGTCACCTGCACGGCGTCACCCTTTTTCCCCGAGGGTGAGCTCCATGCCCTCGGCGGCGGCCAGCAGCTCGAGATCGGGCGTCGACTTGCGGTGCTCCGCCACCAGCGCGTCGATCTGATCGTCGGTGCGCTCGGGCGCGTGATGGAACAGCACCACGCCCTTGGCGCCGGCCGCGCGCGCGATCTCGATCGCGTCCTCGGGACACGAGTGGCCCCAGTGCGGCTTCTGGCGATACTCCTCGGGCGTGAACTGCGTGTCGTAGATGACCAGGTCGGCGCCTTCGCACAGGCGCACCACGCCGTCGCGCATCGCCGCCAGCTTCGCCGCGTCCTCGGGCTTGAGCGGATCGCCCGGCTTCGGCGGCTGCCGGATGTACTCCTGCTCGATGAGGATGTCCTTGAACGGCGCGGTGTCGGTCACGTAGGCGATCGAGTGGCCGTCGCAGTCGAGGCGATAGGCGATCGCGATCCACGGATGGTTGAGCCGCGCGCACGCGACCTTGACCGGGCCGATCTCGAAGCGCGCGCCCTCGACCAATTCGCGGAACGCGACGTCGGCCTGCACGTTCTCGAACGGCACCGGAAAGTACGGCGAGTCGGTCTGCGAGGCGAACACCGCGCGCAGGTGCGTGTCGTCGCGCTGCCGCGCGTAGACGAAGAACTTGTTGCCCTTCTGGTAGACGGGCGCGAAGAACGGCAGGCCCTGGATGTGGTCCCAGTGCGTGTGGCTCACGAGCAGGTGCGCGGTGCCGCGGCCCTCGCCGAACGTGCCCTGCATCATCTCCTTGCCGAGCTTGCGGATGCCGGTGCCGGCGTCGATGATGATGTGCTGCCCGTCGGAGGAGCGCACCTCGACGCACGAGGTGTTGCCGCCGTAACGGTTGGTGTCGGGCCCTGGAACCGGATAGGACCCACGGACTCCCCAGAAGCGTACCTTCACGGTGCAGCCCTATGGGCGCCCATTCGCTCGACGGTAACACGCGTCCACGCAAAGATCCAATCGGCGGCGGGAGCGATCGCAGGCGCGCTACGGGCTGAGCGCGGCGGCGATGACGTCGTTGGCGCCGAACTGCTGCACATAGAGCAGGAGCGCGCCGGCTTGATACGGCGTCTCGGCGGGCGAGCGCACGTTGAGCTTCACGCCGACGATCGGCGCGGGCGCGACCAGGAAGTCGTCGCCGGAAAAAGATCCGGCGAAGCCGCAGGTGTTGGTGGCCGCGCCCGTCGGCGCGGTGAAGTAGAGATCGTGGCGCACGCGGCCGGCGGGCGTCAGGCCGGCGCGCGCCTGGGCGCGGCCGACGCCGGCGGCGAACGGCACCGACGACGCGGCCACCATCGGATCGCGCGCCGGCGTGGACGGATCGCCGTCGAGGCGCGTCCACGTCACCGCGCCGCCGGCGAGCACGTCGGCGTACGGCGCATCGGCGGCCCAGAGCTGCCCGCTCGCGACGTAGTAGACGCGCAGTCGGTCACTTTCGCCTGCGGCGCCTGGGATGTGCACCGCCGCCGGCGGACCGAGCACGTTCCCCTCTTCGGCGCCGTCGGCGATCAGCGCCGGCCCGGGCGCTTTGCGCCACACGTGCCCGAGCGGATCGGTCCCCACCGCCCAGCCGATCGCCCCGCCGCCCGAGTAGAACAGCAGCCACTCGGTGCCGCCCGGCCCGTTCCACACGATCGACGGCCCCGACACCGCGCCCGCCTCCCAACCCTGATCCGCCTGCAGCGCCGGAAACAGCGGCCCGAAGCCGTCGGTGAGCGTGGTCAGCACGTCGGCGTGCTGGATGCTGGTGCCGCTCGGCGCCTTGGCCGTCACCCACATCGCCAGCAGGTTTCCCCACGGCACCACCGTCGGCTCGTCGAGGTTCACGCCCGGCGCCACCAGCACGAACGGCGCCTGGATCGGCAGCTTGTTGTCGGGATCCTCGAGCGGCTGGAACGGCCCGGCCCCCGACACCGGCAGGTTGGAGGCGCCGCCGCCCGCGTCGCCGCCCGACGCGCAGCCCGAGAGGGCGATTGCCAGCGCCTGGCTAAACAGCGTCAAAACGGCGATTCTACGCATTTTAAAACTTGCTCCTCAGCATCAGCCCGAGCTGCACCACCACGCCGTCGGCCACGAAGTCGCCGACCGGATCGCGCGGATCCACTTTGCGGCTCACCCGATCGGGCAGGTACGTGACCGCGACGTGCGCGTCGAGGTTGAGCGGGTAGCGAAGGATCGGCGCGAGCCGCTTGAGCTCGACGCCGACGCCGCACGCGAACGTGTGCTTGTCCGAGTCGGCCAGGTTGCTCTCGCCGAATTGATCGGGCACCGGCGACGGCTCGTACGAGTAGCCGCCGCGCGCGTCCACGCCCACGCGCTCGCGGTCGAGCACGCGCCACTCCACGCCCACGCGCGGGATCACGATGTCGCGAAATCCCGGCGCCGGATACGAGCGCGGCGGCGGCAGGTGCACCTGCGGGTTGAACTGGCCGATGTCGAGCGTCAGCGTCAGGTTGGCCGCGGCGACGGGAAACTCGCTCCAGCGCGCGTAGGTGAGATCGAACGTCACCAGCGCGTGCCGCGTCGGGCGCACCGCCGCGCCGAAGGTGAGCTGCCACGGCTGAAACAGATCGGTCGAGATCGATCGCGCCTGGAAGAAGCCCGCCGGCACCACCGGCTGAATCCCGGGATTGCCGATCGAGCCGTTGATGGCGAACTGCTGATCGAGCGCGAGCGTGAAGTCCTGGCGGAACGACGCGCCCAGGCTCAGGTACGGCAGCGCGTCCCAGCGAATCCCCGCCTGCCAGTAGCGGACCGCGACCAGGTCTACATTAATGGAGGTGACGAGCGACGAGTCGTCGGGGTTCGACACCGCGACGTTGCCCTGCAGGCTGAGCGTGCCTTGCGTGCGCGACATGAAGACCAGGCCGGCGCCGATGTAGAGCTTGGGCACGATCTGGATCGCGAGGTTGGCGGCGAGGAAGAGGCGCTGGATGCGGTTGTCGTAGTAGACGAAGCGCGGCTGCGCGAACGGCAGCGAGCGCACGCGCGTGAGGCGTTGATCGGGCAGCCACAGCGCGACGCCGAACGCGAAGCGGAAGGGGCCGATCGCGGCGGGCGCCACCAGGCCGACGTTGAAGCCGCGCGAGGCGTCGACGCCGAGATCGCGGCGGTTGATGCGCAGGAGCGGCTGCGCGTAGCGATAGCCGAGATCGATGCGCAGCTCGCGGCCGACGACCAGGCCGGCGGGGTTGTAGTAGTTGGCCGACGCGTCTTCGCTCGCGGCGGTCGCGGCGCCGCCCATCGCCACCGCACGCGAGCCGAAGCCGAACGCGTCGACGGGATTGGCGCGCGCGCCGGTCGCCGACGCGGCGGCGAGCGCAAGCGCGAAAGCGGCTGCGGCAATTTGCCGCATCACAGATCGACTCCGATGGTGAAGCCGAACACGCCGAAGTCGCCCGCCGCCAGCGGATTGCCGTCGAGGTGGTGCCACTGCCCGAACGCGTCGAGCTGAAGCGTCGTCAAGCGCCCGGTCCACTCCACGCCGCCGCCGAACGTCAGCACGTGGCGGTTGGCGTCGAGCAGCACGCGCGTCGGCCCTTGCGGCGCCGGGCTCCACTCGAAGAAATAGCCGAGCCGCCCGCGCAGCCTGAACGCGCCGCGCTCGAGCGTCGCTTCGCCGGCGATGCGCGGCACCACCGTGTCGGCGTAGTTCGGCGGCGATTGCGGCGGCGCGCCCGGCGTGGCGTTCTCGACGGGGTTCGAGTACGCCGACCAGTGCTTCCACGTCAGCCCGCCGTCGAGCGCCAGCCAGCCGCGCGGGCGAAACGCCGCCTCGAGCGACGCCTGCATCGGATCGAACTGCGCGGTGCCCGCGATGTGCAGCGTCGGCACCTGGATCGGCAGCGACGCGCCGAGCGAGTTCTTGACCTCGATGTCGTAGCCCGACTTCGACTCGCCGCGGAACACCGCGCCCACCTTGAGCCAGCGCGCGACGTCGACGCGCACGCCGATCACCGGCGCGTAGCTCACCACCAGCTGCTCCTCCGCGACGGTGGTGATGTGCCCGCTCGCGTCCGGCCGGATGGCGATCTGCCCGACCAGCGCCGCCAGCGCCAGCACGCCCGCGCCGACGGTGACGCGGCGGTGCACGCGCGCGCCCGCGCCCACCAGCACCGAGACCACCTGCGTGCGATCGTTGAGCAGCGCCAGCCGCGGGTCGGTCGGAAAACCATCCTGCACGCGGTTGATCACGCCCACCGGCAGGTAGAACGCGAAGCCGATCGCCAGCCGATCCTTGAGCACGCCGCCGAACGGCAGCGGCAGATCGGCGCCGAGCACGATGCCGTCGGTCTGGTCGACGTGCTTGTGCTGATTTTCCAGCGCCAGGTGATAGCGCGCCAGCACGTAGCCGACGGTGAGCCGGCGCCGCGTCGGGCCGACGAGCCCCGCGGGATTGGAGAACGCGGCGTCGTAGCCCTCGGCGTCGGCGGCGCCGGTGCCCGCCATCGCGCCCGAGCGCGCGCCCATGCCGAACAGGTCCGGCTCCGACGCCGACGCGGCGCCGCCGAGCGCGGCGGCGATCGCGAATCCGGCGATGGCGGCCGCGGCTCTCAAAACACCCGCTTCGAGTCGAGCAGCAAGGTCACCGGCCCGTCGTTGACCAGCTCGACCTCCATCATCGCGCGGAATCGTCCGGTCTCGACCGCGAGCCCGCTCGCGCGCAGCAGCGCGACGAATTTTTCGTACAGCCGTTCCGCCGGGCCAGGAGCCATCGCTTTGGCAAACGAAGGCCTTCGCCCTTTTCGGCAGTCGCCGAGCAGCGTGAACTGGCTGATCACGAGCAGCCCGCCGCCGACGTCGGCGAGCGCGCGGTTCATCTGGCCGGCGTCGTCGGGGAACACGCGCAGCCCGACGATCTTGTCGGCGAGCGCCTGCGCGTCGTCGTCGGTGTCGTCGTCGCCCGCGCCCACCAGCACCACGAAGCCGCGGCCGACGCGTCCGACCGGCGCGCCGTCGACGCGCACTTCCCCCCGGCTCACACGCTGAACGACGGCACGCACCGCGCCCGGTCATATCACCGGCGAGCGGGTCGGCTCAAGCTATACTGCCGCGCGTGCGAACCGCCGCCGTCCTCGCGTTGGTGATCGCGGCATCGATGGTCGCGGCGGGCGCCGCGCGAGGCGCGCCATTCGTGTCGGCGCGCGCGCGCATGGTGGCGCGCGGGCAGCTCGCGTCATCGGCGATCTCCGACGGCGGCGATGCGCGCGCGCTGGTGGTGGTGCGCGTGGCCGGCGGCGCGGCGCGGCTGCTCGCAGCCGGCTTCGACGCGCGCGCGCTCACGGACGAGTTCGCCGCGGTGCGCGCCGGCGCCGACGAGCTGCGCGCGCTGGCCGCGCTCGACGGCGTGCAGTCGATCGAGGAGCGCCGCCTGCTCTACCCCACGCTCGATCAATCGGCCGCGCTCGTCGGCGCGCCGGCCGCGCGCGCCGCGACCGGCCTCGACGGCAGCGGCGTTCTCGTCGGCGTCGTCGACACCGGCGTCGATTTCCGCCACGCCGATCTGCGCGCCGCCGACGGGACCACGCGCGTGCTCGCGCTGCTCGATCTCGCCGCTCCGCGCGATCCGCGCCATCACCCCGAGATCCCCGACTACGCGATGGGCGAGGTCTGGCTCGCCGACGAAATCGACGCGGTGCTGGCCGCCGAGGCCGCGGGCATGTCGCCGGCGACGCCGATCGGCGAGCGCGACTCGAACGGCCACGGCACGCACGTCGCCGCGATCGCGACCTCGAACGGCCGCGCCGCCGGCCGCAGATTTCCCGCCGGCCGCTACACCGGCATCGCGCCCGGCGCCGCGCTGGTCGTCGCGCAGACCACGCACGGCGGCAGCTCGTTCACCGACGCCGACGTGCTGGCCGGCTGCCGCTTCGTGATCGATCGCGCCGCCGCGCTCGGCCGCCCGCTGGTCGTCAACTTGAGCCTCGGCGGCGAAGGCGGCCCGCACGACGGCTCGTCGAGCCTCGAGACCGCGCTCGAGTCGCTGTTCCCGCTCGACGTGCCCGGCCGCGCGCTGGTGGTCGCCGCGGGGAACGACGGCGCGCGCGATCTGCACGCCCGCGCCTGGAGCGTCGACGGCGAGGTCGTCTTCCCGCTGCGCGTCGAGCCGTCGACCGCCGCCGGCTCGCGCGTCGCCGTCGAGCTGTGGTATCGCGGCGCGCTGGCGATCACCGTCGAGACGCCGGCCGGCAAACGCTACGGCCCGGTCGCCGTCGGCGCGTCGCTCGCCGACCCGAACGACTCCGAGGGCACGGTCACCGTCGACGACGCGACCGGCGGCCCGCGCGCGGACGGGCTGATGAGCGCGGGCGTGGTGGTCACCGGCGCGAGCGGCGCGGCGCCGGCGACCGGCACCTGGCGCATCCTCCTCGACGGCAGCGCCGCGCGCGCCGACGCGTGGGTGGTCGACTCGCCGCCCGGTGTGCCGTTCGCGCGCTTTCTCGATCACGTCGACGTCGACGAGCGCATGGCGCAGCCGGCGACCGGCCGCTCGGTGATCTCGGTCGGCTCGCTGGTCTCGAAATCCGACTGGACGGATCGCGACGGAATGCCGGTTTCGCGCGGTCTGGTGCTCGGCGACGTCTCCGGTTTCTCGTCGAGCGGGCCGACCGCCGACGGCCGCTTCGCGCCCGACCTGATCGCGCCCGGCGAGTTCATCGCCGCCGCGCTGTCGGCCGACGCGCCGCCCGATCAGTCGACGTCGGCGTTCTTCGCCGGCGCGGGACAGCCGCTGATCACGTGGGCCGACGACGGCGTGCACGGCCTGCTGCACGGCACGTCGCAAGCCGCGCCGCACGTCACCGGCGCGGTCGCGCTGCTGCTCGAAGCCAATCCCGCGCTCACCAGCGGCGCGCTGCGCGAGATCCTGCGCGCCACCACCCAGGACGGCGGCGTCGGCTTTTCGCCGCGGCACGGCTTCGGCCGCCTCGACGTGCTGGCCGCCGCGCGCTACGTCGGCGGCGCGCGCGGCGGCGCGGTCAGCCCGTCGCTGTCGTCGGTGGGCGTGAGCCGCGACGCGCTGCCGCCGGGCGACGACACCACCACCGTCACGGTCACGCCGCGCGACGCCGCCGGCGCGCCGCTCGGCCCCGGCCACGCGGTCACCATCGACGCGTCCGCGGGCGCGCCGCTCGGCCCCGTCAGCGACGCGGGCGCCGGCCGCTACGAGCGCACGTTCGCCGCCCACGCCTCGCGCGGCACCGTCGCGTCGATCGCCGTCACCGTCGACGGCGTGGCGCTCGACGCCCACCCGTCGATCTTTTTCGTCGTCGACCGCAGCGAGATCGGCCGCCCGTTCACCGCCGCCGGCGGCTGCTCGCTCGACCGGACCCGCCCCGGCGAGCCGCGCTCGCGCGTTTGGTGGCTGCTCGCCGCGCTCGCCGCGCTCGTCGCCGCCGCGGCGTGGCGCGCACGGAATTCGCGCCGCGCCGCGCGCCGCTCTACGCTCGGCGGGTGAGCCGGGCAACCCCGCGCCCCCGTCGGCGATCAGACCCGAGTGCCCTGCGCCTTGCACGCCCGCACCCGCGCGTCTATATTCGGCGCCCTCATGCCCCGCCGCTCTCGACGAGAGATCCCGCTCGTCGCCACCTTGCTCCTCGCCGTGCTCGCCGGTTGCACGCACAATATCGGCGATCCGTGCGGCACCAACGTCGACTGCAGCCCCGCGGGCGATCGCTTCTGCGACACCTCCGCCATCGGCGGCTACTGCACCATCGAAGGCTGCGACATCAACACGTGCCCGGACAACGAGCCGTGCGTCCGCTTCTTCACCCCGTTCACCGACGACGCCGATCGCTGTGGCCCGACGCACCCGTGCGCGCGCGCCGACGAGCGCTGCATCGACGATCCGATGTCGACCAGCGCCGACTTCACCGGCCACTGCGCGCCCGAGTCCACCGAGCGGCGCTGGTGCCAGCATCGCTGCTCGAACGACGGCGACTGCCGCACCGGCTTCGAGTGCCGCTCGACGTTCAACGGCGGCACCATGAGCGCGCCGGTGCTGCCGGGCGCGTTCTCCGTCCCGACGCTGAACAACCCGACCGGCGATCCCGCGAGCTTCTGCGTCCAGGCGAGCTGACGCGCGAAGGACGGCGATGATCGCCCGCGCGCTCCTGGTCCTGTGGCGCCTGCTGCAGCCGACGTCGGGATCGTTCTTGCGGCGCCGGCTGGTGTCGAGCGTGATCGCGGTGCTCGGCGTCTGCGTGCTGGTGTTCCTGCTCTTGCACCTCATCCCCGGTGATCCGATCGACAACCTGCTGGGCGAGCGCGCCGATCCCGTCGACAAAGCGGAGATGCGCGCGTGCATGGACCTCGACCAGACGATGATGGTGCAGTTCGGCCGTTTCCTCGTGCACGTGTTCGACGGCACGCTCGGCGTGACGTGTCCCGATCGCTCGCGCACGGTCGCGTCGCTGATCGGCGCGGCGCTGCCGTCGACGTTCGCGCTCGCGGTGGCCGGCATGTTGGTCGCGCTCATCCTCGCCCTCCCGCTCGGCATCCTGGCCGCGCTCAAGCCGCGCAGCCCGCTTGACGCCGCCGCAACCGTGGTCTCGCTCGCCGGCATCAGCATGCCGGCCATGTGGCTCGGCCCGGTGCTGCTCTCGATCTTCTACGTCGGCCTGCGCTGGCTGCCCGGTCCCGCCGACGACGCCGGTCTCGCCGGGCTGGTCCTGCCCGCGATCATGCTCGGCACGCACCTCATGGCCATGCTCGCGCGCATGACCCGCTCGTCGCTGCTCGACGTGCTCGGCGAAGACTACATCCGCACCGCGCGCGCCAAGGGCCTCGCACCGTCGCGCGTGATCCTGCGCCACGGCCTGCGCAACGCGCTCGTCCCGGTCATCACCGTCGCCGGCATCCAGTTCGGCTCGCTGCTCGCCGGCGCGGTGGTCACCGAAAAAGTTTTCGCGCGCCCCGGCATCGGCACGCTCCTCCTCGAAGCCATCGCGCAGCGCGACTACCGCGTGGTGCAAGGCTGCACGCTGGTCATCGCCGTCAGCTACGTCACCGTCAACCTGCTCGTCGACCTCGCCTACGGCGTCGCCGATCCGCGGATCCGCGTGCGATGAAGCGGCTCGCCCGCATCGGCCCCGGCCCGCTCCTCGGCGCGATCCTGATCGCCGCCTTCTTCGCGCTCGCGCTCTTCGGCCCGTGGCTCGCGCCCTACTCGCCCGAGACGCAGAACCTCGGCCACCAGCTCGAGCACGCCACCCGCGCGCACTGGCTCGGCACCGACGAGAACGGCTGCGATCTGCTCTCGCAGCTGCTCTACGGCGCGCGCCTCGCCGCCGGAATCTCACTCACCACCGTCGCGCTCTGCCTCGCGGTCGGCACCGCGCTCGGCACCATCGCCGGCTACTACGGCGGCGCCGCCGACGAGCTGATCATGCGCGTCGTCGACGTGCTGCTGGCGTTTCCCGGCATCCTGCTCAACCTCGCGATCGTGGCCATCGTCCCGTCGGCGGGCGTGGGCGTGTTCGTGTTCGCGCTCGCGATCAACGGTTGGGTCGGCTACGCGCGCGTCGCCCGCGGCCAGGTGCTGGAGGTGCGCGAGCGCGAGTTCGTCGTCGCCGCGCGCGCGCTGGGCGTGCCGCCGTGGCGCGTGATGCTGCGCCACATCGTCCCCAACATCCTCTCGCCGCTGATCGTGCAAGCGACGCTCGGCTTCGCCAACGTGATCCTCGTCGAGGCCAGCCTCTCCTTTCTCGGTCTCGGCCGCTTGCACGCGTACAGCTGGGGCGCCCTGCTCGCGCAAGGCACCACGTACCTGTGGCTCACGCGCCACCTCGCGATGGTCCCCGGCATCGCCATCGCCGCGGTGGTGCTCGGCTGCAATCTCCTCGGCGACGGGCTGCGCGATCGTCTCGATCCGCGCCGCGCCCGCAGCTGACTACTTCCCGGGCTCGAGCGGCTTACCCGCCTTCTTCCAACCCTGAATCCCCGCGGGCATCACGAACACGTTGGTGTACCCGAGGCTGACGGCGCTCCCGGCGCCTTTGTGGCACGCGTGTCAATGCTCGTTCTCGCAGTAGAAGACCAGCATCGCCTTCTTGTCGCTCGGCAGATCGCCGGGCTTCACTTGCGAGAAGTCGACCCACTTCGCGCCGGGCACGTGGCCCTCGGCCCACTCTTCGCGCGGATTGCAGTCGAAGATGTAGACCTTCTTGTCGCCGGTCTTCTTCGCCACGTCGTCGACGGACAGCTCGCCGAACTTGCCGGCGTCGGCGCGCCCGACGGCCGCGCACGCCATCAGCATCGCCAGCGCAACCACTGCTCGTGTCACCAGTCGCATCGTTTCCTCCTAAGCGTTGAGCCTGAACACCTGATCGATCGGAACGTGCATCGGATTGAGCCGCCCACCGAACGTCACCGCCTCGACCCACGACATGATCGGCTGCGGCGAGCGCCCGCAGCCGTCGAGCACCGCCTCGACCATCGGCTCGTATTGGTCGAGGATCGCCTGCGCGAACACGGCGCCCGCCTGCGCCGTCGCCCGATGCGGCCGCCCGGTGTATCCATAAAATGGCCGCATCGCGTTCCACCCCTTGCCCATCGCCGCGAGATCGAGCTCACCGGCCAGCTCGCGCGCGCCCATCTTGCGCGCGATGCGCGCCGCGACTTCGAACGGCGCGTCCGGCACCACCGGCGGACACGGCGGCAGCTGCCGATAGCTCGGCGCCACCGACTCGGGCGCATAGTGCAGCGCCAGCGACGTCTCGAAGAACCCGGCGTGAAAATCGAACTTGAGGTCGCGCATCATCGCCTCGCGCTCCTCGTCGTCGTCGACGTGCGCGAACGCCGCCTGGTACTTCGCCCCGTCGAGCGTCAGCATCTCGCGCAGCACGAGGTTGAACGGCGCGATCGCGCGCACGCCGCTCTCGATCAGCACCTCGACGCCCGCCTCGATCGCCAGATTGTGCAGCGGCGCGCCGTGAAACGTCATCAGCACCACGCGCTGCGCGCCCAGCTCGACGAGCGCGCGGCACGCCTCGACCACCAGCTCGCGCGCCGTCAGAAACGGCGTGTGCCGCGAGCCGATCCCCGGACACGGCTCGACGCCGATCTCGAGATCCGAGCCGAACACCAGCGGCCACTCGGGCCGGCGCGCCTGCAATCGCCGGTGAAGCTCGCGCGTGAGCCCGCGCGACACCAGCCGATCGTTGTGCAGCGACAGGTGCGGCCCGTGATACTCGACCGGGTTGATGGTCAGGTAGACCGGCGCGCCCGCCGCCACCAGCCGGCTCGCCTCCTCGTGCGATCGATCGAACAAATTGATCTCGTCCATCACAACACCACCGTTACAGGATACACGCCCATCGCCACCGGCGCCGCCCAGCGCGAGCGAGGCACCGCGATGCGCCCGCGCCGCGGCAGCTTGCACATCGACACGAAGTCGTGCGCGTCCTCGTCGTCGTAGACGTGAAACGCGGCGCGCATCGACTGCGGGCTCGGCCACTTCGCCCGCGGCTTGCCGGTCGACGTGCCGTCGAGCACCTCCTCGACCTTGTTCGCCAGCGGCGGGCGCCTCTTATCATTAGATAGCTGATACGCATTGACCAGCACCGCGGTTGCGGCGGCCCGGCACTCGAGCGCGCGGCCGAGCAGCCGCATGGCGACGCGCTCCGCGCCATACGCGAAGTTGCCGAGCACCACCATTAGATCGCACGCGAGATCGCGCGGCGTGAGCTGCTGCATCACCACCAGATCGGAGCAGATGAGAAAGCACGCGTCGAGCAGCGCGTCGTCCACGTCGAGCTTCACGCGGTTGATGCGCGCGTAGGGCGTGACGCCGATGCCCGGCCCGTCGAGCGACTTGTCCATCTCGAACGACTGCGTGGAGAACTTCGCCTGCGGCACGTGCACCGCGCCGTGCCGCGTGAAGATCGTCAGCGCGTTGTAGCGCTCCGCCGGATCGTGGCCGGGCAGATCCTCCGCCAGCTCCGCGCCGAGGTTGAGCGTGGTGATGATGTTGATGTCGCGCTCTTGTGCGAAAGCCACGAGCCGCGCGAATGCACGCCCCGAGCCACTCTCGCTCCACGCGAGATATTCAGGCAGGAACGCGGTCTCGCCGGCTTCGACTTCTTCGAGCGCGTCGAGCGCACCGTCGAGCATCTGCTCTTCCGCGCCCAGCTCGAGCGCGATCAAATGAAAATCGGAAGCGCCCATTCCGCGAAGCTAACACGAGCCGCGTCCGAGCCAGGTGGACCGGTACGCGGACAACCGTCCGGCTGCCGGACAAAACGATCCCGCGCAAACGCGCAAGGTTCGAGATTCGCGTGCTCGGCCGAGCGGCACGCGGTTGGCAATGGCACGCGCGCATGGCCGACCACGCGTTCCTCGCACTGCTCACCGATCTGCACCGCTCCATCGATCTCGTCGCGCAGGATCTCTCGCGCGATCGTCCGGCGCTCGCCGACGCGCTGCGAAGACGCGCGGCGTGGATTCCGCGGCCGGAGGAGGTCGAGCCGACGTTGCCGTCGCTGCGCGAGCGGCGCGCGACCGGCGACGGCGCCTGCCGCGCGATGCCGTCGCTGCTCTACCGCGCGCTCGACGAGGGCGTGCTCAGCGCGCCGCAGTTCGATTCGCTGATGGTCGGGCAGTCGCGCGCCGCGCGGGTGATGCGCGAGCGCGCGCCGTGATCACGCCCGCGTCAGTTCTGCAGCTCGGGATCGCCGTCGGACTCGGAGTCCTCGGTGCCGGGCATTTCGCCGCCGTGCTCGCCCGTCGTCGACGGCGCGTCGGCGTGCAGGAAGCGCAGCATGGCCTCGACCATGCGCACCTGCGCGTGTCGGATCTCGCCGAGCCGCCGGTGGCGGAAGCCCTCGACGAAGATGGTGAACACCAGCACGTCGTCTTTGTCGCCGACGTAACCGGACAGCGCCGAGACGCTCGACAGCGTGCCGGTCTTGGCGCGCACCAGCCCGATCGCCTCGGTGCCGAGGAAGCGATTGCGGATGGTGCCGTCGATGCCGGCGATCGCCAGCGACGTGAGGAAGTCGGGCGCGACCGCGAGATCGAAATAGATCGTGCGCAAGAGCGCAGCGAGATCCGACGGCGTGATGCGGTTCTCGTGCGTCAGGCCGGAGCCGTTGACGATGCGATAGGTGCCCGGCTTGATCCCGACGGCGCCGAGGTAGTCCATCACCGCGCGGGTTCCTTTGGCGAGCGTGCCCGGCAGGCCGTACAGCTCGCCGCCGAGCGTCTTGTAGATTGCCTCGGCGACGAAGTTGTTCGAAGGCTTGTTCGAGATGCGGCACACGTCGGAGAGCGGCGGCGAGCGGTGCTCGGCGAGGAGCTGCGCGGCGGAGATCGCGCCGGTGTGCACCTGCCCGGTGAGCTCGATGCCGAAATCGCCGAGCGCCGTGCGCAGCACCGACGCGGAGAACAGCGCGCCGTCGGCGAGCCGGCGCACGTCGACGTAATCGCCGCGCGTGTCGGCGATGCGCCCGCGCACCGTCACGATCACGCGATCGTCCTTGCGATAGGAGTCGATGCGCAGCCGCGAGCGCTTGCCGCGCACCGTGGTGGCCTGGTTTTCTACGCCGAAGAATTCGGCGTGCGGCTCGACGGAGACCAGCGCGCCGTGACCGACGTCGCCGGGCCGGACGCGCACGCCGTAGGTGTTGCGGTTGAGGATGAGCGCGCCTTCGCCGACGCCTTCGTCGGATTCGCCGGCGTGCGCGCGATCGTGGAACCGCGGATCGCCGTAGAGATCGCCGTCGATCTTCACCACGCCGCGCGCGGCGAGGTTGCGCGCGATCTCGGCAACGTCCGAGGTGCTGAGCGACGGATCGCCGCTGCCGCGCAGCACCACGTCGCCGTGGATCACGCCGTCCTCGTCGGGCGCGGGACCGTAGAGCGCGGTGTGATAGCGGAAGTCGCCGCCCAGGTACGCGATGGCGGCGGCGGTGGTGAGCATCTTGGTGTTGGACGCGGGATTGAACAGCGTGGCCGCGTTGTGCGCGAACAGCACGTCACCGTCGGAGGCTTGCATCACCTCGATGCCGACCTTGGTGCGGTTGAGCGGCTTGTCGTGCAGCACCTCGAGCAGGCGATCGCGCAGCTTCACGATCCGCTGCTCGTGGGGATCGTTCGGATCCTTGCCCTCGCGCGGGACGGTGCTGGCGTCGCGGCGCGGCGGACCGGCGACGGCGGCGTGCGCCTTCGGCACGGCCATTCGCGCCTGGCGGGCGGCACCATGGCTCGGCTGCTGCGCGACGCCGGCGAGCGGCGCCAGCACGACGGCCGTGACCACGATGGAGGGGATTACTCGACGGCGCACCACGGATTATTGTGTGCGCGCGGCGCCGTCGACGCAACAACTCTACGCGGCGGGAACGACCAGGTGACGCTCGAGCTCGAGCGGCGCGAACACCTCGCTCTTGTTCGACGCGTCGAGGAACAACAGGTAGGCGGCGACCTCGGCCTTGTCGTGCTTGTCGAGCAGCGCCTTGCCGACCTCGCACAGCCGCTCGGGCGGCGCCGCCTGCATGAAGTCGGCGTCGGTGAGCCCGTCCTCGTGCGGCACGTCGAGCGCGGTGAGGAACTCGGCCAGCATCGGGCGGCGCGCGCGCGTCAGCCACTCGAAGAGCAGCGTCGCGGCGGTGGTGGACACCGGCTTGTCGGCGACCACGCGCCACAGGCGATTGGACCAGTCCTCGTTGCGCTTCTTCGTCGAGGTGTGGCTGGCGAGCCGGTTGGTGGGGATCTTGGCCTCGCGCAGGACCTTCTTCATGCCGTCGGAGGTGAGCTCATTGAAGATCGCCTTGGTCTTCTTTTCGCCGAGCTTGCGGCAGATCTCTTCCGGGGACATCGCCGTCTCCTTTTTCTGGGAGCAACTTGCCTGATGCGGCGCGAATCTTCAACGCAGCTTTCGCCGCTGCGCGCGGCGGCGGGTCTCGGCGCGGTCGGCGGAGGCGATCGTCACCTTCTCGCCGAGGCGGCGCGCGATGAGGGCGCAGTAGCCGGCGTCGAGCTCGCAGCCGAGCCAGCGGCGGCCGAGCGCCTCGCACACGACCCAGGTCGTGCCCGCGCCGGCGAACGGATCGACCACGCGATCGCCTTCGCGCGTGGCGGCGGCGATCAAGCGGCGCACCAGCTCGAGCGGTTTTTGCGTCGGATGCGCGGTCTTTTCGCGCATGCCGTTGGTGAGCGTGGGGATCTCCAGCACGTCGCGCGGCTTGGCGCCGAGCGGATGCGGTCGCCACACGTACGGCCGGCCGCCGAAGCGCGAGGTCTCGGCCTGCGGATGCGCGGGGTAGCGCAGCGTGTGCGCGTTGTACGCGACGCGCGCGCCGTCGACGTCGAGCGCGAACTCGGGCTTGCGCAGGTGCAGGATGCTCTCGTGCGAGCGGCCCCAATCGCGGCCGAGGTTGGCCTTGTTGCGGTAGTGCCAGACCAACCAGCGGCAAGCGGCAAAATGCCGCATCGCGAGCGGCTTCACGTCGGCGAGCACTTCCGAGAAGCCGCAGACGTAGAGCGAGCCGGTCGGCCGCAAGACGCGCGCGGCTTGGTCGAGCCAGCGTTCGGTCCAGCGCAGATAGTCGGCGGCGGAGGCGAAGGTGTCCCACGATTCGCGGCCGGCGTTGTAGGGCGGATCGGCGAACACCAGGTCGACGGAGGCGGTGTCGAGACGCGCCAGCCACTCGAGCGCGTCGCCGTGATGGAGCGCGCCGAGCTCGGTTTTCACGTCGGAAGAGGCGGCGCGCGGACCCATTTCACGGGCGACGCTACCGGCCGGATCGACCCGCGTCAAGCCGGCCGGGAGGCGCGCTCCCTCGTCGGTAATCGACGGGTCGTATCTTTGACTTTACCCAACGGTCCCGATACACTGCGGGCCAGATCGCGGAGCCTTCAAGCGTGCCCAACGCCACCTTTGCGCTGCGTTTCATATCGGGGAAATACCAAGGCGGAGAGTTCCCCCTGCGCATGGACCGCGAGATCGTCGTCGGGCGCTCGAGCGACCTCGACATGGTGCTCGTCGAGGACATGGTGTCGCGCAAGCACGCCAAGATCGCGGCCAGCGGAGATCAGATCGTGATTCAGGATCTCGGCTCGACCAACGGCACGTTCGTCAACGGCGAGAAGATCAAGAAGGCGCGGCTGAAAGAGGGCGACCGGATCTTGATCGGCACGTCGATCATCAAGCTGATCGCCGTCGACAACTCGCAGATCGTCAGCGAAGAGGCGGCGCGGCAACGGCTCGAGCAGACGGGACAGCGGCGAAGCGTGTCGGGCGCGAACAAGCCGATGTCGGGATCGATCGACGAGATCCCGCTGCCGGATCTGCTGCAGCTGCTGTCGACGAGCCGCAAGTCGGGCGTGCTGTCGGTGCGCGGCGAAGGCGGACACGGGCGCATTTATCTGCGCAAGGGACAGATCTACTACGCGACCATCGACGACTCGTACGATCTGTCGCCGCGCAAGGCGGCGTTTCGGCTGCTGACGTGGATGACGGGGACGTTCGAGCTCGAGGCCCCCGACGAGAAATCGGTGCTCGAGGAGATCCAGGAGTCGACCGAGGCGCTGCTGATGGAAGGGATGCGGCAGCTCGACGAGTTTCGCCGCATCGAGGGGGAGCTGCCGTCGCGCGACCAGGCGCTCGGGTTGAGCTCGCCGCTACAGGCGCCGCTGCGCGACCTGAGCCAGCCGGATCTCGACGTGCTGCAGCTGGTGATCAACTACGGGCAGCTGCAGGCGGTGCTCGATCGCAGCCCGAAGACCGATCTCGAGACCGCGACCACGCTGCTCAACTTGCTGCACAAAGAGTACGTCAGCGCGCGGCGCTGAACGGCGCGCTACTTCTTGGCGCCGGCGAACGAAGCGACCGCTTTGGTGATGTGACGCTCGAAGTCGGCGCGGCTGGCGCCGCGGCGGTAGCGGATGAGCGCGCGCAGGAGATCGGGCGGGACCAGCGCGATCTTGCGCTTGTTCTCGTCGGCGAGGATCGCCTGGCGCAGCGTCTTCTCGGTGAGATCGTCGCCGGTGACGGCATCGAGCACCTGGAGCTGCTCGTCGGCGCCGAACAGCTCGACCAGCTCCTCGAGGTTGACGTAGCGGCTGTCGCGCGTGTCGTAGAGGCGGCGGTTGCCGTACTTCTTGACCACGTGATTTCCGGTCGCAGAGACGGCGAGAACCGGAGGGCGTCCCCGACGGCGCGGGGCGACTTGGGGCTTCGGCATGCGAACAACTTACCAGCGTTATTTTGCGCCGCAACATTTTGCTGCTGCACCGCAGCAGAATTCACGCCGCCCGTCGAGAGATCGGGTATCGTGGGGCGTGCGTTTTTCGTGGCTCGCGATCTTTTTGTTGGTCGCGTGCGGTCCGGGCGGGCCGCGTTACGCGCCGCTCGACAGTGACGGAAAAAACCTGCGCGCCGCCGATGGGCGCGTGGTGGTGCTGCGCGGGATGAACGCGCGCGTGGCCGGCGTGTTCGACGTGACGCTCGACGGCGGGCGCGCGCCGGTCGAGCCGCTGCCGGCGTTCGATGACTCGGACGCGGCGCGGGTGAGCGCGCTCGGGTTCAATTTTCTGCGGCTGCCGATCTCGTGGAGCGGCGTCGAGCCGCAGGCGGGCGTGTTCTCGACGGCGTACCTCGACGCGGTGGCGCACGTGGTGGACCTGTGCCGCGCGCACGGCGTGTTGGTGCTGATCGATTTTCACCAGGACGCGTGGTCGAAGGAGATCGGCGAGGACGGCGCGCCGCTGTGGGCGATCGTGCCGCCGCCGACGATGCTGCTCTCCGGGCCGCTCACCGATCTCGGCGCGCGGCGCACGTCGGCGCAGGTGATGAGCGCGTTCAACTCGTTCTTCGCCGGCGACGCGATGATGCTGCAGGAGCGGTTCGCCGAGATGGCGCAGCAGGTGGCGATGCGCTTTCGCGGCGACCAGGCGGTGCTCGGCTACGAGCTGTTCAATGAGCCGATCGCGGCCGACGCCGATTTGCTGGCGTTTCACGTCAAGGCGGCGACAGCGATCCGCGTAG
Source organism: Polyangia bacterium (assembly GCA_035652295.1). Classification (GTDB taxonomy): domain Bacteria; phylum Myxococcota_A; class Polyangia; order Palsa-1104; family Palsa-1104; genus DASREC01. The sequence continues at coordinate 19,187 of DASREC010000183.1, forward strand.
TGGACGCGAAGCACCTGATCCTGTTCGAGCCGTCGGCGGAGCGGAACTTCACCAACTCGGCGGCGCTCGCGGACGCGCCGTTTCCCGTCGGCGGCGCCGTCTACGCGCCGCACATCTACACCGGCATCTTCTCCAACGATCCGCGGCTGGCCAACGACACCTACGAAGAGTCGCTGCACGCGTCGGTGTCGGGCGCGCGCGACGAGGCCGACTCGTGGAAGACGCCGCTCATCCTCGACGAGTTCGGCGCCGGACCGACGACGCCCAACGGCTACGGCTGGATCGGGCACGTGCTCGACGACGCCGACGAGGTGTTGGCGTCGACGGCGTTCTGGGTGTGGAAGGAGATCTCGCAGGCGAGCTGGGGGCTGTTCGATCAGGATGCGTCGGGCGCGTGGATCGAGCGGCCGCAGATGATCGCGGCGGTGTCGCGGCCGTACGCGCAGGCGATCGGCGGCGCGCCGAGCGCGATGAAGTGGGACGGACAGACGCTGACGGTGACGTTCGCCGGCTCGGGCGCGCCGCCGCTGCACGACGTGTTCTTTCCCGGCGCGGCGCCGAGCATCGCGTGCGACGGCGCGGCCACCACCGCGATCGCCGTCGACGCGGCGCGATCGGTGTACACGATCCGCTGCGGCGGCGGCGGAACGCACACGCTCACGCTCGCGCGCTGACGATCGCCGGCGCTCCGACGATCGCTCGCGCTCGCTGGCGCGCTGACGCTCGCTCACGCTGACGCTCGCTCGCGCGTCGACGATCGCTCGCGCTGACGCGCGCTCACGCGTCGACGATCGCTCGCGCTGATCGCTCGCTCACGCGTCGACGATCGCTCGCGCTGACGCTCGCTCACGCGTCGACGATCGCTCGCGCTGACGCTCGCTCACGCGTCGACGATCGCCCGCGCTGACGCTCGCTCACGCGTCGATGATCGCTCGCGCTGACGCTCGCTCACGCGTCGATGATCGCTCGCGCTGACGCTCGCTCACGCGTCGATGATCGCTTGCGCTGACGATCGCTTTGCGCACCCACGCTCGCTCGCTGGCCATCGCTCGCGCGTCACGCTCGCTTTGCGCACCCACGCTCGCTCGCGCGCTCACGCTCGCTTTGCGCACCTACGCTCGTTCGCGCTGGCCATCGCTTGCGCGCTCACGATCGCTTTGCGCACCCACGCTCGCTTGCGCGCTCGCGCTCCGACGATCGCTTGCGCGCTGGACGATCGCTCTCGCTCCTACGATCGCTCGCGCGCTGGACGATCGCTCTCGCTCCTACGATCGCTCGCGCTCCGACGATTGAGTTGGTGCTACCGATTGCTCGTGCGCTGTCGATGGGTTTGCGCGAGCGCTCGGGCGGATCAGGCGGCGCTGCGCTCGCCGAGGCGGCGCGGGGTGCCGCATGACACCGCGTTCTCGTCGAGGACGTAGCGGCCGCCGCGATTCGACGGCAGGTCGAACATCGCGTCGAGCAGCAGCTCCTCCAGCACCGCGCGCAGGCCGCGCGCGCCGGTCGAGCGCGCCAGCGCCGAGCGGGCGATGGCGCGCAGCCCGTCGGGCGTGCACTCGAGCCGCGCGCCCTCCATCGAGAACAGCCGCTGGTACTGCCGCAAGAGCGCGTTGCGCGGCTCGGTGAGGATCTTGCTGAGCGACTCCTCGTCGAGCGCCTCGAGCGGCACCAGCACCGGAAAGCGCCCGACGAACTCCGGCAGGAAGCCGAACTTGTGCAGATCGGGCGGCGTCACCGCGTCGTAGCCCGTGTAGCACTCGACGTGCGCGATGCCGCCCTGCCGGAAGCCGCTCGACCCGCGCTTGCTGATCGCCAGGCTGCGCGCCAGCCCATCGAACGCGCCGCCGGCGATGAACAGGATGTTCGAGGTGTCGATCTCCACCGGGTCGCCGCCCACGCCGTTACGATCGGCCCCGACGCGCACGACGACTTTTTTTCCTTCGAGCATCTTGAGCAGGCCCTGCTGCACGCCTTCGCCCGACACGTCGCGATCGTGGCCGGGGCGGCGCGCCAGCTTGTCCACCTCGTCGAGGTAGATGATGCCCTGCTGCGCGCGATCGACGTTGTTGTCGGCCGCGCGCAAAAGTTTTGCGATCACGCTCTCGACGTCTTCGCCGACGTAGCCGGCTTGCGTGAGCGGCGTGGCGTCGGCGATCGCGAACGGCACGTCGATCAGCTTCGCCAGCGTTCGCGCGAGATGCGTCTTGCCGGTCCCCGGCGGCCCGAGCAGCATGATGTTGCTCTTGGTCAGCTCGATCTCGGAGCCCGTCGCGCGCGCCTGCGCCCGCTTGAGGTGGTTGTAGATCGCGACGGTGAGCATGCGCTTGGCGCGCTCCTGCCCGATGACCCACTCGTCGAGGCGCTGCTTGAGATCGCGCGGCTTGTGCGCGCGACGCTCGCCGTTCGGGCCGGTGGCGCGCCGCTCGTCGGCGAGCAGCTGTTTGCAGACCGCGACGCAGCGCTCGCAGATGTACACCTGCGGCCCGGCGACGAGCTTGCGAACTTCGTGGCGAGGCCGCCCGCAAAACGCGCAGCGACGGTCTTGCAGATCGCGGGTTCGGTAGGCCATCGAACAAATGGTCGAGCAACGGCCATGCCACGTGCGGCGGCGGCACGCGCGTGCAGTACGCGGACGCGCGTTACTTGCGCAGCGCCCAGAGAATGTGCCGGTACACTTCCTCGCTCATGACCAGCGACGAGTGCCCGAGCGGAACCGTCAAGGACTCCGCGCCTTCGAGCGGCGTCGACTCGACCGGGCACACCCAGTCGCGCTGCGCCGCGATGGTGTAGTACTGCACGCCGTTCGGCAGCGGCCCGGCCTCGAGCTCCTTGAGGAAGCGGCTGCCCGGTAGCAGTTGCCACGCGCTCGCCGAGATCAGGCCGACGGTCGCCACACCGAGCAGCGCCGCCCAGGTGCCCTTCATCGGCGTGCCCATCATCACCAGCTTGCGCACCTTCTCGTAGCCGCCGAGCTTCTTGACGTAGTAGAGCCCGATGAGCCCGCCCATCGAGTGGCCGATGATGTCGATCTTCTTCACCGGCGTCTGCGCCAGGATCGATTCGATCTTGCGATGGATGAGAAACGCCGACGTGCGGATGTCGCGCACGTTGAGCGAGCCGAGGTTGAACGAGAAGACGCAGATGCCGTCGTCGTTGAGCCGGCGCTCGAGGATGTACATCGAGCCGCGCGTGCCGAGGTAGCCGTGCAGCAGCAGCACCGGCGGGCGCGTCTCGTCGATCGACTCGAAGAACGCTTTGCGCTTGATGCGATTGCCGCGCGCCAGGTGACGAACGTAGGCGACCGCGTGGCGCGCGCCGTAGAGATCTTCGCGCACGCCGGTGTCGATGCGCCGCAGCTTGACGCCCGGACGCATGAGCAGCCGCGACAGTCGGCTCCAGTAGCCCTCTTCTGCGCCCTTCAGCTTCAAGCGCGCGTGCCTCCGCCGAGCACGCCGCGCGCGATCAGGAGCCGCTGGATCTCGCTGGTCCCCTCGACGATGCGCATCATGCGCGCCTCGCGGTAGATGCCCTCGACGACGCAGTCGCGCATGAAGCCCATGCCGCCGTGGATCTGCACCGCGCGATCGGCGGCGCGGCCGAGCGCCTCCGACGCGAACAGCTTGCACATCGCCGCCTCTTGCGATACGCGCTCACCCGCGTCGCGACGGCGCGCCGCCGCGTAGAGCGCGGGGCGCAGCATGGCGATGTCGACCGCGGTGTCGGCCAGCATGTGCTGGATCGCCTGCTGCTCGGCGATCGGCTTGCCGAACTGCACGCGGTTGCGCGCGTGCTCGGCGGAGACCGCGAGCAGCTCCTCCATCGTCCCGAGACAGCGCGCCGCCAGCGACAGTCGTCCCAGATCGAGCACGCGCATGGCGGTGGCGAAGCCCTGCCCCACTTCGCCGATCACGTTCGTGTCGTCGAGCGCGCAGTCCTCGAGCACCAGCTCGGCCTGCTTCACCACGTCCGAGCCCATCGACTCCTGGATGCGCGCCACGCGAAATCCCGGCGTGCCCTTCTCGACGGCGAACGCGGTGATGCCGCCGCGCGCCCGCGCCGACGCGTCGGTGAGCGCGAACACGGTGGTGAGCTGCGCGATGTCGCCGCGCGAGATGTAGTGTTTGACGCCGTTCAGGATCCAGCGCTTGCCGTCGCGCACCGCGCGCGTCTCGATCGCCTGCGCATCGGAGCCCGCGCCCGGCTCGGTGAGCGCGAACGCCGCGATCCATTCGCCCGACGCCAGGCGCGGCAGCCACCGCAGCTTCTGCTCCTCGGTGCCGTCGAGCACCAGCGCCATCACGCCGATCCCGTTGTTGCCCGAGATGAGCATGTTGAACGCCGCGTGCGCGCGCCCGAGCTCCTCCTGCACCACCAAATGGGCGAGCGCCGACACGCCGAGCCCGCCGTATTTTTCCGGAATCGTCAGTCCGAAGTAGCCGAGCTCGCGCAGCTTGGCGACCAGCTCCTCGGGGACGCGGCGCTCGCGCTCGATCTCGAGCGTGCGCGGCTTCAGCTCCCGATCGACGAGGCGCCGCGTCTCGGCGCGCAGCAGCTCGACGTCGGGAGGGAGCGCATCCACCACTGTAGAATTCCATGTTTCCCGACGGTGGGCAAATCGGCGCGACTCGACCCGCCGCCGCATGTTAACTTCGACCCGCCAATGGAGCCGGACGCCAAGCGCGCCTTCTACCTCGGGCGCTACAACTGCATCGAGCGGCTGGGAATCGGACCGCTGGGCGAGACGTTCCGCGCCAAGATCTATGGAGTCGCCGGGTTCGAGAAGCAGTTCGCGGTCAAGCGGCTGCACGCGAAGCTGTGCGTGGACGAGCCGTTCGTGGCGCGCTTCGTCACCGCGGCGACGGCGTACTCGGGCCTCGATCACGAGCGCATCGCGCGCGTGCACGAGGTCAACGTGCAGGGCGCGCAATACTATTTAGTGGTGGACCTGGTGCGCGGGCTCGACCTCGAGCACCTGATGGCGACGCTGCGCGGCCGCGGCGAGGCCATGACCACCGACGGCGCGATGCTGCTGGCGCTCGATCTGTGCGAGGCGCTCGAGCACGCGCACGCGCGCAAGGATCTTTTGCCCGGCGGCGTGGTGCACCTCGGGCTGGCGCCGCAGACGGTGATGCTGACGTACGAGGGCGAGATCAAGCTGCTCGACGTCGGGCTGATGGCGTCGCTGATCAAGCCGGGCTGGGCCGACGACGACTCGCTTGTGCCGGCGATCGGCTACCTGGCGCCCGAGGCGCTGCACGGCGGGCCGGTCGATGCGCGCGGCGACGTGTTCTCGCTGGGCGCGATCCTGCACGAGCTGATCTCGGGCGCGCGCGCGTTCGAGGGCGCGACCGCGGCCGAGGTGCGGCGCAAGATCGAATCGGCGCCGCCACCGCCGCCGGCTGCCGACGGGCGGCTGCAGGCGCTCTTGCCGAAGGCGATGGCGGTCGATCCCGACGCGCGGTTTCCGTCGGTGGCGGCGCTGCGCGAGGCGTTGGTGCCGATCCTCGGCAGCCGGGCTTCGCGCGCGCGCAACGAATTGGCGGCTCTCGTGAGACGGCTCGGGCGGCCGGCGTCGCGCACCGGCAGCTTCGCGGCGGTGGTGATCCCACCGACGCCGAGCGCGCCGCCGCAGGCGCCGACGCTGCTCGCGGCCGCGCCGTGGTCGCCGCCGGTTCCCAAGCCGCCGGCGATTCCGCCGCCGATTCCGCCGCCGATCCCGACGATCGCGCGGCCGGCGCGGCTGGAGACGTTGCCGCCGAAGAATACGTTCGCGGGCGTCGGGCCGGCGCACCACGAGCTGGCGCCCGTCGACGTGCCGCCGCTGCTCGGCGCGACCACCGCTCCGGCGATGCCGGCGGTGAGCGAAGACGCGCCGACGACGCCCATCGAGCGCGTCGATCCGCCGTCGCTGCCGGGAATTCCGGATGCGCCGCCCGCGCGCTCGCTCGACGGCGAGAACGCGGCGATGGAGGCCGAGCCGCAGGGCTCCGAGGAATTGCCGCCGCTCGCCGCGCAGGTCGCGGACGCGCTGGCTCCGGCGGCGCAGTCGGGCACGAACGGCCAGCGCGGCGAGCCGACGCGCGAGCTGCCGCTGCTGATTCCCGAGGGGCCGGCCGACACGTCGCCGCCGCCGAGCGCGCCGCCGATCGATGCGCGCGAGGCGCCGCCGTCGCTGTTCGTGCCGCCGCCGCTGGCCGCCGCCGCGCCGCCGCGCGTGCCGCGCTGGCTCACCATCGGGCTCACGGTCGTCGGGCTGGCGACGGTCACGCTGCTGGTGCTGCACTTCCGCGAGTCGGGCAATCCGACGCCGCCGACGGAGACGACGACACCGCCGCCGCCGAAAGAGACGC
>DASREC010000184.1:0-12918 GCA_035652295.1 Polyangia bacterium
CTCTGGCGCGTGGCCACGTACGCTTTGCAGAGCTGCAGCGTGCGCTCCGCCAGCCCGAGCCAGCGCATGCAGTGCGTGAGGCGCGCCGGCACCAGCCGCCGCTGCGCCAGGCGAAAGCCCTCGCCGATCTGCCCCAGCACCGCGTCGTCGCCGACGCGCACATGGTTGAACTTGAGCTCGGCCTCGCGGTGCGCCAGGAGCGGCTCGCCCATCACCGAGATGTCGCGCACGTGCTCGACGCCCTCGGCGCGGCGATCGACGATGAACATCGACGCCGCCTCGTCGCTGGTGCGCGCCATGACGATCAGGAACGCGGCGTCGTTGCCGCCGGTGGTGTACCACTTGTGGCCGTCGATCACCCACGCGTCGCCGTCGCGCACCGCGCGCGTGCGCAGGTTCGACGGATCGGCGCCCGCGCCCGGCGCCGGCTCGGTCATCGAGAAGCCGCTCGAGATCTCGCCGGCGGCGAGCGGCTCGAGCCAGCGCTTACGCAGCGCCGGCGACGCGGCTTGCAGCAGCAGATCCATGTTGCCCTGATCGGGCGCGTCGCAGTTGAAGACGCGCGCGCCGACGGGCGAGCGGCCCATCTCGCGGAACAGCACGCACATGCCCATGATTCCGAGGCCGCGCCCGCCGTACTCGGCCGGCAGGTGCGGCGTGAACAGGCCGGCCGCGCGCGCGTCGGCTTGCAGCGCGCGCAAGGTGTCCCAGCGGCGCGCGCGATCCTCGTCGACGATTCGCCGCTCGGCCGGGATCACGCGCTCGTCCATGAACGCGCGGACTTTTTGCCGCAGCTCGGCCAGCTCGGGCTGGAGCTCGAAGTTCATGCCGCACCTCTCGTTGGGGTCATTCGATGTCGGGCTTGAGCTCGAAGCGCGGGCTCACCACGCGCAGCTTCTCGGCCAGCGTCGCTTGCAGGTGGTCGAACGCCGCGCGCCACGCGTCGCCGTCGAGCGCGCCGCCGCGCAATCGCTTCGCCAGCTCGCCGTTCAGCCGCGCGAGCTCGGCGCGCCGCTCGGCCGGATCATTTTGCTGCGTTGCAACATCGGGGAGCAGCGCGCGCAGCCGCTCGAGCTCGGCGGCGTCCTGCGCGTCGTCGCCGCGCAGCTCGGCGGCCACCGACGCGGTCAGGTGCGCCGCGATCAGCACCCGGAAGCCGAGCTTGGGATCGGCCACCGCGCCCTTCAGCTCACCGACGAGAAACAGCGCCACCGCGTCGAGCAGCGTGGCCTTGTCCGGCGGATCGATCATCGCGACCTCCCGATCAGGCGCAGCGCCTCCCACTCCATCTCGACCGAGCGGCGGCCGATGGCGATCAGCTCGAGGTCGCGATCGCCGGCGAGGTAACGCAGCCCTTGATGGATCGAGCCGAGCGCCCAGCGCACGTTGCCGACGATCTCCCACCAGCGCACCTCGGCGGGATCGACGCGGCGGCCGCTCGCCTGCTCGTAGGCGCGGTACAGCTCCTCGCGGCGCGCGAAGCCGCCGACCGGGCGATCGAGGCGGCCGAAGCGCCAGTCGCGCACCGAGATCCACGCGAGGTCCTCGGCGGGCGTGCCCCAGCGGGCGAACTCCCAGTCGAGGATCGCGCTCAGCCCCGACGGCGTGACCAGGAAGTTGCCGGTGCGGAAGTCGCCGTGCACCAGCGTGACCTCGGCCGCGCCGGGCGCCGGCCGGTGCTCGTCGAGCCAGCGCAGCGCCAGCTCGAGCGCGGGGCGCGGCTCGGGGATCGTCTCGAGCATGCCGCGGGTGAACGCGAGCAGCGGGCCGATCGGATCGGTGCCGCGCGGATCGGCGGCGCGCAGATCGGGCTGCGGCGTTTTGCCGTCCTGCTGCGGCGTTTTGCCGCTCGGCTGCGGCAAATTGCCGTCGCGCTCGAACAGCGAGGGATGCGTGGCGGGCGTGATGGAGTGGATCTTGGCCAGCTCGCGGCCCAGCTCGTCGGCGAGGCGCGCGCGCGCGGCCTCGAGCTGCGGCGAGCCGACGACGCGGCGGCCGATGGCTTCACCGTCGGCGAAATCGAGGAAGTAGGCGTTGGCGCCCGCGCGCGTGAGATCGCGCGCCGGCCAGCGCGCCGCCGGCGTGCGCACGCCCGCGGCCACCGCCGCTTCGACCACGCGCAGCTCGCCGGCGCGATCGAGGCTGCCGGTGAGCGACACCAGCGCGTCGGAGCGCAGCACCAGCTTGCGCCACCCGGCCAGCGGTCCCGACGACAGCTCGGCCTCGACCAGCCAGTTGTCCTGGCACGCGCCGCCGACCAGCGGATCCAGCGCGCGCACCGACGCCGCGCCGCCGGTGGCCTCGGTCAGGTGCCGTTCGATGCGCAGCCGCAGCTCGTCGCTCATCGCCCGCTCGCGCGAATCACCAACCGCCCGGCGGCCCGCGATCCTTGTCGTCCGAAGGCGGGCGCTGCACCGGCTTGGGCACCGGGCGCGAGCGGTTCCAGTCGGGGCCGAACAGCGACGCCATCACCTGCTCGGCGGCGGCGCGCACGCCGGCGTGCTCGCTGCGCGTGTTGGCGCGCAGCGCGGCGATCACCGCCGAGGAGCGGAAGCCGCCGAGCTTGTAGATGACCTCGATGCGCTGGTTGGGATTGGGGCAGCTGCTGGCGATGCGCGCCAGCAGATCGGGCGGCGCGTCGGCGGGCACATCGACGTAGGGGAGCGACGCCGAGTCGGGCACGGTCTCGGCGGGAGCGGGCGGCGCGGCGACCGCAGGCGTCGTGATCGGCGGCGCGGCGGCGGCACTTTGCGCGGCCGGTTGCGGCGGCGTAGCGCTCGGATCACCGAAGTGCAAAAGGCCCTTCTTCGATCGCCGCTTCGCCTTGCCCGCCGCCTCGGCCGCCGGCTCGCCCACCGACGGTGCAGCCGCCGCCGGCGTGACCGTCTCTTTGACGGCTTCTTTGAGGTTTTCTTTGACCGGCTCTTTGGCGGCTTCTTTGACCGGTTCTTTGACGGCTTCTTTGACCGGTTCTCCGACCGGTTCTTTGACGGCGACTTTGACCGGCTCTCTTGCGGCTTCGACCGGACGCGGCGACTGCACCGGCGGCGGCTGCTGCGCGGGCGGCGCGATCGCCGCCTTCACCGGCTCGCGCCGCACGATGCCGAGCGCCTTCTCCGCGTCGCGGATCGCCTGCGCGCGGATGTGATCGAACCCGTCGTCCTCTTTCTTCGCCGCCGGCGCGGCCACCACCGTTCCCGTCGACGCGTTGAGCGCGGGCAGCACCACCGCGCGGTGGGCCAGCCCCTCCTCGGGGACGATCTCGCGCGGCCGCGCCGCATCCGCCAGGATCACGAACGCGCCCTCGCCCTCGCACGCCGCCGCGCGCCACGCCTCGCCGAGCGCGGCTGCCTGCACCACCATCAGCAGATCGCCGTCGAGATCCGCGTCGCGGCGCGCCGCCGCCGCCAGCGCCCACGCGGCGCCTCGCTCGAGCGACGCGAGCGCCTCGCCGTCGATCACCAGCGCCGCGCGCGAGTGCCAGCGCGCCGCCGCCACCGCCAGCGCCCACGCCTCGCGGCGCCCGCAGCCCTCGACGGTGAGCAGCCCGTGCGCGGGCTGATCCTTGACCAGCTCGACCAGCCGCGCGGTCGAGGGAAATTTTTCGCCCCAGCCGTCGCCCGCCGCCGGAATGCGCCGCGCGCCCGGCCCGAGGTGCTCCACCGACGGCGCCGCGCCGTCGAGCCGCGCCGCCAGGCCGGGCGCCAGCGACAGCGCCGAGCGCGCGCCGCCGAGCCAGCCGTCGTCGACGCGCACCAGCGCGCGCCGCTGAAGCTTGCCGCCCGGCGCGCACAGCGCGTCCACGCGCGCGTCACCCAGCACGTCGCGCAAGACCTCGACGGTGAAGCCGCCGCGCGCGCGCAATTCTCGCGCAGTCTCGATCGATCGCTCGGCCGCGTAGAGCAGCTCGACCGCGCGCCGCTCGAGCGCGTCGAGCGCAAAGCGCTTCGCCAGCTCCTCGATCGGCCGCCCCGCCGCCTTCTTGTCGGCGCGCCCGCGCGTCGCGCCCTCTTTGCCGCGCAGACACGCGAGCGCCCACGCCACCACCGCTTCGAGATAACCGGAGTCGCTCATTCGACAGACCAGCATGCCCGAAATCGGGCGCGCCGGATCGACGATCGAATCGGGGATCCGCGGGCGCCCAAAACGTGTCAATCTCATGGTGATGGCCAAGGGCAACGAGAAGTTCATCCGCAGGCAGAAAGAGGTCGAGCGCCAGAAAGCCCAGGAGGCGAAGCGCAAGAAGCGCGCGGAGCGCCACGCCGAGGGCAAGACGTCGGCGGCCGACGATGACATCGCCGCGATTCAGGCGGCGATCGACGCGGGGATCGATCCCAACTCGTTACGCCAGGAGGGCGACGTCGGCGCGGGCGTCGAGGGCGACGAGGAGCAGCAGCAAAAAGAAGAGGAAGCCTGATCCGAGGCGAGCTGCGCCTCGTTCGTCGTTATTGATTTCCGCCGCCGCTGCGTGAGCGATCGGGCGCGTCGGTTACGCCGCGCGGAGCTTCGTCGTCGCGGCGCGCCGGCCGCACCAGCGTCGGCGTGATCGGCCCGTCGCCGCGCTGATGCACCAGCAGCTTGCGGCCCGAGCGAAACGCCACCTCGACTTTTTGCGCGGCAGGCAGCGCGACCACCAGCCCGACGCCGAACGTCGGATGGCGCACGAACTGATCGACCGCGTAGACGTCCTTGGGCGAGTACGTCAGCGCGTCGCGCTCGCCGGCGGCCAGGCGCTGCTCGAGATCGTCGATCGGCGCCGGCGCGGCCGGCTCGTCGGCGCGCGGACGCCGCGGCCGCGGCTTGGTCGTGCCCGGCGGCCCGAGACGAAACACGTGCTGCTTGTGACAGCCGTGGCACTCCACCTTGGCCGGCTTGTCGTCGACGACCGCCACCACGACGTGCCACTTCATCGTCTTGCACGTCATGCAATACGCCTCCACCTCACCACCGACCTTCGGAATCTCCATGTCCGCGCCCTCGCGCCGCGAAGCATACACGACGCTCACACTTTTAGGCCGACCGCGCGCATCAGCTCGATCGCGTTGGATTTGCGCACCACACCGGGACGCATGCGGTAGTCGAAGACCAGGCGGCCGCCGTCGAGGTGATCCTCGAAGTGGACGTTGGCCGCGCGCGCGCCCAGCGAGTCGGCGACGTCGGCGAGCGCCAGGTCGTGCGTGGTCACCAGGCCGACGGCGCCGCGATCGACCAGGCCGCGCACCAGCGCCTCGGCGCCGACGCGGCGATCGTGCGAGTTGGTGCCGGCGAGGATCTCGTCGAGCAAAAATAAAAGCGGCCGCTCGCCCTCGGCGAGATCGACCAGTTGCCTGAGGCGCGTGATCTCGGCGTAGAAGCGCGACGCACCCTCTTGCAGCGAGTCCTCGACGCGCAGCGTGGCGCCGAGCGCCAGCACCGACAGCGTTAGGCGCCGCGCGCACACCGGCGCGCCCATGAGCGCGAGCACCGCGTTGGTGCCGACGGTGCGCAGCAGCGTGCTCTTGCCGGACATGTTCGAGCCCGACACCAGGAGCAGGCGCAGCTCGCCGCCGAGCCGCACGTCGTTGCGCACGCACGTCGCCGGCGGGAGCAGCGGATGGCCCAGCTCGGCGCCGTCGAAGAGCGCGGCTCTCTCGTCGGTGATTTGCGGGAACGGGTGCTCGGGGTGCTCGTAGGCGTAACCGGCGAGCGCGCACAGCGCCTCGAGTTCGCCGGCGGCGTCGAGCCAGCGCGCGATGTCGGCGCCCGAGCGCGCGCGCCACGCGTCGATGGCCAGCGCGAGCTGTGGCGCCCAGAGGAGGAGGAGGCCGATCGGCAGGAAGAACTGGTTCTTGACGGCGAGGAACAGGTTGACCAGGCGGCCGAGGCGCGCGATCTGCCGCGACGCGTTCGGCCGCCGCTGGTCGGCGGCACTTCCAGCCGCGCCTGCGGCGGCCTCACCGCCGGCGGTCGAGAGGCCGGCCTTCAGCTCGGCGAGGCGCGGGCTCGCGAGCGGCTCGCGCTCGAGACGCGCGAAGATCAGCGCCAGCGTCGAGAGATCGTGGCCCGGCCGCTCGACGGCGGCGAGCAGGCGCGCGACGCGGGCGCTCATGCTGCGGTGCAAAATAAAGATCAGCGCGGCGGCCGCGGCGGCGGGCCAGTAGCTGAGGCCGATCGCCCACCAGGTGACCGCGCCGACGGAGAACAGCGCGATCGGCGGCGCGATGAGACGAAACCAGGTGGCGGGCGCGCTGCGCTCGGCGCCCCACGCGGCGATCCCTTCCGGATCGAGCGACGCGCGCGCACCCTCGCCGAGGATGGCCAGCTCCTCGCGCAGATCGACGCGCGCGCGCAGCTCCTCGACGGCGGCTTGCCGCGCGCGGATCACGTCGGGCGCGGCGGGCGCGCGCAGCCAGTCGGCCAGCTTCTGTTCGCCGCCGCGCGTGCGCGCCGTGCAGAGCAGCTCGAACAGCGAGCCGGCGCCGAACAGATCGAGATCGCGCGCGTACGGGTGCGCCGGATCGGCGAAGCGATCGCCGCGCAGCTCGGGCGGCGCGCGGCCGGCCCATTTCCCGTCGAGCCGCTCGAGCGCGCGCTGGTACAGCTCGACCGCGCGCTCGACGCGGCGGCGGCGCATGAGCGCGCGATCGTGCAACACCACCAGCGCGATGAACGCCGCGGCGGCGACGGCCGCGGTGAGCGGGCGCGGCCCGAGGCCGAACCACACCACGGTCGCGCCGGCGACGAACACCGCCGTGCGCGCCCGCGACAGCGCGCGATCGCGCCGGCCGAGACGCGCCACCTCGGCGCGGCGCGCGTCGAGTCGCGCCTGGTATTCGTCGCGCGGTGGGAGCATGGCGCGATTCATACCATTCTCCGTATAAGGTGGGATGACGATGAACGAGGCGGCGTGAAGCGCGGCGATTCCATCGCGATCGTCTGCGGCGTGATCCTCTGCGGCGCGACGGCGTTCGCCGACGACGACTGCGGCGCGCCCAAGCGGCTGCGCGGCATCGACGTGTCGACGTACCAGGGCGAGATCGACTGGACGCGCGTGAAGAAGGCCGGCGTGGCGTTCGCGTTCGCCCGCGTCTCCGACGGCGTCGACACCGTCGACGATCGCTTCGCCGCCAACTTCGCCGCCATGCGAAGAGCCGGCGTGAGGCGCGGCGCCTACCAATTCTTTCGCGCCGGCGCCGACGCGCGCGCGCAGGCCGACCTCGCGATCTCGACGGTGAAGCGGCTCGGCGGCGCCGATCTACCGCTGGTCGCCGACGTCGAGACCGACGACGGCGAGAAGCTCGAGGTGCTGGCCGCGCGCCTGACCGCGTGGCTGCGCCGCGTCGAACGGCGCACCGGCGCGCGCCCGATCATCTACACGTCGCCGTCGATGGGCCGCAAGCTGGACGCGAAGTTCGGCGCCTGGCGCCTGTGGATCGCGCACTACGAGGTCGAGTGCCCGACGCTCCCCGACGCGTGGAAGCGCTGGCACTTCTGGCAGCACTCCTCGACGGGAAAAGTCGACGGCATCGCCGGCCGCGTCGATCTCGATCTGTTCGCCGGCACGCTGACGCAGCTGCGCCGTTTGCGGTAAGTTCCGCGCATGAGCGATCCCCAGGTCGTCCTGATCACCGGCGCGGGCAGCGGGTTCGGGCTGCTCTCGTCGATCGAGCTGGCCAGGCGCGGCTTGCGCGTGTTCGGCTCCATGCGCGATCTCGCGCGCGCCGAGCGGCTCGACGCGGCCGCCGAGAAGGCCGGCGTCACCGTCGAGAAAGTGGCGCTCGACGTGACCAGCGAGGCGAGCATCGCGGCGGCGGTCGCCGAGGTGATCGCGCGCGCCGGCCGCGTCGACGTGCTGGTCAACAACGCCGGCTTCGGCATGGGCGGGTTCCTCGAGGACCTGACGATGGCGGAGTTGCGCGAGCAGTTCGAGACCAACTTCTTCGGCGTGGCGGCGACGACCAAGGCGGTGCTGCCGGCGATGCGCGAGCGGCGCTCGGGGCGCATCATTAATGTGTCGTCGATCGGCGGGCGGTTCGCGACGCCGGGGCTGTCGGCGTACTGCTCGTCGAAGTGGGCGGTCGAGGGGTTGTCGGAGTCGCTGCGCCACGAGCTGCGGCCGTACGGCGTCGGGGTGGTGATCGTCGAGCCGGGGACGTTCCGCACCGACATCTTCGAGCGCAACCGGCGCGTGGCCAAGCGCGCGAGCGATCCGTCGTCGCCGTACTACGAGCGCTCGAAGCAGCTCGAGCGCATCGTCGACAAGTTGCTCGAGGGGCGCACCGCCGATCCGCGCGCGGTGGCGCGGGCGATCGCGCGCGCGGCGACGGTCAAGCACCCGCGGCTGCGCTACCTCGTCGGCAAGGACGCGCATGGGCAGGCGATCAGCAAGGCGCTGCTGCCGTTCTCGATGATCGAGACCGCGGTCGCGCGCTATCTCGACAAGTGAGAAGCGGAGCGGATTAACCGCCAAGACGCCAAGACGCCAGCCAGAAAATTAATTTCCGATCTCTTTGGCGTCTGCGGCGCCTTGGCGGTTCAATCTCTGCTCTACGCTTTCGGCGCGTCGGCCTTCGCCTCGTCCTTCTTCGGCTCGGCCTTGGCCTCGTCCTTCTTCGGCTCGTCCTTCTTCGATTCGGCCTTGGCCTCTTCCTTCTTCGGTTCGGCCTTGGCCTCGTCTTTCGGCTTCGCCTCTTCCTTCTTCGGCTCGGCCTTGGCCTCGTCCTTCTTCGGCTCGGCCTTGGCCTCTTCTTTCGGCTTGGCCTCTTCCTTCTTCGGCTCCTCGCGCGGCGGCTCTTTTGCCGTCGCCGGCGTCGCGGCGGCGCCGGCGTGTTGCTCGAGGTGCGCCTCGACGGCCGCGCGCAGGCGAGCCGCGCCCGCGAAGCTCTGCCCCTCGAGCCAGTCGCGCAGCGCGTGCGCCTCGTCGCCGATCTCGCCCAGCACGCGAATCGCGTGGTCGACGGTGAACGGCTTGCCGAGCGCGCGCGCCCGCTCCTCGATCGCCTGCTTCAGCTCGGCGTGCGCCAGGCTCGCCCACTGCCACAGCGGCAACCACTCGAACCAACCCCGCATCTGCGCCACCAGCGCCCCCGCGTCGCCGTCGCGGGCGCCGTCCCGTACCTGCTGCCACGTCAGGTTCTCGGCCATGGTTGTCCTCTCAATCCCGCACCCGAATCTTGCCGCGCGCCATGTTCATGCCGCAAGTAAACTCGAACTCGCCCTTTTCGCGCGGCGTCACCTCGACGATGGTCTCGCCGAGCGGCTCCAGCTTGCGCCGCACGCCGAACGCCGGCAAGACGACTTCGCTGGTGCAGGCCGTAGTGTCGCGCTTGAAGAAGTGCAAGCGCGCAGTCACGCCGCGCTCGAGCGTGATGCTCGACGGCGAGTACTCGCCGGTGACGTCGATGCGCACGTCGGCGCCGCTCGACTTCGCCGGCGCGGGCGCATCCGCCTGGTCCTTGGGATCGAGCATGAAGGTGACGAAGTAATTCGCATCGCCGCCCATCGGCAGCCGCACCGTGGCCTCGACGGGCGCGGCGCCGAGCGGCGCGAGCTTCGCCGCCAGGTGATCGCCGTCGGGCGAAAGCGGCGCGCTCTCGACGCGCGCGCCCTGCCGCGCCTCGACGGTGCCGCGCCGTCCCGCCACCGGCAGCGGCTTGCGGAACTCGTCGCTCAGCCAGACGCGCACCTCGCCCGAGCGCAGCGCGGTGACCTCCAGGTGCTCGGTGCCCACCATCGCCACCGCGCCGCCTTCGCGCGCGCGGTGATCGTGCTCGGGCACCGCCTCCTCGACGAGGATCAGCTGGCTGCCGCCCTGCCGCACGATCTGCCCGAAGATCTCCGAGCGCCGCCCGACCAGCGGCAGCAGCAGGTCGGTCACCGATTTTCCCGACGCGCCGACGGCGATGTAGACCTGGTTGGTGCCGTCCTCGACGATCGCGATCGGCGCGCCGCCGCGGATGCAGCGGATGGCGCACGCGGTGTGGTCCTCGTCGATGCGCTCGCCGCGCGCCAGGCACGACGAGTCGACGATGCGACCGATGATCGAGCCGCCGCCGCCGTCGGGCGCGGCGTGCGCGTGCGCGCCGGCGAGATGGACCGCGAAGCGCGCGGTCTCCGGCTGGCCGGCGTCGAGCGCCGTCACCACCACGGGAAAATCGGGCCGCGCGAACGGCGCGCCCTGCGCCTCGAAGCGATCGCCGCGCGCGGCCAGCGCCAGCTCGGCGTAACCGGGCAGGCCGACGCGCGCGGTGACCGAGCCGCTCGGCGCGCGCGGCCGCAGCT
Organism: Polyangia bacterium; assembly: GCA_035652295.1. GTDB lineage: Bacteria > Myxococcota_A > Polyangia > Palsa-1104 > Palsa-1104 > DASREC01. Next base: position 10,261 of record DASREC010000184.1, read on the forward strand.
CCTCGTCGAGCAGATACACCGACAGCTTGCCCGCGCGATCGACCAGCAGCTCGAGGTGCCCGCGCGGCGTCGACTGCACCAGCCCGCCGTGCGGCGACGCGTGCTCGTGCGCCGTCGCCGCGTGCGCGCTCTCCGCCGGCCGCGTCTCGATCGCCGGCGGCGGCGCCGCCCGCTCCTTGCAACCCACCATCGCCAGCGCCATCGCCAGCAGCCCATTTTTGAACACGTTCAAATCCACTCCTCGATCGTTCGGTTTTTTTTGAACACGTTCAAATCCGCTCCGGATCGTCGCTGTCGGGCGCCGGTTTGCCGAACTTGAAGAACACCGCCGGCGTCACCACCATGTCGAGCAGCGTCGACGAGACCAGCCCGCCGAGGATCACCGTCGCCACCGGGTACAGGATCTCCTTGCCCGGCTGGCCGCGCGCCAGCACCAGCGGCACCAGCGCCAGCGCCGCGGTCAGCGCCGTCATCAGCACCGGCACCAGCCGCTCGAGCGAGCCGCGCACCACCAGCGCGCGATCGAACGGCGCGCCCTCGCGCTGCAGCTCGCGGTAGTGCGAGATCATCATGATGGTGTTGCGCGACGCGATGCCGCACAGGGTGACGAAGCCGACCAGCGTCGCGATCGAGAACGTCCCGTCGGTGAGCAGGATCGCCGCCACGCTGCCGACCAGCGCCAGCGGGATGTTGAGCATCACCTGCAAGACCAGCCGCAGCGATCGAAAGTGGCCGAACAAGACCAGGAACATCCCCGCCAGCGACGCCAGCGACAAGAGCCCGATCAACCGCGTCGCCGACTGCTGGCTCTCGAACTGCCCCTCGTACGCGATCCAGTAGCCGGTCGGCAGCTTCACGTCGGCGTCGATGCGCCGCTTGACCTCGGCGACCACCGAGCCGAGATCGCGGTGGCGCGCGTTGGCCATCACCACGATGCGGCGCGTGACGTCGTCGTGGTTGATCAGGTTGGGGCCGAGATCTTCGCGCACCTCGGCGAACGCGCCGAGCGGCACCTTGGCGCCCGACGGCGTGTCGACCAGCGTGCGCGCGAGCGCGTCGCGATCGGCGCGGCTGCGCGCGTCGTAGCGCACCACCACGTCGAAGGCGCGCGGCCCGTCGAGGATCTGCGCGACCGTGTGCCCGCCGATCGCCGTCTCCAGCAGCTCGGCCATCGCGCCCGACTGGATCCCGTAGCGCGCCGCCTCGTCGCGCTTGAGGCGGATGACGAGCTGCGGGATCAGCGTCTGCTGCTCGATCTGCAAGTCGACGATCCCGTCGACCTTGGCCATCGCCTGCTGGAGCTCGCGCGCCTTCGAACGCAGCGTCGGCAGGTCGGGGCCGAACAGCTTGACCGCGATCTGCGCGCGCACGCCGGAGAGCAGGTGATCGAGGCGGTGCGAGATCGGCTGGCCGATGTTCACCGCCACGCCGGGGAGCTGCGTCAGCCGGCGGCGGATCTCGTCGAGCACCACCGCGCGCGGCCGCCCGCCCGACTTCTTGAAGTCGACGTCGATCTCGGACGCGTGGACGCCCTCGGCGTGCTCGTCCTGCTCGGCGCGCCCGGTGCGCCGCCCGACCGACGCCACCTCGGAAACGCTCAGCAGCAACCTCTCCGCCGCCTGCCCGACGCGGTTCGACTCGTCGAGCGACGTGCCCGGCACGCACGTCACGTGAATGGTCGCCGAGCCCTCGTTGAACGGCGGCATGAACTCGCGCCCGAGGAACGGCACCACGCACGCCGCCGCCGCGACCAGGAGGCCCGCGCCGATCATCACCTTCCACGGGTGCGCCAGCGTCACGTCGAGCAGCTTGCGATCCTGCGCCTTGAGCCAGCGCACCACGAAGCTGTCGCTGCGCGCGAGGAAGCTGGCGTTCGGCAGCAGGTACGAGCACAGCGCCGGCGTCACCGTCAGCGAGACGACCAGCGACGCCAGGATCGACACGATGTACGCCACGCCGAGCGGCGCGAACAGCCGCCCCTCGATGCCGCCGAGCGCGAACAGCGGCAGGAACACCAGCACCACGATGATGGTGGCGAACACGATCGAGTTGCGCACCTCCGACGACGCGCGGTAGATGACGGCGAGGATCGGCTCCGGCTTTTCGCGCGCGCGGTTTTCGCGCAGGCGGCGGTAGACGTTCTCCACGTCGACGATCGCGTCGTCGACCAACTCGCCGATGGCCACCGCCAGGCCGCCGAGCGTCATGGTGTTGACGCTCAAGTGAAACGCCGAGAGCACGACGGCGGTGACGAGAAAGGAAAGTGGAATGGCGGTCAGCGTGATCACGGTCGTGCGCAAGCTGAAGAGGAAGATGCAGAGGACGATCACCACCAGGATCGCGCCGTCACGCAGCGCCTCGACCACGCTGCCGATGGCGGTCTCGATGAACGTCGCCTGGCGGAACAGCGGCACCACGCGCACGTCGGCCGGTAGCGAGCGCGACAGGTCGGCGAGCGCGCGCTCGACGGTGCGGGTGAGCCCGACGGTGGAGGCGCCCGGCTGCTTCTGCACGGCGAGGATGACCGCGGGCGCGCCGTTGACGCCGGCGTCGCCGCGCTTGACGCCGGTGCCGAGCTGGACTGCGGCAACTTGCCGCAAGCGGATGGCCACACCCTCGCGCCAGCCGACCACGGTGTCGGCCAGATCGTCGACGGAG
>DASREC010000185.1:0-2186 GCA_035652295.1 Polyangia bacterium
CGCTGCACATCATCGTGCCGTTTCCGCCGGGCGGCGCGGTCGACCCGCTGGTGCGCGCGCTCGCGAGCGGCCTCACCGAGCGTGTAGGCCAGCCGGTGATCGTCGACAACCGCCCCGGCGCGACCGGCACGATCGGCATGAACGCCTGCGCGAAGTCGCCGCCCGATGGCTACACGCTCTGCTTCGTCACGAGCGACGGCATGACGGTGGTTCCGGCGCTGGGCATGGCGCTGCCTTTCGACGCCGAGCGCGATTTCGCGCCGGTCACGCTGCTCGGCTATTCGCAGCCGGTGCTCGTTGCCGCCGCCGGCGCTCCGTTTCAGAGCTACAAGAGCCTCGTCGCCTATGCGCGCGCCAACCCGGGCAAGATCAACTTCGGCACCTTTGGCGAAGGCTCGAGCTCGCACCAACTCCTGGAAGCGATCCAGCACGGCGCGAACATCAGGATCACCAACGTGCCCTACAAGGGCACCGGGCCGGCGCTGCAGGCGGCGATCGCCGGAGAAGTGGACCTCGCGCTCAGCATCGTTCCGGTGATCGCGCCTCACATCAAGAGCGGGCGGCTCAAGCCGATCCTCGCCCTCTCTCGAGCGCGCCTGCCTGCCCTGCCCGACGTGCCGACGTACGCCGAGGAATCGATCCCGCTCTTCAGGACCACCTGGTTCGGCATCGTAGCGCCGGCCGGCATCGCGAAGGACACGCTCGCGCGCCTTCACTCAGAGATCGCGGCGGTGCTCGCCAATCCGCAATGGCGCGAGCGGTACATGCCGGCCGATTCCTACGAGGTCTCGGGCATAGGCCTCGACGACTTCGCGCGACTGCTCGACGAGACACGCGCCGACGCCAAGGCGATCGCCGAGCTCTTGCGCGCGGGCGGCTACCGCCCGCAATGACGCAACCCGTGTCGTAGCATTCGGGCTCCTAAGAGAGGAGCCCACCGCCATGAATTCAAGTTTGCTCGCCGCCGGCGCCGCCGCGCTCGGCGTCTTTGTCGCGTCGCAAGCGATGGCCCAGACGCGTGAAGTGCCCGCCAAGGTGCTCGAGGTCCCGGGCACCGTCAGCCCGCAGCTCCAGAAGATCGTCAACGCGCCGCTCAACCCGTTCTACGACAAGATCCCGGCGACGAACGAGGAATGGAAGAAGCAGATCCGCGGCATCGAGGAAGCCACCGCGAAGGGCCTGCCCGCGCTTCGCGAGGCGCTCAAGGTGACGGTCGAGCCGACCACGCTCGACGGCGTGAAGGCGTTCATCGTCACGCCGCAGAACATGCCCGCGCAGAACCGCAACCGCCTGCTCGTGCACGTGCACGGCGGCTGCTTCGCGAGCTTCGCCGGCGAGTCGGGGACGGCCGAGGCAATCTACATGGCAGGCTTCGGCGGCTACAAGGTGATCTCGGTCGACTACCGCACGCCGCCCGACCATCCCTATCCCGCGCCGCTCGACGACGCGATGACCGCGTGGAAGGCGGCCACGAAGTTGGCGAATCCCCGCAACATGGCGATCTTCGGCTCGTCCGCCGGCGGCAACCTCACGCTCGCGATGGTGCTCCGCGCGAAGCGCGACGGCCTGCCGCTGCCCGCCGCGATCGCGCCCGGCACGCCGATGTCCGACCTCTCCGGTGCGGGCGATTCGTTCCAGACCAACGCCATGGTCGACAACGTGCTCGTCGCCTACGGCGCGAACTGCGACAAGCGCGCGGCGCTCTACGCCGCCGGCCACGACCTCAAGGACCCGATGCTCTCTCCGGTCTACGGCGACATGAACGGCTTCCCGCCCGCGATCCTCACCACCGGCACGCGCGACCTGCTGCTGTCGAACACCGTGCGCGTGCATCGGAAGCTGCGCCAGGCCGGGGTCGAGGCCTCGCTGCAGGTGTACGAAGGGCAGTCACACGCCATGTACTACCGCGACGTCACGGCGCCGGAAAGCCGGGAAGCGTTTTCCGAGATCGCGCAGTTCTTCGACAAGCACCTCGGCAAGTGACGCCTATGCTGGCCGCCGCCTCCCCGCCCCTCAGCGCATCGTGATGCGCGCCTGCTCGAGCTCCGGGCGCCGCTCGCCCTTGGCGGCGAGCCGGGAGAGCCTGGCGAAGTACTCGCGCGCTTTGCCTTCGTCGCCGGAGCGCCGCGCGGCGAGCACGGCGCCGTAGTAGCCGCGGAGGCGGTTCGGCTCACGCAAGGCCGACG
>DASREC010000186.1:0-12126 GCA_035652295.1 Polyangia bacterium
CGGAAACGTCGGCGCGTCGGGACAGGCGGCGCAGATCCGCGCGCGGCTGTCGCGCGACAATCCGGTGACGCCGACGCCGTCGCCGACGCCGAGCGGCAGCGGGCCCACGCCGAGCACCAGCGGGCCGACGCCGACGGGACCGCGCCCGAGCGGACCGACGCCGACCGGGCCGACGCCGACCGGGCCGCGGCCGAGCACCAGCGGCTCGACGACGCCGACGCCGACGGGCAGCGGCACGCCCACGCCGACGCCGAGCACCAGCGGCACGCCGGGCGATCCGCAGCTCGCGCTCAAGCTCAAGTACGTGCACCAGGACGAGCAGAAGACGCTGACGTTCGAGTATCACCGCCAGGAGGCGGTGCAGCGCTCGTACGCGCCGCAAGGGCTGCTCGGCCTCTTGCTGCGCGATCTCGCCGATCGCGAGAAGCACTTCGTCGAGGTCGATCTCGACGATCCGTTCTTCCGCGTGTTCACCGTCCTCGTCGACGCGCCGATCGACTTCGCGCGGCTCGGCCTGGTCGAGGCGCACGTGGCGCTCGACTACGGCGACGCCACCGACGAGCCGAACCACAAGCACGCCGACTTCGTGTTCGACGCGCAGAACCACGCGCGGCAGCAGTTCCAGGTGTTCATGAACCCGGCGATGGACACGAGCTACACCTACGCCGTCGAGTACCACTTCGATCCCGAGTCGAGTTGGGCCGGCGGCAAGTACACGTACCAGATGCCGGCGCAGCGCACCGAGAACCGCACGCTCCTGCTCAATCCGTTCGAGCACCTCGGCTTCCTCGAGGTGAACGTCTATCCGCAGCGCATCGACTCGCAGGTGGTGCTGTCGACCGACGTGCACCTGTCGCAGGCGCAGCCCGACGGCACGGTGGCGGAGAAGGTGATCAACGTGACCGCCAGCTCGCCGCCGCAGCTCTGGCGGCTGCGCACCGACGATCCGAACAACCGCACGTACACCTATTATATGGTGCACAACCTCAAGGGCGGCGCGACGCGCCAGACCGCGCCGGTGACCACCGACGCGACGCTCCTGCCGGTGGACGATCCGTTCGACAACTCGATCGACATCAACTTCATCCCGCTGTTCGACGCCACGCAGGTGCGCGAGGTGTTCATCGACGTCGAGTACAACGATCCGGCGAACAACTATCACCGCCAGGAGCGGCTGACGATGACGGGCACGACGCGCGACGCGCTCCTCCTGCGCATCGCCGTGTACGATCCGTCGCTGATGACCTATCGCTACCGCGCGACGTACGTGATGGCGGGGACGATGAACCGCGGCGACTTCGTCGAGACCACCGAGACGTTGATCGGGCTGTTCGGATAGCGCTAGAAGAACACCGACGCGAGGGGCGCGCCCGCCTGCACCGTCAGCAGGCGGGCGAACAGCGACGGGCGGCGCGCCAGCGCTTCGATCATGCGGCGCGCCAGCCACGGGCGCTCGGCGCAGAACAGCACGAAGCGGGTGAGCCGCTCGGCGTCGTGCACTACTGTGTCGTGCAAACGCGCGTACGGGGCGAGCGCGCGCGCGTCCGCGTCGGGGAGCGCGGCGGCCAGCACCTCGCCGGCGGCGATGCCCGACTCGAGCGCCAGGCCGACGCCCTCGCCGGTGATGGCGTCGACGTAGCCGGCCGCGTCGCCGGCGAGCAGCACGCCGGGCGCGAACACCGCGCGCGCGCGGCGCTCGAGCGGACCGGCGCCGAGCGGGCGATCGAGCGGGCGCGCGCCGTCGAGGATCGCGGCCATCGCCGGGTGCTCGGCGAGGTGCGCGAGCAGGGTCGCGGCCGACAGCGAGCGCTCGACGAACGCGCGCCGCGAGCCGAGCACCGCCACCTGCAGCGCGTGCTCGCCCACCGGCGTCAGGTAGTACTCGACCGGCCCGTCGAGCAGCACCTGCACGCGGCGGCCGAACGGCAGCGACGGGACGAGAAAGTGGGCGCGCACGCCGAGCCGCTGGCGGCGCGCGGGCGGCGCGTCGAGGCCGAGCTGGCGGCGCAGCGGCGAGCGCAGGCCGTCGGCGACCACCACCGCGCGCGCGCGGATCGGACCGACGGCGGTGAGCAGGCCGGCGGCGCGGCCGCGTTCGCCGCCGCCGTCGCCGTCGCCGTCCCCATCGATGATCACGCCGCTCACGCTCACGCCGTCGAGCACCGTCACGCCCGGCGCGCGGCGCGCGGCGTCGACCAGCGCGGCGTCGAGCACGCGGCGCGCGATGCCGAGCCCGAGCGCCGGCGCGCCCGCGCGATCGCGAAACGGCGCGCTGGCGCTGGGCGCGTCTTCGCCGAGCGCGAACGAGAAGCCGATGCCGTCGAGCGGGCAGCCGCTCGCGCGCACGCGCTCGTAGACACCGAGCCGCTCGAGCGCCGCCACCGCCGACGGCAGGAGCCCCTCGCCGCACGGCTTGTCGCGCGGGAAGCGCGCGCGATCGACCAGCGCCACCTCGAACCCGTGGCGCGCCAGCGTGAGCGCCGCCGCCACGCCCGCCGGCCCCGCGCCGGCGATCGCCACGTCGACGGCCGCGCTCACGCCGGACCAGACGTCCGGGTCCGCTTCGCGTCCCGGCGGAGCCGCTTCCGCCACACGCGCGGGACGAAGCGCGGCTTCGCGCCCATCGCCTCGCGGTAGCGCGCGTCGGCGAACAGCGCGCGCTCCTCGAGCGGAATGCGTCGCGCCAGCAGCGCGGCGTTGGCCAGCGTCGCCGCGATCGCGGTCGCGTACGCGCCGCCGACGAGCGGCAGCGCCGCCAGCTCGACGATCACCGCGAGGTAGTTGGGATGGCGCACGAAGCGATACGGCCCGCGCGTCACCAGCGGCCGTTTGCCGTCGGGGAACTCGATCACGCGCACGCTCCACGCGTCGCCGAGCGAGCCGAGCGCCCACGCGCGCAACGCGGTCGCGCCGGCGAGCGCCAGCGCCGCGGCCGCCACCAGCGCGCGCGGCGGGCGCCGTCGCGCGAGCCAACTCTCGACGGGCGCGGCCACCAGCACGCCGGTGTGCAGCGCCGCCATCCAGCCGAACGCCCGCTCCTCGACCCGCCGCCCGCCGGCTCTCGCCAGGCGCCGCTCGTGCGCGCGCGACCACGCCAGCTCGCACAATCGCTCGACGCCGACGGCAGCGTAGAGCAGGAGCAGCGCTCGCTTCATCCTTCGATCGAGTTGCAAGCGGCGAACCGCGCATCCGCTGCACGTTAATGTCCGACGGGAAATCGCGCGCATTCTCTTGCGCCGATGAAAATTTGTTCGGTAAAGTGTAACGACCCCGATGTCCGCTTCCCGCACAGGTCCGGAGCACACGAACGGCAAGGTGGTGTTGATCGTCGACGACGACCGCGACATCGCCGAGTCGATCGCCGACGTGCTGCGCGCGCGCGGCCGGCGCGTGGTGGTGGCGCTCGACGGGCAGGGCGCGCTCGACGCCGCGCACGGGCACGCGGTGGCGCTGGTGCTGCTCGACTGGCGCCTGCCCGACGCGATGGCCGGCGCCACGCTGGTGCGCCGCCTGCGCGAGTCGTGCGGCCCGTCGGTGCCGGTGGTGGTGCTGTCGGCGGATCCGATGTCGCTCGCCGAGGCGCGCGAGGCGCAGGTGAACGACTACCTGCCCAAGCCGTTCGAGGTCGGCGACCTGCTCGATCTCGTCGACAACCTCACGGACTGATCAGCGCGCTTTCGCCGCGCCGATCTTCTGCTGCTCGCGGCGCAGCCGCTCGTCGAGCGCCGACTGCGCCGCTTGCGCCTGGCCGCGCGTGCGCAGCCAGTACGCCGGGATGATCCACTTGCGGGCGCGCGTCTCGACGATCAAGTCGAAGCCGTGATTGAGCCGCACGATCAGGATGTCCTTCCACGCGACGCGTTCGAGCTCGCTGCCGGCGAACGGCGTGCGGCTGCGCGGCAGGTGCAGCCCCGCGTCGGTGGCGCGCAGGCTCCAGCGCGCGTGGCGCGCGATGCAGAAGATCACGAGACACAGGAACGCCGCGAACGCGAGCAGCGCGATCGCGAGCGTGTAGAGCACGAGCGGGTTCGACTCGAGGAAGCGGCTGAGCGGGAGCAGGTGCTTGTGGTGGTTGCGATCGTGCAGCAGCATCCACAGCGCGAGCGGCGTCATCAGCGCGATCACTAGCACCAGCGGCGCGTACGGGCGCCTGAGCGCGATCTCGAAATCCTCGTCGGTGCCGTTCACACGAGATCTCGCAGCGCCGCCAGCAGCCGCTCGACGTCGGCCTCGTCGTTGAACAGGTGGGCGCTCGCGCGCAGCGTGCCGTCGAGGTGCACGCGGTGATGGAGGATGTGCGCGCAGTGAAATCCGCCCGACACCAGGATCGCGTGCGAGTCGGCGAGCAGGCGCGCGATGTTCGCCTGCGTCATCGACGGCACCTCCAGCGACAGCGTGCACAGCGCCACGCGCTGGGACGGCGCCACCGCGGCGCCGAGCACCTTCGCGCCCGGCAGCGCGCGCAGCCCGCGCACCAGCTGCTCGCCGAGCTTCTGCGAGTGCGCGCGGATGGCGTCGAGCCCGACGGCGCGCACGTACTCGATGGCCGCGCCGAGCCCGATCGCGCCCTCGATGTTGGGCGTCCCCGCCTCGTAGCGGAACGGCGCCTCGCGCACCTCGAAGCGATCCTCGCCGTGGTAGTTCACCATCCCGCCGCCGACGTTCCACAGCTTGAGCGCCTCGAAGCGATCGCGCCGCACGTACAGCACGCCCACGCCGGACGGCCCGAAGATCTTGTGCGAGGAGAACGCGAGAAAATCGCAGTCGAGCTTGCGCACGTCGATCGGCAGGTGCGACACCGACTGCGACGCGTCGACCATCACCGGCACGCCGCGCGCGTGCGCGGTGGCGATCCACTCCTCGACGGGCGCGACCACGCCGGTGACGTTCGAGACGTGCGCCAGCGTGACCAATTTCGTGCGCGGCGTGATGCGCTCGGCGAGCTGGTGATAGAGCGGCACCGCTTCGTCGTCGATGTCGACGAGCACGGGCCGGCCGGCGAGGCGCCACGGCATGTAGTTCGAGTGGTGCTCGGAGGCGGGGAACACCACCTCGTCGTCGGGCGTGAGGCCGAGGCCCTGCGCCACCAGGTTGAACGCCTCGGTGGCGTTGCGCAGGAACACGATCTCCGTCGGCGAGGCGCCGATCAGCGACGCCACCGCGTAGCGCGCGCGCTCGTAGGCGGCGGTCGAGGCCTCGCCGAGCGGGTGCACGCCGCGGTGCACGTTGGCGCCCATCTCGGTGTAGTAGCGCGTGACCGCGTCGATGACCGCGCGCGGCTTGGGCGTGGTGGACGCGCTGTCGAGGTAGGTGATGCGCGCGCCGTCGAGCTCGCGCGCGAGCAGCGGAAAATCGTCGCGTCGGTTCATGAGCGCACCAGGCGGTATTTGCCGGAGCCTTCGGGGACGATCGCCATCTCGCGGCTCGCTTGCACGCGCGCGCCGAGGAGCGCGGCGAGCGCCTCGGCGGCGGCTTTTCCGTCGGAGCCGACGACGCGCAGCGTGTGCGTGCCCGATCCCGCGGCCGCGCTGCCGTCGAGCGCGAGCTGCCACGCGGCGATCGTCGGATCGGCCGCGTCGACGGCGTCGTCGAGCGCGGCGGGCGTGATCCATTTTCCATCGGGTGACCCGATGCAATCGGCGGCGCGCCCCTCGACGCGCTCGAGCAGGTAGCCGCCTTGCTCGCGCCCGCAGCGGCACGGGACATCGTCGTCGGGGGCCAGCCGCACCAGGTCGCCGACGTCGTAGCGCACGAGCGGCATCCACGTGCGCCCGAGCGTGGTCACCAGCACGCGCCCCATTCCGCCGCCGGCGTCGAGGAGCTCGATGTGCGAGTGGCGCGTGTTGTGGTGCAGCCGCCCGGCGTCGCACTCCATGAACAGCACGCCGCACTCGGTGGCGCCGTAGAGCGAGTAGAGCGGCGACTCGATGACTGCGGCAATTTGCCGCCGGTGCGCGCGCGTGATCTGCTCGTAGGTGAGCGTGACGAACGCCGGCGAGTGCAGCCGTCCTCCCGACGCCGTCACGTGCCGGCACAGCGCCGCGAGGTACGCCGGATCGGCCTCCACGCCCGCCGGCCGAAAGTCGTTCCACTCGAGGACCATTCGATCGAGCTCGCCCGGCGTCCAGTGCGTCGGGTCGGCGAGCTGGTTCAGGAACAGCATGCCGTCGATGGTGCGCTCGGCGCGCGACAGGTTGCCGACGTGGCACGTCGAGCCGCCGCACACCGGCGTGGTCAGCACCGCCTCGCGAAACTCCGCCGCCATCGTGCGCGCCACCCGCGCGTTCAGCCGCATCGCCTCGCGCTCCTGCGGATCCCACCACGTCCACTCCCACAAGACCTGCAGCCGATTCTCGACGGTGCCGGAGGTGGAGATGATCTCGACGCGGCCGGCGGCCATCTCGGCCTTGAGATCGTTCGAGCGGCGCACCAGCGCCTTGGGGAAGCCGCGGCGCAGCTCGCGCTTGCCGATGGTCGGCATCGCCGCCAGCCAGGCGGAGAGCTGCTCGGGCGAATCTCCGTCGGGCGGCGCGGGGCGGCCTGCGTACAGCGGCACCTCGTCGATGGCGCGCGCGACTTCGGCGCGCACGCGCGTCCAGTGCTCGGTCGTATGGCGGGCGGGCGGATGCAGCTTTGCTTCGGTGGTCGACATCGCGATGTATGATAGCCGCGAGCGCACCGCATGGGTCCAAGTTTCCTCATCGCGCACGGAGTGCCCGACGACGCGCTGCACGATCGCGCCTTCGCGCTCGCCGGCAAGCGCGCGCCCGAGGTGGCGTACTTCGGCGCGGCCAACGGCGACCAGGAGCGCTGGTTCCGCCGCATCGCCGACGTGGTCGGCCCCAAGCACGGCGCGCGCATGAATTTCGCGCGCACCATTAATGTAGAGGACGCGAGCGAGGCGCGCGCCGCCGTCGAGCGCGCCGACCTGATCTATCTCGCCGGCGGCGACGTGAGCCTGGTGGCGCGGCGGCTGCGCGAGCTCGGCCTCGACGCGCTCATCCGCGCGCGGCACGAAGCGGGCGCCATGGTGCTCGGCGTCTCGGCGGGCGCGATCGCGCTGGCGCGCTACTGGATCGAGTTTCCCGACGACGAAACGGAAAAGCCGTGGCTCTTGCCGTGCGTCGGCGCGATGCCGATCGCGGTCGATTGCCACGACGAGGACAGCGACTGGGAAGAATTGCGCGCGCTGCTCGCGCTGTGGGGCGAGGCGCATCCCGCCGAGCGCGTCGAGGCGTTCGGCATTCCGGCGGGCGGCGCGCTCGAACTCGACGGGAGCGGGCGCGCGACCCACCACGGCCCCGCGCCCAAGCGCCTCGTGCTCGACGGGGGAAAGATCCTCGAATAAAGTAGCGGGATGCCGGACGCCGTAATCGTCGACGCGCTGCGGACTCCGATCGGCCGCTTTCGCGGCGGGCTCGCCGGCGTGCGCGCGGACGATCTGGCCGGCTACGCGATCGCGGCGCTGGTCGCGCGCGCGCGGATTCCCGTCGAGGAGATCGACGACGTGGTGTTCGGCTGCGCCAACCAGGCGGGCGAGGACAACCGCAACGTCGCGCGCATGGGGCTCCTGCTCGCGGGCTTGCCGCAGTCGATCCCCGGGCTGACGGTGAATCGGCTGTGCGGCTCGGGGCTCGAGGCGGTGCTGACGTGCGCGCGCGCGATCCGCGCCGGCGAGGGCGAACTGTTCGTCGCCGGCGGCGTGGAGTCGATGACGCGCGCGCCGCTCGTGATGCCGAAGTCCGGGACCGGCTGGCCCAACGGAAACGTCACCGTGTTCGATACGTCGCTCGGCTGGCGCTTTCCCAACGAGCGCATGAAGAAGATGTTCCCGCTCGAGGCGATGGGCGAGACCGCCGAGAACCTCGCCGAGAAATATTCGATCGCGCGCGAGGAGCAGGACGCGTTCGCGCTCGAGAGCCATCGCCGCGCGGTGGCCGCCGAGCGCGCCGGCCGCTTCGCCGACGAGCGCGTGACCGTGGAGACGCCGGGCGCGAAGGGCGCGACGGTGGCGTTCTCCGTCGACGAAGGGCCGCGCGAGGACACGACGCTGGAGAAGCTGGCGCGGCTCGAGCCGGTGTTTCGCCCCGGCGGCAGCGTGACCGCGGGAAATTCGTCGACGCTGAACGACGGCGCGGCGGCGGTGCTGATCTGCTCGGCCGAGCGCGCGCGCAAACAGAATTGGAAGCCGCTCGCGCGCGTGGTGGCCGGCGCGGCGGCGGGCGTCGACCCGCGCTACATGGGCATCGGCCCGGTGCCGGCGACGAGAAAAGCGCTGGCGCGCGCCGGCTGGACGCTCGACTCGATCGATCTCGCCGAATTGAACGAGGCGTTCGCGGTGCAGGCGCTCGCCGTCTTGCGCGAGCTGCCGATCCCGCGCGAGCGCGTGAACGTGAACGGCGGCGCGATCGCGCTCGGCCATCCGCTCGGCGCCTCGGGCGCGCGCATCACCGGCACGCTGATCCACGAGCTGCGCCGCCGCGGCCTCAAGCGCGGCCTCGCCACCATGTGCATCGGCGTCGGGCAGGGGATCGCGGGGCTGTTCGAGATGATCCCGTGAGCGATCCGGGGGCGAAGCTGCAGGACCGCTTTCAGCTCGTCGAGGAGATCGGCGAGGGAGGCTTCGCCCGCGTGTATCGCGCGCGCGACCTGGCGCACGGCGGGCGCACGGTCGCGGTCAAGGTGCTCAAGGACGCGTACCTCGGCGACGCCGAGATCGTGGAGCGGTTTCGCCGCGAGGTGTTCGCGGTGGCGTCGATCTCGTCGCCGCACGTGGTGGCGATGACCGACTTCGGCATCTCCGGCGAAGAGGTGTTCATCGCCATGGAGTTCGTCGAGGGGCCGACGCTGCGCGACGTGATCTACGAGCGGCTGTGGAACGCCAACGAGGTGCACCTCGTCATCGGGCAGATCGCGCAGGCGCTGGCGGCGGCGCACCGGCAGAACATCGTGCACCGCGATCTCAAGCCGGAGAACGTGATGCTGGTGCCGGGGCCGGGCGGCACGCGCGTGGTGAAGGTGCTCGACTTCGGGCTGGCGAAATTGGCGGAGCTCGAGCGCAAGCTGGAGCTGGAGCCGATCACGCGCGTCGGCATGTGCTTCGGCACGCCGCAGTACATGGCGCCCGAGCTGATCCAGGGGCGCAAGTTCGACAAGTCGATCGATCTCTACGCGCTCGGCGTGATCGCCTACGAGATGCTGACGGCCAAGCTGCCGTGGGACGGCTCGGACGCGCGCGAGGTGCTGCTCTCGGTGGTGAAGAATCCGCCGCCGAAGCTGGTCAGGGTGCACTCGAGCATGCAGCCGCGCATCGACGAGCTGAACAAGTTCTTGCTGCGCTCGCTCGGCAAGGAGCCGAAGCAGCGGCCGGCGGACGCGGCGGAGTTTTTTCGCGAGTTCGAGCAGGCGCTGTTCGCCGGCAAGCCGCCGCGCGTGGCGACGCAGGTGCCGCCCGGCGAGGCGGTGTTCGCCAGCGTGTGGGCGGCGTCGCTGCAGATCGACATCAAGGACAACGACGCCGACGACACGCTGGTGGATCTCGCGCCGGGGCCGGAGCACGGCGAAGCGGGGACGTCGGGCGTGCGCCGGAAGAAGCGGCTGCGCTCGTCGTGGATGCTGAGCCTGGTGGAGATGCAGACCATCGGCATCGACGACGAGCCGCGCAAGGTGGCGCGGCGCTCGCGCGACGTCACGTCGGAGAAGGAGCTGACCGACGTGCTGCCGCGCGCGCGGGCGAAGCGGCGCTCGCCGGCGCTGTGGCTGATCCCGCTCTTGTTCGCGATGGTGTTGATCGCCGCCGCGCTCGGCTACTTCGTCGGCCGCGGGCAGCGCTAGACTGCGGCAATTTGCCGCTGCGGCGTTTTGCCGCTAGGCGAGGACGCGCAGCGGAGTGGAGTGGATCGCGATCTCGAGGCGGTCGCGGAGCTTGTCCTGCAGATCGCCGCCGATCTGGATCGGCACCGCGCGGTTGATCCGCAGCTCGATCGCCTGGCAGTGGAAGTCGATCAAGTTCGGCGTGCGGTACTCGCCCTTCCACACCCACGGCAGCCGCGACAGCGTCTCCCACGTCGACGCGGTGGAGATGCGGAACTGGAAGAAGCCGGGGCGCGTGCCGGCGTAGGGGAACATCTTCAGGCCGAGGCCATAGAACGGGATCGTCGCCGCGGAGGCGAGCATGGCGCGGCCGCGGTAGAGCACGGTGCCTTTCGGCAGCGGCGTCTCGTCGACGCGGCCGGTGAGCGGATCGATGCGGTGCGCGATCTCGCCGGTCGAGATCAGCTCGACCTCGGGGAGGCGCGTGAGCAGGAAGCGCGGCACCGAGCGCGCGCCGATGGTGACGGCGTAGCGGGCGCCGGCGCCGATGCGCGGCGCGAGCGGGCCGGCCAGGCGATCGATCGCGCCGCACGTGCGCGCGAAGTCGTCGAGGATCTGCGCGTCGAGGCCGCAGCCGGCGAACGGCGTCAGCTTGTGGTCGACGGCGAGCAGCTCGAGCGTGCGCGCCTTCGAGCCGGGCGTGGCGTGGCGCGCGCGGCGCAGATCGGCGGCGAGGCCGGTGAGCGTCGGGCGCGAGGCGCCGAGCGCGTCGGCGAGCGCGTTGCCGGTGCCGAGGCGAAGCACGCCCACGCCCGGCAGCGGCGCGCCTTCGGAGCGCGACTCGCGCGCGAGATCGTCGAGGCACTGCACGAAGGTGCCGTCGCCGCCGCCGAACAGCACGCCGTCGTAGGCGCGCTCGACCACGGTGCGCGCGATGCGGCGGCTATGATCGAGAGAGCGCGAGACGTACAGATCGCGCGGAGGAACCAGGCGCTCGAGCTGAGAGACAACTTCCGGCCGCACGCCCCGCGCGTTCTCGTTCACGATCACGGCAACTCGGGAGCGAACACCCGCCTGCAACAGCATGGGCACCTCCGATGGGACGGCGCCGTTGGAGTGCACGTCGTGCACCATCGGTCGGTCGTCGCAATTTCAACGAGTTGGAAACGATTTCGCTGCGGCGCGCTGCGTTACCAGGGTGGCGGTGCGTAGCCGGCTGCGCAGCTCGGCGCCGCGGTCGTCACGTGAGCGTGGGGCGATCGACGGCCACGCCCATCGAGTGGTAGCCCTTGTCGACGTAGATCAGCGTGCCGGTGATGCCGCTCGCGTGCGCGCTCGAGAGGAACGCGGCGGTCGCGCCGACCTCGCGCGCGGTGATCGCCTCGGCGAGCGGCGAGTTGTTCTTGCAGAACTCGATCATCGTCTCGATGAAGCCGATCGCCGACGCCGCGCGCGACGCCCACGGCCCCGCCGAGATCACGTTCACGCGGTGGCCCCACTTGCGCCCCGCTTCGTACGCGAGCACGCGCGTGTCCGATTCGAGCGCCGCCTTGGCCGACGACATGCCGCCGCCATAGCCGGGCACCACGCGCTCGGACGCCATATAGGTGAGCGCGAGAAACGACGCGCCCGGCCGCGCGAGCGGGCCGAGCCGCTGCACCAGCGAAGCGTACGAGTACGCGCTCACGCCGACGGCGGCGAGGTAGCCCTTGCGCGAGGTCTCGAGGAGCGGCTTCTTCACCTCGGGCCCGTTGGCGAGCGAGTGCACCACGATGTCGAGTGGCCGGTCGCCGAAGTCCGCCACGAGCCGTTCCGCCAAGCCGTTGATCGAGCAGTCGCCGACGTCCTTATAGCGCTTGTTGGTGCGCACGTCCTCCGGCATGTCGTCGTAGCGGTCGTAAACGGCATCCAAAGGGTAGATCTTCTCGAACGCCAACAACTCGCCGGACGACAGTCGGCGCGACTCGTCCATCTTCCCGCGCTCGAGCAGATTGAGAAAGATGTTGAGCGCGGGCGGCCACGTGCCCACGCAGACGCTCGCTCCCGCCTCGGCCAACGATTTGGCGATGGCAAACCCGAAGCCCGCATCGTCGGCCACTCCGGCCACGAGCGCTCGTTTACCGCTCAGGTCGATTTTCATCATGGCGCCTAATATACGAGGAACCGCCTGCCGGGCTCTGCCGCTTGCGGCACGCATCGTGTAATTCGCCTCATCGTGAATGTGCCCGTCCGTCCACTGTCCGTGATCCCCGGCAATGAAGTCCCCAGTGCCCCGGCGCCCTCGTTCGCGCTCGGGTTGTGGCGCATTGCCGC
>DASREC010000187.1:0-4757 GCA_035652295.1 Polyangia bacterium
CCGGCACGATCACGCTCGGCAATCGCATGGCCACCGCGCTGATTCCCGTCGGCGGGGAGACCGCCGAGGCGCTCGCCGACGCCGCGCAATTGGCCAGCCTCGCCGACGAGACGCCGGAGGGGCGCTCGATCGTCGTGCTCATCAAAGAGCGGCACGGCCTGCGCGGGCGAAACGTCAAAGAGCTGGGCGCGACGTTCATTCCGTTCAGCGCGCACACGCGCATGAGCGGCTGCGATCTCGACGGGCGGCAGGTGCGCAAGGGCGCGGTCGACGCCATCCTCGCGCACGTGCGCGCGCTCGGCGGCAAACCATCGGAGGAGGCGTCGAGCATCGCCGCGCGCATCGGCGATCTCGGCGGCACGCCTTTGGCCGTTTGCGACGGCAATCGCGTGCTCGGCGTCATCGAGCTCAAAGACGTGGTCAAAGCGGGCATTCGCGAGCGGTTCGCGCGCTTTCGCGCCATGGGGATCCGCACGGTGATGATCACCGGCGACAATCCGCGCACCGCGGCGGCGATCGCGAAGGAGGCCGGCGTCGACGACTTTCTCGCCGAGGCGACGCCCGAGGCGAAGATGCGCCTCATCAAAGAGGAGCAGGCCAAAGGCAAGCTGGTGGCGATGACCGGCGACGGCACCAACGACGCGCCGGCGCTGGCGCAGGCGGACGTCGGCGTGGCGATGAACACCGGTACGCAAGCCGCCAAGGAGGCCGGCAACATGGTCGACCTCGACTCCAATCCGACCAAGCTGCTGGAGGTGGTCGAAGTCGGCAAACAGCTCTTGATGACGCGCGGTACGTTGACCACGTTTTCGATTGCAAACGACGTGGCAAAGTATTTTGCAATCCTGCCGGCCATGTTCATGGGCGCGTTTCCCGAGATTTCCCCTCTGAACGTGATGCGGCTGGCGTCGCCTTATAGCGCCATTTTATCGGCCGTCATTTTCAACGCCATCATCATCATTCTTTTGATTCCGCTGGCGCTGCGCGGGGTGAAGTATCGGCCGCTCGGCGCGGCGGCGCTGCTCCGGCGCTCGCTGCTCATCTATGGCGTGGGCGGCGTGATCGCGCCGTTTGCCGGCATCAAGCTGATCGATCTCCTGCTGCAAGCGGTTCACCTGGTTTGAGGGCCCCCATGCTGATCACCGCGCTGCGAGTCACGCTGTTCACGCTGGTGTTGACGGGATTGATCTATCCAATGGCGATTACCGGCCTGTCGCAGCTCTTGTTTCACCACGCGGCGAACGGCAGCCTGGTCCACGATCGCGCGGGGCAGGTCATCGGCTCGGAGCTGATCGCGCAGCCGTTCGCCGCGCCGTCGTACTTTCAGCCGCGGCCGTCGAGCGCGGGGCAGAACGGCTATGACGCCACGGCGTCGTCGGGATCCAACTACGGCGTCACGTCGCAGAAGCTGCACGATCGAGTCGCGCAGGAGCGCGCGCGGCTCGAGCGCGAGAACCCCGACGCGCCGGGCGCGCCGCCGGCCGAGCTGGTGACCGCGTCGGGGAGCGGGCTCGATCCGCACCTATCGCCGGAGGCGGCGCGCTGGCAGGCGCCGCGCATCGCCCGCGCGCGCGGCGTGACCGCGGACGTCGTTCAGGCCGTGATCGACGCCAACGTCGAAGGGCGCGATCTCGGTTTCCTCGGCGAGCCGCGCGTCAACGTGCTGCTCCTCAACCTCGCGCTCGACCGCCAGCTCGGCGCCGCCAGAGGTCTATAGTGAAGCATGCGCGCTACTCTATTGTTTCTCGCGGCGGCGTTGCTGGAGATTGGCGGCGGCTATCTGGTGTGGATGTGGCTGCGTCAGGGGCGATCGCTTTTGTTGGGCGTGGCCGGCTTTGTCGCTTTGGCTCTTTATGGGGTCGTGCCGGTGCTCCAGTCGCGCGAGCATTCATTCGGGCGCGTCTATGCGGCGTATGGCGCGGTGTTCATCGCCGGCGCGGCATTGTGGGGTTGGGGGATCGATCAGCGACGGCCCGATTTGCGCGACTGGATTGGAATCGTCGTCTGTATCGCCGGCGCGGCGGTGATGATGTGGCCGCGCGCGAATCCTTGACGCTACATATTGAGGCCGCCGAGCGGATCGTCGCCGCGCGGCTCGAGCTTGGCTTTGACGGGCGAGCGCTTGTGGGGCTTTTGCGCCGCGCTCTTTGACGCGTGGTGCTTCGGCGCGTGACGGCGCGCGGGTTTCGCTGCGGCGACTTTGGCCGGCTCGACTTTGGCGGGCGCGACCTTGGGGATCGTGGCCGCGACCTTGGGTACCACCGGCTCGGCTTTGGGCGCGAGCGGCTCCACTTTGGGGACCAGCGGCTCCGACTTCGGGAGCAGCGGCTCCGACTTTGGAGTGAGCGGCTCGACGGTGGGCGCCGGCGCGGCGGCGATCGGCGCGCTCGGCAGCGCGGCCGCGCTCGACGCGACCGGGATCGAATGGCGCTCCCACGGCCGCAAGATGAACAGCGCCGCCGCGGCGCCGCCGACGGCGAGCACGGTGAAGAAGTAGAACCCGGCGCCGCGCTGCCGCGGCACGCTCAACGAATCGTCCGTGGACGAGCCCACGTCCAAGCTCGCGTCCTGCAGCGTCGCTACGAGCTGGCGGAGCCGCTCGATCTCGCCGCGCGCGCCGACCAGCTCGTGCGAGAGCCGCTCGACCTCCTCGGGCGCGGCCGCGGCGTCATCGGACTGCGCGCTCGCCAGCATCTCGCGCAGCGTCGACGACAAACGCTGCAGGCGCGCGATCTCGCCGCGCGCGCCGCCCAGCTCCTCTTTGAGGCGCTCGTTCTCGTCGCACGCGAGCGTCGCCAGCTCCTCGAGATCGCGCATGCGATCGCTCTCGTCGTTCTCCGGCGGGAGCGCGGGCGGCGGCGGCGCGAAGTCGAGCCCGGCGTGTCGTAAACGGTTCAGACGGCGAAGGGCACCCTCGTAACTGTCTTCGACGTTCATGCAGCAAGAGTAGCAAGCCCAATCGTCATTGGAATCGAAAACCGACGCATTTAGTGCCCACTCCTGGTTGCAACCACTGCAGAGCAGGTGCGGCAAATTGCCGCAACACCATAGACGGCCACGGACGCGTCATGCACGAGCGCGTCGTGACAGGCGGCGGCAACCTCAGTAGATTGGCCGCATGATTCGACGGCGAATTTCGATCCTTTCACTGCTGATCCCGCTCGTCGCCGCGCGCGCTCGCGCCGAGTCGCTGCTGCTCGAGCCGGACGCGGTCTTCGACGCCTCGAGCGAGCACGCGAGCCGCGGCTGGGTGGTGCTGGTGACCGGCGATCGGATCGCGGCGGTGGGCGCCAGGCAGGACGTGCACGCGCCGGCCGGCACACGCACGCTCGCGCTGCCGGGCCTGACGCTATTGCCCGGGCTCATCGACGCGCACGCGCACGTGTTCCTGCATCCGTACAACGAGGCGTCGTGGGACGATCAAGTGCTCAAGGAGCCGCCGGCGTATCGCGTGATCGCGGCGGTCGAGCGCTGCGGGCGCACGCTCGACGCCGGCTTCACCACCCTGCGCGATCTCGGCACCGAGGGCGCGGGCTTCGCCGACGTCTCGCTCGCGCGCGCGATCGCCGAGGGCCACGCGCGCGGCCCGCGCCTCCTCGTGGCGACGCGCGCGATCGTGGCCAGCTTCAGCTACGGGCCGGGGCCGGCCGGCTTCGCCGAGAACGTCACGCTGCCCTATGGCGCCGAGCCGGTGAGCGGCGCGGACGAGATGCGCAAGGCGGTGCGCGAGCAGATCGCGCGCGGCGCTGACTGGATCAAGCTCTACGCCGACTATCGCGTGGGCGCCAAGGGCGAGGCGGTGCCGACGTTCACGCTCGAGGAGCTGACCGCGGGCGTCGAGCTGGCGCACGCGCTCGGTAGGCCCGTGGCGGCGCACGCGACGACGGCCGAGGGCATGCGCCGCGCGACGCTCGCCGGCGTGAACACCATCGAGCACGGCTACGGCGGAACGCCCGAGGTGTTCGCGCTCATGGCCAAACACGGCGTCGCGTATCTGCCGACGCTCACCGCCGTCGAGGCGTATCAAGAATATTTCGGCGGCTACCAGCGCGGCGGCGAGCCGTGGCCGGAGGCGATGACGAAAGCGCGGCAGGCGTTTCAATACGCGCTGCGCGCCGGCGTGATCGTCGGCAACGGCAGCGACGTGGGCGTGTTCGCGCACGGCGACAACGCGCGCGAGCTCGAGTGGATGGTGCGCGACGGCATGTCGCCCGCGCGCGCGCTGCTCGCCGCCACCGCGGTCGACGCCAGGATCCTCGGGCTCGCCGATCGCATCGGCCGCGTGCGGCCGGGCCTCGCCGCCGATCTGATCGCGGTCGCGGGCGATCCGACGCGCGACATCGCCGCCGTGAGGAGCGTGCGCTTCGTGATGAAGGAGGGAAAGATCGTCCGGCAGCCGTGAGCCGCGGCGCGAATGATCAGGGCGCGGGCGTGCTCGGCTGAACGCCGTCGAACAGCCGGCCCCAGTTGAACGCGTCGCCGGGATCCCAGCCGCCGGCGCCCGTCGAGCGGCGCATCGGGCTGCAGTCGTAGTGGCCGAGGATGCTCAAGCGATCGACGTTGAGCGAGTAGCGGCCGACCACGTCGCGCACGAGGCATATCAATGATGCGTACTGCGCGTCGGTGAAGATGTCGGCGGTCTTGTCGGCGTCCGAGGGCTGCTCGCACTCGATGCCGATGGTGACATCGTTGGGCGCGGCGCCCGTCGGCAGATCGAGCGGGCTGTTCTTGTCGGCGACGCGCCACATGTTCTTCCA
>DASREC010000188.1:0-37157 GCA_035652295.1 Polyangia bacterium
CAGCTCGACTACGTCGACAAGTCCAAGGTGCAGACCATCGCTGGGATGATCTTCTACTCGAACTACAACCTGAACATCCCGCCGGGCATGTCGACGGCGGCGATGACGTGCCACGCGCCGCAGGACCTCAAGCTGCTCACGGCGACCGGCCACATGCACATGCACGGGCTCACGTTCGATGCCACCGTCGGCGGCACCAACATCTATCACACCAACAACTGGGACGAGCCGAACGGCTCGGTGTTTCCGGCGCCCGGCATGGACGTGCCGATGGGCACGCCGATCGCGTGGTCGTGCGCCTACGACAACACCACCGGCGGCACGCTCATGTTCGGCAACTCCGCCTCGAAGAACGAGATGTGCATCCTGGCCGCGATCTACTATCCCGCCCCGAACGGCGACACGCTGTTCTTCTGCCAGTAGGCTAGCGCGATGATCGGATGAGTTGGACGATGGCGCTCGATCACCGCTGCACTCCGCACGCAGGCGAGTTGGGCGCGCCTCCGCGAAATCGCCCGTTACCGATTTCGCTCCGGCGCGCCCAACTCGCCCGCGCGCTCCGTTCCGCTACCCTTCTGTAAAGCGCATCAATTTGCCGATTCTCACGCTTTTACCGATCCAAGCACACAGCGGAGTGGAGCGTGACGGTCGGCAGGCGGCGGCGGAGCGAAAACGGTAACGGGCGTTTTCGCGGAGCCGCCGCCTGCCGACCGGCGCGCGGAGCGCAGCGCGTACGATCGAGCGCGATTAGAGCGATTCGGGTGATCGACGCGCTACCGCTCGACGTCGACGAGGATCGCGGCGTGATCGGAGATCGGGCGGCCGTCGGGGCCGCGCGGATCGACGACGCGCGGCGCGTGCGGCAAAATGCCGCGGCCGGCGAACCAATCGAGCCGCGCCGGGACCACGCCGTTCCACGGACGCAGGAGGCGCTGCAAGAGGCGCGTGAGCAGCCCGCCCACCGCCTTGCGCGTCTTCTGAATCGCGAATGGATCGCTCAAATCGTAATTCAAAGTCCCGCGCGCGCGATCGTTGAATCCCTCGACGGTGAACGCGTGCTTTGACAGCTCCTCGAAAACCACCTTTTCGTAGTGCTTCTCCGGCGTGAGGTAGTGCGCGATCGTGCCGGCGAAGCCGTTGACCCACAGCTTGTGCAGGATGTTCCACGCCAGCGCCGGCGGGCTCGAGAGATCGTACGTGGTGGTGTTGAAGTCGCCGCCCACCAGCATGCGCGCGCGGCCGAACGACTCGGCGCACGCGAGCAGCGCGCCGAGCTGCTGCGCGCGTTGGCGCGGCGACGCGTTCGAGTCGAGGTGCCCGCACGCCACCACCAGCGGCTCGCCGCCGCCCAGCTCGGCGACCAGCGCGCGCTTCTTGCCGAGCCGCTTCTCCGACGACGAGAACTTGTCGCGCAGCTCGGGCAGGTCGGCGTTGGCGACGCGCGCGATCGGCAGCTTGGAGAGGATGGCGGTGCCGGCGAGCGCGAGCGTGTTGGGCGCGCCGTCGGGGTTCTCGCCGAAGTCGTCCTCGAGCACCAGGTACGAGACGCCGAACGCGTAGCTCATGCCGAGCGCGTCGGCGAGCGCGCGCGCGACGTTGCGGTTGCCCGAGCGGCCCATGCCGCAGTCGACCTCGGAGAGCAGGAGCACGTCGGCCGACGCGAGCTCGGGATCGTTCGCCAGCGCGCCGCGGAGCGCGTCGAAGCGGCGGCCGCGCTGGATGTTCCACGCCGCCACGCGCACGCGCCCGCCGTTCGCCGTCGCTGCGCCGCCCGCGTTCGCCGTGCTCGCCGCGTTCGCGTGGCTCGTCTCGCTCGCGATCACCGCCGCGTGATCGCCGCGCTCGACGCCGGCGAGCACGCGCTCGAGCTCCGGCTTCAGCTCGGCGTACAGCGGGCTGCGCTCGAGCTGCCGCCGCGTGCGAATGGCGCGCAGCGCGGCGTAGTGCGGCGCGAGCGCGTGGGTGAGCGGCTCTTCGCGCGCGAACACGTCAGCTCGACGCGCGCCCGCGCTGCCCGAGCGCCTCGAAGTCGATGAACCCCTTCTCCACGCTCACGTCGAGCAGCTTGACCCGCACCGCGTCGCCGACCTCCAGCCCGCGCCCGCCGCGCACGACTTTGCCCTCGACCGGCGGCTCGAGCACGCGCACGAACGTCCCCTTGTCGCTCGCGCCGGTGACCACGCCGTCGAACACCTCGCCGCGGCGCGACTCGAGCAGCGCCGCCGCCGCCGACTTGTGCACGCGCCGCTCGACCTTCTGCGCCTCGGCCTCCATGCGCGTGCAGTGCGCCGCGATCTCCTGCAGCCGCTCGAACGAGTAGGGCGCGCGCTTGCCGGCGAGCGACTTGAGCAGCCGCTGCGTGATCAGATCGGGATAGCGCCGGTTGGGCGCGGTCGCGTGCGTGTACTCGTCGGTGGCGAGGCCGAAGTGGCCGATCTCCGGCGCGTGCGGCGCGTGCGCCACGTACTCGCCGCGCCCCATCATCTTCACCAGCGCCAGCGAGATCTCGGAGAACTGCGCCGCGTGCGTGCGCCGCATCTGGTCGACGAAGCCGGCCATCGCGCGCGGATTCGGCGACGCCGGCAGCTTGACGCCGCGATCGCTCGCGTAGGCGACGATGCGCGCCCAGCGCTCGGGCTCCTTCACCACGCGGCGGATCGACGGCAGCCCCGCGCCGTCGAGCGCGTGCGCCACTGCGCGGTTCGACGCGATCATCAGCTCCTCGATGATCCGGCCGGCGCGATCCTGGTGGTGCGCCTGGAGCCCGGTGACGCGCCCGCGCTCGTCGACGGTCGGGCGCACCTCGCCGGTGTCGAGATCGAGCGCGCCGTCGCGCCGCCGCGCCTCGCCGAGCACGCGCGACACGCGATCGTGCAGCTCCACCTGCGCGCGCAGCGCCGGCTCGTTCGCGAGCGGCGCGGGCGCCGGCGCGTGCCCGTCGAGCCACGCCGACACCGACGGGTAGTCGAGCTTGGCGCGGTTCTCCACCAGCGCCGGATACATCTTGCTCTCCTTGGCGACGATCGATCCGTCGGCGGCGATCAGCGTCTCGATCACCAGCGCCGGCCGCCGCCGCGCCTGGAGCAGCGACGACAGATCGAACGACAGCCGCTCCGGCAGCATGGGAAACGTGCGCACGCCGGTGTACACGCTGGTGGTGTTGGTGCCCGCCGCGCGATCGATCGCCGAGCCGGCGCGCACGAAGTGATCGACGTCGGCGATCCCGACGTACAGCCGCGTGCCGCCGTCCGCCGCTTCGGCCGCCTCGATCTGATCGAGGTCCTGCGACTCGGGGTTGTCGATCGAGGTCCACGGCAGCGCGCGCAGATCGCGCACGCCGTCGAGCTGGCCGTCGGGCTCGCGCGCGCCCGCGGCCTCCGCGATCGCCTCGGGCGTCGGGTGTGCGAGAAAGCCGCGCTCGCGCATCGCCTGCTCCGCGATGCGCGCCAGGCGGGCCGCGTCGTTTCCGTCCATGGTCATGGCGCGATAGTACGCGATTACCGCTCGTGCAGGCCGAACTCGCTCGCGTGGCGGCGCACGATGGCGCAGACGTCGTCGGGCGAGTCGGTCACGTGCAGCCACGACGCGTCGCCGGGATCGATGGTCTTGGCCTCGACCAGCGTCTCCATCAGGAACTCGACCAGCGGGCGCCAGAACGCGCGCCCGACGAGGATCATCGGGAAGCGCTGGATCTTGCCGGTCTGGATCAACGTCAGCGTCTCGAAGATCTCGTCGAGCGTGCCGAACCCGCCCGGCATCGCCACGAAGCCGTACGAATACTTCACCAGCATCACCTTGCGCACGAAGAAGTGGCGGAACTCGACGAACGTGTCGAGGTACGGATTCGGCTTCTGCTCGACGGGGAGCGTGATGTTGCAGCCGACCGATCGCCCGCCGGCCTCGCGCGCGCCGCGGTTGGCCGCCTCCATGATCCCGGGCCCGCCGCCGGTCATCACGGTGAAGCCGGCGCGCGCGAGTGCGCCGCCGACCGCGCGCCCCAGCTCGTAGTAGGGATGATCGACGGCGAAGCGCGCCGAGCCGAACACCGTCACGCACGGGCCGACGCCGTGCAGCCGGTGGAAGCCGCGGATCAGCTCGGCGAAGATGCGCGTCGCGCGCAGCAGCTCGGAGCCGGGATTGCGCGCGCCCTCGAGCAGCCGGCGCTCTTCGTGATCGGGCGTGCGCTTGCCCCACTCGGACTGCGTGGTGGCGTCGGGACGCGGATTGGCGGGCTCCATGCGCGCAGCTTAGCCTGTGCGCGTCAGCCGGTGGTGGCGCGGCCGAGCGAGGTCAGCCGCGCGCGCGCCTGGTGGAACGCGTGCGACTTGCGCAGCGGCTCGAGATCGGGATCCTCGTCGAGCATTTTCAGATCGCGCCAGCCGGCGTCGACCGCGCGGTTGATCCACGCGCCGCCTTCGTCGAGCCGCCCGAGCCGCGCCAGGGTGCACGCCAGGTTGAACGCGCAGCGCGGGTGCTGCTCTCTGGCCCACCAGCGCTCGCCGTCGCGCAGCGCCGCGTCGTAGCGCGCGGCGAAGAAGTGCGCCGCCATCAATTGATCGAAGATGCGCGGCCCCGCCCACTCGCGCTCGCCGAGCGCCTCCGCCTCGTCGAGCCGCCGCTCGTGAAGCAGCGCGCGCGCCAGCGTGGCGCCGATCCGGTCCTCCGGCTTGCGCTCGACCGCGTCGGCGAGCAGCGGGATGGCGCGGCCGTAGTCTTCGAGCGCGAGGTAGACGTTTCCCTCGAGAAACGGATCGATCGTCCCCGCCAGCAAGGTGAACAGCACGTTCTCGGCGGCCTGCGGCTTGCGCTCGATGAGGTAGGCCCACGCGCGCAGCTCCCGCGCGTACGCGCGCATGGTCGGCGAGTGCGCCGCCGAGTCGAGCTCGGTGGCGATCGTGTGCGCGCGCGCCGAATCGATCGGCGCCGCGTTCAGCGCCGCGTAGCCTTCGCGCAGCCGGCCGGCGAGCGCCGCGTCCTTCTTCGCCAGCCTCCCGTCGCGCAGCACCGCCACGTTCGAGATCGCGGCGAACAGCAGCAGCACGAACGCGGTGAAGCTCGGCCACCACGCGCCCGCGATCACCGCCAGCACGGCGATGCACGCGAGCGAGAGCAGGTGCGCCGCCGGCTTGGCGCGCGCCCCGAGCGGCTTCGTCAATAGCGCCAATAGAATTTTGCCGCCGCTGAGCGGCGCGATCGGCAAGAGGTTGCACGCCGCCCACGCCGCGCTCGTCCAGCCGAGCGCGTGCAGCCAGGCGCTCGGATGAAAGCGGTGCGCGAAATCGGCGGCGCCCGCGAGCGCGAATCCGGCGAGCGGCCCGGCCAGGTACGCGCCGACGAGCCGCGCGAGCCCGACCGGCTTCGTCACCGCCACGAACGTCTCGCCGCCGAGGTAGTGCAGCCAGATGCGCGGCGCATAACCGAGCCGCGCCAGCGCGAGCGCGTGCCCGCACTCCTGCGCCAGCACCACCGCGAGCAGGATCGCCGCCCACGCCAGCCCCGGCAGCTCGGGCCCGCGCTCGGCGGTGAGCAGCGTGGCCGTGAGGCAGAACGACGCGCCCACGCGCACCGGCACGCCGGCGATCCGCAGCTCCACCGCCAGCGAGCGGCCCGAAGCGATGACCTTCACGCCCACGCGGATACCATATTACGGGCGGCCGATCCGCTCCTTCCGGCGGCGCGGGCGCCACTGCCAGCGCTCGAGATCGATCGCGCCGCGCTCGTCGAAGCGCACGCCCTCGGCCTCGAGCATCGCGCGCTGCAGGCCGGGCTCCTCGCCCTCGGTCGACAGCGTGCCGCGCGAATTCACCACGCGGTGCCACGGGCAGCGGCCGGGCGGCGCGGCGTGCAGCGCCCAGCCGATGCCGACCGGCGACAGCCGCCCGCCGATGAGCTGCGAGAGCTGCCCGTAGGTAGCCACCTTGCCGCGCGGGATGCGCCGCACGAGATTTTGAACACGTTCAAAAATCTTCGAAGCCATCGCGCTCTCACCGACGAGCGGCGATTAGACCAACAATCCGCCTCGAAGGCGAGGCCGCGGCGCTTGCGCCGGCTTCACGCGTGCCTACAAGCGCATGTTGGAGGTCTCCATTCAACGTGATCCGCGGCTGGTAGCGGCACGCGATTCGCTCGACGAGGCTGCTCGCCTGGGCGCGGTGCCGTCGTGGCTGCAGGACGCGTTCGTCTCCTGCTGTGAAGAGATTGCGCGCCTGATGCGCGCCGATTGCGTCGATCCCGAGCACGAGCCGGCGCTGGCGCGTGCGGAAACGCTCATCGCCATCTGCAAGGAGCGCACGCCCTCGTCGAGCTGGCCGGCGATCGAGCTGCGCAGATAGTCGCCGCGCGCTGGTCGAGCGCGCGCTACTCGAGGTCGTTCTCGGTCTCGAGCCCGCGCCCGCCGGTCACGCTGCCGTCGGGCGTGATGGCGCCGCTGCGCCGAAACTTCGAGAAGATGCCGTCGCAGTCGAGATCGCCGCGCGCCTCGACGGTGAACGTGGCCTCGGCGCCTTTGCCCTGCGTGACGAAGCGATATTGATAGTAGTGCGGATCGTCGACGGAGAAGTTGAGCGCCTTCCACGTCGGCGCGCTCCACGCCTTGGCGTCGGGCGCGCACTTGTCGCCCGGCTGTCCGCAGCAGCCGCGCGCCGGCGTCCAGTCGGTCGACGCCGGCCACGCGAACTTCTTGCCCGCGCGCGCGTGCTCCTCGCGATACGTGATCGCGGAGTCGAACAGCTTGCGCACGTTCATCGTCGCCTCGACGGTCTTCGAGCGCCGCACGTACTTCATGAACGCCGGGATCGCCACCGCCGCGAGCACGCCGATCATCGGCACCGCCAGCCCGATCATCTCCGCGTGCGGGAGCTGGTACTGCGTCACCAGCTGGTTGCCGGCGAGGCGCGGCTCGATCTCCTGCCACAGCTTGCGCGCGCCGTACGACGACAGGATCGCCGCCGCGCCCGCGAGCGGATCGCTGCCGGCGAGCGCGCGCTGCTTCTGCGTCTCCAGCTCGGCCAGCCCGGTGCGCACGCCGGCCATCATCACGCCGTGCGCCGCCGCCAGCTTCGCCGGATCGCCGCTCACCACCAGCGAGACCAGCCCGGTGCGCCGATAGACCAAGAGCGCGTGCTCGACGCCGAACGTGGCCAGCGGCGCGAGCGCGCGCGGCCCGACGGCGATCGCCACGTCGATCTCGGCGGCGTCGCGCTCGAGCGGCGCGACCAGCGGCGCGTCGGCGGCGATCGCCTGAGCGCGGTGCTGCGCGAGCGCGATCTCGGCGCGCACCTCGGGCTCGCTGCCGACGATCGCCCCGCCCGGCACGCGCGCCACCAGCACGTCGGGCGCCAGCCGATGAATCGTCACGCCGCTCTCGGTCGTCTCCTCCGGCAGCTTGAGCGGGCGATCGCCGGCGCCCGGCAGGCGCAGGAGCACCGCGCCGCTCGGCCGCTGCCCGTCGGAGATCGAGAACGCCACCAGCCCTTCGAGGCGCGTGAGATCGAGGCCGAGCGATCGCTCGAGATATTCGGACAGCTCCTTTTGCAGCTCCGGATTGTGCGCGAAGTATTGCGTGAAGAACTCGAGCGCGTCGCGGCGCACGAACGCCGCCGCCACCGCGTTGGCCGGGACGTAGCGCAGCGGCGACTCCTCGGCCGCGCGCGCCGGCGCTCTCGCCGCCGCCGTCGAGGATCCGCGCTCGGCCATCGGCGCGGGCGAGGCCGCGACACCGCCCGCGGGTGAGTTCGCCGCCGGCTTCTGCGCGCCGGCGCAACCGACGCCGAGCGCGATCGCGAGCGGCGACACGAGCGCGAGCACGCGCGAGAGCTCGCGCACGCGCAAAAGTTCGAGCACCGACGAGCTGCGTTTCATGTTCTCCCTCTGGCGGCGCAGCCTATCGCGGACCGGCCGCTTTCGGCTATCGTATTGCTGCATGCCCCGCGCGTTGTGCCTGGCGCTGTCGCTGCTCGCCGCCCGCGCCTCCGCCGCGCGCCTCGAGCTCGGCCCGTATTTGCAGAACGTGCGCTCGGACGGCGTCACCGTGATCTGGGAGACCGACGCGCCGGCCGAGGGCGCGCTGGTCGTCGCGACGCCGTCGGGCGAGCGCCGCTTCCCGTCGCCGAGCGGCACGCATCACGAGGTGCGCGCCACCGGCCTTCCGCCCGGCCGCTACCGCTACCACGTCGAGTCGGGCGGCGCCGCCAGCCACGACGCCGAATTCGCGACCGCGATCGCCGGCGACACCTTCACGTTCCTGGTCTACGGCGACAACCGCGATCGCGACTACGAGCACGCGCAGGTGATCGCCGCGATGTCCGGCGAGCGCGCCGACCTCGCGCTCCAGACCGGCGACATGACCGGCGACGCCGCCTCCGACGCGCTCTGGCGCCGCTTCTTCGCCATCGAAGCGCCGCTGGTCTCGTCGGTGCCGATGTACGCCGCGATCGGCAACCACGAGCTGCTCAACGATCCCGGCCTCACGCACTATCACCGCTTCTTCGCGCCGCCCGATCTCGCGCCCGGCGAGCCCGACAACGAGCGCTACTATTCGTTCCGCTACGCCAACGCGCTGTTCGTCGCGCTCGACGGCAACCAGAGCCACTCCCAGGCGCAGGCGCAGTGGCTCACCCGCACGCTCGACGCCGCGGCTGCCGATCGCGCGATCGCCCACACGTTCGTCTTCTTCCACCAGCCGCCGTTCTCGAACGGCGACATCTGCGGCTCGGCGGCGGAGCAGGGGCTGTGGGTGCCCGAGCTCGAGCGGCGCGGCGTGCGCGCGGTGTTCACCGGCCACGATCACTCGTATCAACACCTCGAGCGAAACGGCGTGCGCTACTTCGTCACCGGCGGCGGCGGGGCGCCGCTGCACAAAGAGTCGGTGTCGTGCCCCGAGTACGATCGCCACGCGCTGGTGATGTTTCGCGGCGCCTATCATTATCTGCGCGTGCGCGTGCGCGGCGCCGAGGTGGTGCTCGACGCCATCGCCGCCGACGGGCAGACGCTCGAACGCGTGGCGCTGCACGAGCCCGCGCCGGCGCACGATCACGTCGAGCCGCCGGTGCCGTTCGATCACCTGCCGGCGACGCCGACCGGCGCGCGCCGCCCGCTCGTCAGCATGCCGATCGTGCTGGTCGCCGTCGGCCTCCTCGGCACGCTGGTGATCGGCCTCGGCGTCTTCCGGCGGCGCGCGCGATGACGCCGTCCAAAGCCGCCAAGCCGATCTTCTTCGCCACGCCCGCCGACTTCCGCGAATGGCTGGAAAAGCATCACGGCAAATTGTCCGAGCAGTGGGTCGGCTTTCACAAACGCTCGAGCGGCAAGCCGAGCATCACCTGGCCCGAGTCGGTCGACGAGGCGCTGTGCTTCGGCTGGATCGACGGCCTGCGCAAGAGCATCGACGACGGCGCGTACATGATTCGTTTCACGCCGCGCAAAGTCACCAGCATCTGGAGCAACATCAACGTCAAACGCGTCGGCGAATTGATCCGTTCGAAGCGCATGCGCCCCGCGGGGCTCAAAGCCTTCGAGGCGCGCTCGCGCACCGGCGTCTATTCGTTCGAACAGCGAACTGAAGCCACGCTCGACGCGGCCGAGGAGAAACGCTTCCGCGCCGAGAAGAAGGCGTGGGCCTGGTTTCAGGCGCAGGCGCCGTGGTATCGCCGCACGTCGGTCTTCTGGGCGACGAGCGCCAAGCGCCCCGAGACGCGCGCCAGGCGATTGCAGATCCTGATCGACTCCAGCGCCGCCGGCCGCACGATTCCGCCGCTCACGCGCTATCCAAAGAAATAGCCGTCAATGCTTTAAAAATGGTTTCAAAAACTCGCCCAATGCTTTCCCGGCGATTTCATTTCCGCGCGCATTGAAGTGCGTATCGCGCAGATGATAGAAGTGCTTCTTCCCGTCGGTCCACGGCGGCGCGGCGCGTAATACCGGCAATAGATCGAGATACGGCAATCCGCGCGCTTTGAGCCAATCGCCGACGAT
The DNA here is from genome assembly GCA_035652295.1 of Polyangia bacterium. Classification (GTDB taxonomy): domain Bacteria; phylum Myxococcota_A; class Polyangia; order Palsa-1104; family Palsa-1104; genus DASREC01. Next base: position 9,973 of record DASREC010000188.1, read on the forward strand.
GCGCTGCGCGCGATCGCGGTCGAGCGCCAGCCCCGGATTGTCGCGCGTCACCTGCCCCCACAGCTCGTCCTCGACCTGAAATTCGTCGGGGATCAGCATGAACGCCAGCTTCGCGCCGCCCGCCGCTTTGACCAGCTCGTCGAGCGCGGTGAAAAAGTCGGGCTCGTAGCGGCTCGCGTCCGGCCCGCAGATCTCGCGCGCGCGCCGCGACTCGATGCGCAGATACTCCTCGGCCGACGAGCTCTCGTGCTCTTTGCTCGGATCGTTCAGCCACGGAAACTCGACCGCCGCGGCCGAGTCGTCGAGCTGCGGCACGCCGACCTTCTGCCCGGGCGCGAGCCGCCGCCGCTCCGCGCCCCACGCGAACAGGCGCCGCGGCACGGTGTAGACGAGCAGGTTCTCGCGATCCATCCACTTGCGAAACGGCGACGGATTGCACCCGTAATCGTCGACGAGATCATTGCCGACGAATAGATCGATCACGATTACGTCCGGGTCGAGCGCCAGCGCTTCTTTCTTTAAGAGGTATTGATATTCGCGCGGCCCGATCTGCACGACGCCCATGTTGTAAACCGCGCAGCCGCCTCCGAGCACGCGCTCGGCGACGGTGGTGAAGTGATACGCGTGCGGCACCACGCCGACGGAGAACGAGTCGCCGATGGTGACCGCCAGGCACTCGCCCGGCCGTTTGCGCACGGGCTCGACGTCGTATTCGCCCCAGCTGTTGTACGGGATTCCGCCGGCGCGCGGTTTATTCGGTTGGCGCAAGCTCTCGACGCGCAGCCCCGCGTCCGAGCCGAGCTGCGCGAACAGCGGCGACGGCTTCAGCTTCGCCACCACGTGCAACACGCCCTCGGCGCCGGCGAGGATCAAGCACAGGTTGGTGAGCGCCACGTCGAGCTTGCCCGCCTCGCGCGTGCCGGTCGCCGCCACGAGCGCAAAGAACAGCGCGCCCGCGGCCACGCCCCACGCCGCCGCGACGTCGCCTTGAAACGGCTGCAAGCAAAGCGTCGCGAACAGAAAAACGATCGCATAGAGCAGCGAACGCGCGACGCGCGCGAAGCGGAGCGGCGGCCGCCGCGCGAGCAGCCAGCCGATCGCCAGGACCGCGACGGCGATCGAGCCATACAGCACCGCTTTCATTCGGCGTAGAATGCACGCAGCGATGGAGCGCATCAAGATCTGGCAGGGCGACCTGACGACGCTGGACGTCGACGCCATCGTCAACGCCGCCAACTCGTCGCTGCTCGGCGGCGGCGGCGTGGACGGCGCGATCCATCGCGCGGCCGGGCGCGAATTGCTCGAGGCGTGCCGCGCGCTCGGCGGCTGCGAGACCGGCGACGCCAAGATGACGCCCGGCTTCCGCCTGCGCGCGCGCCACGTGATTCACGCCGTCGGTCCGGTGTGGCGCGGCGGCGCGCACGGCGAGCCAGCGCTGCTCGCGCGCTGCTACACGCGCAGCCTCGAATTGGCGCGCGACGCCGCCCTGCGCACCATCGCGTTCCCCGCGATCAGCACCGGCGTCTATGGTTATCCGCTCGCGCGCGCCGCCGAGGTCGCGATCGCCGCCGTGCGCGCGTTCCTCGCTGCGAGCGCGCTCCCCGAGTCGGTGACGCTGTGCACGTACGGCGCGGACGCGACGCGCGCGTTCACGGACGCGCTCTCATGAGGCCGTCGCTCTGCGCGCTCGCGCTAATGGCCGGTTGCGCCGCCAAACCGGGCGTCTGCGATCTCAATAGCGACTGTCCACACGGTTACTACTGTGAGAGCACGCAGTGCAAACGCGACTGTATCGTCTCCAATATCGACTGTCCCACCGGCTTCTTCTGTGACGCGATCGGCAAGTGCGAAGCGGGTAACGGCGACGGCGGCGTGACCGACGATCTCGCCGGCGCCGATTTCTCCGGCGCCGATCTATCGAGCGGATTGGACGCCAATCCCGCGCTCGAACAAGAGCTCGATCTTTGCGCCACCGACGGAGATTGCGCCTCGCCGCTGGTCTGTCGCGCGATGTACAAGAGCGGCGCCTCGCGCTGCACGCGGCTCTGTACCTCAACCGCCAACTGTCTGTCCGGCGAGCGCTGCCTGACCGATGCGCTCAGTACTCAAACGTGTATCGGCGAGGACACGGGCCGCACCTGCACCATGGCCAATGACTGCAACTATGCGTGTCTCACCAATCAACAGTACTGTACCGCGCCGTGCTCGGGCGGCGCCGACTGTCCAAACGGTTGGGGCTGCATGACCGTGGCGTCGCAAAACGTGTGCGTGAAGCTCGAGGCCGCGTGCACCGCGGCGAGCGCGGCGGCGTGCATCGCGCCGGCGGCGTGCGACACCTCGGCGGCGCTGCTGGTCGGCGGCTGCACCAGCGTGTGCACCACCGCCGCCGACTGCCCGCAGCGCGCCGCCGGCCTCGCGCCTTGGACCTGCGACGCCGGTGGAATCTGCCGCCGCCCCGCCGACGTCTATGGTCCACTCGGTCAAGGCGCGACCCCCGCACAATATGCATGCAATGCGCAAAGCACCGTCGTGAACCTCTGTAACGATGCTCAGCACATCAACTTCGGCCAGTTCACCGTGCCCGCCGCGCCGTCGGTGAATTGCGGCTCCGGCACCGCCACGGCCGGCTCGGCGGGCGACGCATGCGTCGATTCGTGCCGCTATCAAGGCGGCTGCGCGTTCAGCTATGCGTGCACCGCAGTGGGATCGATCGGCTCCAATCGCATCGGCCTGTGCCTGCCGTCGCTCGGCCCGGGCGAGGTGGGCGCGCACTGCACCGCCGACTCCGACTGCGCGTTCGGCTATTGCAACCGCTCGACCAGTCTGTGCACGCGCGACTGCACGTTCGATGGCGTCTGTCCGAGCGGCTCGACGTGCGTCGCGACCGGCGGGCCGACGGTCGAAGGCTTTGCGTTCAAACGCTGTCAGTGAGGCGACATGCGCGTCTATATCGGGACCAGCGGCTATTCGTACAAAGAGTGGAAGGGCAGCTTCTATCCGGAGGATTTGTCGGCCGCCAAGATGCTGTCCTATTACGCGGCGCGCTTCCCGACGGTGGAGGCCAATAATACGTTCTATAAAATGCCGACGCCCAAGGTGCTGGGCGATTGGGCGGCGCAGGTGCCGGAGCACTTCGTCTTCGGCGTCAAAGCGCCGCAGCGGATTACCCACCAACAGCGGCTCAAAGACGCCGGCGAGTCACTGACGCGTTTGATGGCCGCTACGGAAGCATTGGGTACAAAGCTCGGGCCGTTCCTGTTTCAATTGCCGCCGTTCATGAAAAAAGACTTACCGCGTTTGACCGAGTTTCTACCCACGCTGCCGGCGGGCTGCGCGGCGGCGTTCGAGTTTCGCCATCCGTCGTGGTTCGCCGACGACGTCTATGAAGCTTTGCGCGCGCGCGGCGCGGCGCTGGTGATGTCGGAGAGCGAGAAGGTGACCGCGCCGCTGGTGGCGACCGCCGATTGGGGTTATCTGCGATTGCGCCGCGAAGATTACGTCGACGCGGATATCACCGCCTGGGCCGACAAGCTGCGCGCGCAGCCGTGGGAGCGCGCGTTCGTCTACTTCAAGCACGAGGACGCGGGCGTCGGCCCCAAGCTGGCGGCGAAGCTGCGCGCGCTCGTCGGCGCGAGCGCGGTGTGAGCGAACCGCTGCAAATCACCGTCGGTGACGAGCGCGTGAGCGGGCGCCTCTATCGCGCCGCCGGGCCGCGCGCGCGCGTGACGCTGGTGCTCGGCCACGGCGCCGGCGCCGATCAGTCGAGCGCCTTCCTGGTCGAGTACTCCGAGGCGCTGGCCGCGCGCGGGCTCGACGTGATGACGTTCAACTTTGTCTATAGTGAGCAGAAGCGCGGCGCGCCCGATCGCCCGCCCAAGCTGGAAGCCTGCTGGCGCGCCGCCATCGAGACCGCGCGCCCGCTCTTCAAAGACCACGCGCTCGTGATTGGCGGCAAATCGATGGGCGGCCGCATCGCCTCGCAGGTCGCCGCCGCCGGCGTCGACGGGCTGCGCGCGCTGGTGTTTCTCGGCTATCCGCTGCATCCGCCCGATCAGCCCGACAAGCTGCGCATTGCGCACCTGCCGAACATTCGATTGCCCATGCTGTTCGTTCAGGGCGATCGCGATCCCTTCGGATCGCCGGCGGAGCTCACGCCGATCCTCGCGCCGCTCGAGCCCGCGCCCTTGATCGTGCCGATCGCCGGCGGCGATCACTCCTTCAAAGTGGCCAAACGCGACGGCGGCGGCCCGCACATCCATACCGCGATTCAAGACCAGATCGTCCGCTGGCTGCGCGAGACCTTGCAATAGTCGCTATTTCATCCGCTCGGCCAAACGCGCCAGCGCGCCCGCCAGGTCCGGCTCCTCGTCGACGACGGGCGCGAACGGATCCTTTTTCATGCGCTTGAGGCGCGGCGGAACGGTCTTGATGTTGAACTTGGTAGCGTCGAGCTTTTGATTCACTTCGCTCCATTTCAAAGGCGTCGAGACCAATGCGCCGGGGACCGGGCGCGCGGAGAGCGGGGCGGCGAGCAGGCGGCCGTGGCCGTTTTGCAGATAGTCGAGATAGACCTTGCCGCCGCGTTTGTCGATTACGCGCGTCATGGTGGCGATCTCGGGGACGCGCTGGACGATCACGCGCGAGATCAGCTCGCCGATCGAGCGGCCCTGCTCGAACGTGCACTGGCGGCCGAGCGGCACCAGTACGTGCAATCCGGTCGAGCCCGAGGTCTTGACGTACGACGGGAGCTCGATCTCGTCGCACAATTCGCCGACGGCGAGCGCCAGCTTGATTACGTCGGAGAACGGGGCGCCTTTGGGATCGAGATCGAGCACGCACCAATCGGGCGTCTCGAGCGAGCGCACGCGGCTGCCCCAGACGTGCAAGGGAATCGTGCCGAGGTTGATTAGATACAAGAGCGATTCGGCGTCGTCACAGACGAAGTAGTCGATCTCGCGCTGCGCCTGCTCGCTCCACATGCGCTCGGTGCGGATCCACGGCGGCACGAAGCCGGGCGCGTCCTTTTGAAAGAACGATTTGCCGTCAATGCCGTCGGGATAGCGCGTGAGCACTACCGGGCGGTCGCGCAGATAGTGCAGGAGCCACGGCGAGGCGGCGCGATAGAACTCGATGAGGTCGCCTTTGGTATAGCCCTCTTCGGGCCAGAAGACTTTGTCGAGGTTGATGAAGTGGATGGTCTTCTCGACGGGCGGCGGCGCGGGCGGCGCTTCGGCGGCGATCGGCATGGAAGGCGCGGACGGCTCGTCGTGCGCTGGCGGAACGTGATCGCAATCGGCGGGCGATTTGTCGGGGCGGAACTGGAGGAACACCGGCTCGCGCAAACGATTGTCTATGGTCCACTGTTTATAGCGGACCTCGAGGACCTGTTTGGGCTCGCACCAGACGTGGCCGCGGCCTTCCGGGAGTGGGCCGGCGAACGCGGGCGTATCGCGGCGGTTCGCGTCGGCGAGCTTTACCGCTTCGAGGAGCTGCGCGTCGGCGAAGCCGTTGCCGACGGAGGTGACGAACACCAACTCGTCGTCGCGCCACGCGGCGACGTGCAGCGCGCCGGCGCCGACGCGGCCGCGGTTGGGCGGGCTATAGCCGACGACCACGAAATCGCCGCTCTTCTGCAATCGAAACTTGAGCCATTCGGCCGAGCGCCCGCCGCGATACGTCGAATCGGCTTTCTTGCCGACGATCCCTTCCAGGCCGAGCCGCGCCACCTCTTCGAGCATCTCGCGCCCGCGCTCCTCTAAATGGTCGGCATAACGGAGCGGGCCGACGCGCGGCAATAACGCCTTCAATAACTCTTTGCGGGTAATCAGCGGCAAACCGCGCAAATCGAAACCTTCGAAGGCCAATAGATCGAAGATGTAATATTGCGCGGGATATTCGACGGCGGCGCGCTCGATGTCGAGGGCGCGCGTGAGCTGCGTGCGCTGCTGCAAGCGGTGGAAGCTCGGGCGCGATTGATCGTCCGGCACCACCACTTCTCCGTCGAGGATCACGCTCTCGCACGGCAATGACTGGAGCGCGCGCGTGAGATCGGGGAAGGTGGCGGTGGAGTCGAGGCCGCGGCGATATTGCAGGCGCGCGCGGCCGTCTTCGCGCGCGCCGAATAAACGAAACCCGTCGTATTTCAATTCGAAGATCCAGCCGGGGCGGGAGAACGCCTCGTCGCGCGCCTCGGCCAGCATGGGCTGGATATCGGCCAGCTTGACGTTTCGTTTCGGCGCGCCGAGCTTCGTCAATTGCGCGTGAATCGAATCGGCGCGCGCGCGGCCCTGGCCGACCTCTTCGAGCGTCAAACCCGATAACACCGATTCATCCGAATAAACCGTCGTCGGCGACGAATATTGATCGCGGTGCTTGATGAGCAGCCAGTCTTTGGAGACCGCGTCGCCGCGGCCTTTGGTCTTGGTGCGCACCAGCGTCCAGACGCCGCGCAGCTTGTAGCCTTTGAGCTCGAATAAGAGCTTTCCCTTCTTCAATCCCTCCTCGGGATCTTCGAGCGCGGTCCATAAACCTTTGTCCCAGACGATCACCTGTCCGGCGCCGTAGTTGTCCTCGGGGATCACGCCTTCGAAGTCGGCGTACTCGACGGGATGATCCTCGACGTGAACCGCCAATCGCTTTTCATTGGGATCCGCCGACGGGCCTTTGGGCACCGCCCACGAGAGCAGGACGCCGCCGAGCTCGAGCCGGAAATCCCAGTGCAGGCGAGTGGCGGCGTGCTTTTGAACGCAGAACTGCCGCGGGCGCGCGCGCGCTTCGGAGCCGAACGGCTCGGGCGTTTTACCGGCGGAGCGCTTGGCGCGATAACGCTCGAGCTTTCTGCCTACATGTGAGGAATTAGACGACCCCATATTTGTTTGTTAGAATATCGCTCATGGCAATGCGCGCGATAGCCTCGGGGACGATTTCATTCGGCCTGGTTTCGATTCCCGTGAAGCTCTATTCAGCGACGGAATCGTCCGCGTCGATCTCTTTCAACCTCCTTCATAAGGACTGCGGCTCGCGGCTCAAGCAGCAGTACATCTGTCAGAAGGACAATCAGATCGTTCCACGCGATCAGATGATCAAAGGTTATGAGTTCGCCAAAGATCAATACGTGACGTTTTCGCCGGAAGAATTGAAAGAGCTGGAGGAGAAGTCGTCGGAGGCGATCGAGATCGCCGAGTTCGTACCGGCGGCGCGAATCGATTCGCTCTATTTCGATAAGCCCTATTTCCTCGGCGCGGAGAAGGGCGGCGAGAAGGCGTATCGCCTGCTGGCGCGTGCGATGAGCGAGAGCGGGCGCGTGGGATTGGCGCGTTACGCGGCGCGCGGGAAACAGTATCTGGTCATGCTGCGGCCGACGGAGGATGGGCGCATCGTGATGCAGCAGCTCCATTATGCGGACGAGGTGCGCTCGTCCAAAGACGTGCCGCTCGCCGACGGCGAGGTGCGCGAGCAGGAGCTGAAGCTGGCGATGCAGCTCATCGATCAGATCGCGCACGAGACGTTCAATCCGCAGGCGTATGAAGACGAAGTGCGCAAGCGCGTGCAGGCGCAGATTCAGCGCAAGGTCGAGGGGCAGGAGATCTCGGTGTCGGCGACCGAGGAGCCGAAGGCGCAGATCATCGACTTGATGGAGGCGCTCAAGGCGAGCCTGGCGAAGAAGGGCGAGGCCAAGGCGCAGGCACAGGCGGCCAAAGCGGCGGAGCCGGCGGCGGCGGCGCCCGTCGAGGAGCGCAAAGCGCCCAAGCGCGCGGCGCGGGCCGACAAGGCTGAAAAGAAGACTAAAGCCTCCAAAGAGTGATATCGGTTTTGCGCCATGAAGGGCTACTCCGCGCGCGAAGTGGCGACGCTCATCGGATTGACCGCGGCGCAGGTGCGCTCGTATGTGCGCGCCGGTTTTTTATCGCCTGAGCGCGACCCGCGCGGCGAGCTGGTCTTCAGCTTTCAAGACGTGGTGCTGTTGCGCACCGCCAAAGGATTGGTGGACGCGCGCATCGCGCCGCGGCGGGTGAAGCGCGTGCTGGGGAAGCTGCGCGATCAGCTGCCGAGCGGGCGGCCGCTCACCGGCGTGTCGATCGGCGCCGAGGGCAACAAGGTGGTGGTGCGCGACGGCAGCGTGCGCTGGAATCCGGAGAGCGGGCAGGCGCTGTTCGACTTCGACGTCGCGGCGCTGGCGCGCAAGGTGGCGCCCATCGTCGAGCGGCAGGCGCGCGCGGCGCGCGACGACGAGGCGGAGCAGACGGCGGAGGATTGGTTCGATCTCGGCGCGCAGCTCGAAGTTTGCGCGCCGGCGGAGGCGCGCGATGCGTACCGGCGCGCGACCGAGCTCGATCCGCATCACGCCGACGCGCACGTCAACCTCGGGCGGCTGCTCCACGAGGCGCGCGAGTTGGAAGCGGCGGAGGCGCACTATCGGCTGGCGCTCGACGCGCGGCCGGACGACGCGACGGCGGCGTTCAACCTCGGCGTGGTGCTGGAGGATCTCGGGCGCGCCGCCGACGCCATCGCCGCCTATCGACAGACGCTCGCCGCCGACGAGACCAACGCCGACGCGCACTACAACATCTCGCGATTGTACGAGCGCGCCGGCGAAGAGACCGCGGCGATTCGCCACCTCAAGCGCTATCGCAAGCTCACGCTCGGGCGCTGAGCATGGTCAAACGTGCGGGCGCCGAGCGTTACGACGTCGGCGGCGCTTTGAGCTGCGCGTCGAGCCGTTTGAAGGTCTCGGGATCGTAGTCGCGTAAAACCGTGCGCATCATTTTGATGATCACCGGCAACGTGCCGTCGGCCTGGCGGCGCAGGAGCGTGCCGATCAGGCGCGGCTCCTCGGCGAGCGGCCCGCCGAGCTTGGACGCCAGCTCGTATTGATAGGTCGTGATCTCGTCTTTGCCGTCGAGCGAGCGGGCGACGAACTTCTTGCTCTCCTGCGCCAGGAAGCCTTTCTTGCCGAGCAGCGCGCAGGTGGCCTCGGCCTCGCGGCGCACGAACGCCTTGAACAGCGTCTCGTACACCACGCTCGCGCGCACGCCGCCGATGTTGCCGCTCGGCTGCACGTAGAGCTTATCGAACGCGCTCTGCAAACCGGCCGCGTCGTAGCTCACGAGCACGCGATCGTTCTTGGTGACGCGCTTCTTGATCAGCGGCGAGCCGGTCAGCACCTTGAACGCCTCGTCGACGCGCGCGACGTTGGGCGGGTCGCTCATCGCGAACAGGTTGGCGACGCGATACGCCGACTCGGGCTTTTGCGGCGGCACCACGTCGAGGCCGGCGCCGCGGATGAGCCCATAGCTCAAGCCGCCGCGCAGCATCGTCACCGAGCCCTGGTAGTTCTTGATGCCGATGGTCGCGTTCTTTTCGCCGTTCTGCCACACGGTGGTCTCGGCTTTGACCGGCGACGACTCGTCGGGATCGGCGGCGGTGCCGACGAGGTAGAGCAGGCCGCCGAGCACGGCGTCGCGGCTCACGGGCGGGCGCGGCGCGGTGGCGCTGGTATCGGCGCGCCCGGCCGCGGCGGTGACGGCGAGCGAAAGCGCGAGCAGCACGGTGCGCTTCATGTTCCCCTCCGATTCGATGTGTCCGAGTTATACGGACGGGGAGCGCGAAGATTCTAGCGCGGCGGCGAGCTCGGACGGGGCGTCGGCGGGCAGTCCGAGGCGGCGCGCGAGGCGTTTGCGGCCGAACAGGCCGCGCGCTTCGATCGGCGCGCGCAGGCGCACGACCAGCGACGGCGCGCGATCGGGGCCGAGGTTGAGGTAGTCGGGATCGGCGCGCTCGTCGCCCGACGGACTCGTCACGTCCTCGACGAGCGCGAGCGGAATCGTCACGCGCCAGCGAAGGCCGATGTCGGCGCGCAGCGTGGTGCCGTCGAGCGCGAGCGGGTGGGCGGCGAGCGCGCGCCAATCGCCGACGAGCCAGACGATCGAGTAGACGCCGAGCGCGGTGGCGATCCACGCGGCGGCCGGCGACCAGCGCGCGATCACGAGGTGCATCGCGCCGGTCTCGACGAGGATCAGGAAGCCGAAGACGGCGGCGAGCCCGCGCCACTGCGCGCGGCGGTGATACGTGAACGTGCGGCCGCCCGCCGGCGCGCGGCCGCCGGCGAACGCGTAGCGCACCACCGTCAGCTCGCTTGCGATCAACTCGAAGAGCCACCCGAGGCCGAGCGCGGCGGCGAATCCGCCGGCGAAGCGGCGCGCGCGCCACGCGAGCACCACCAGCGCCAATTCGGCGGGCACCCAGACGGCGCGCATCCAGCCGACGAGCTCGCGCTGCTCGGGCAGGAGCAGCACGCGCGTGGCGACGAGGCCGAGCGCGAACACGCGCGGAAGCCAGCGGCGCGCGATCACGCCGGGCCGCACGCCGGCGAGCCACACCAGGAACGTCGCGGTCACCGTCAGGTCGATCGTGATCGCCATCCCGAGCGCGCCCGGCTGCGCGCGCGCGGCAGCCGAGCGCGCGATGGCGGCGCACGCCGCGTAGAGCGCGACGACCAGCGCCGCGCACGCGAGCGCGCGCCGATCGAGGGCACGCGTCGTCATGCGGGTGAGATGCGCGGGCGCGCTACTTTGGATTCGCTGGCGCCGGATTCGCCGGCGGCGGATTCGCGGGCGGCGCTTCCGACGGGAGCTGCACGGCGCCGCGCGGCACCCACGCCTCGTCGAGCACCGTCGAGTGCTCGGGACATTCGCCGAGCGTGGTGATGCCCGCGACGCCGACGATCTCGACCCACGAGTCCTGCGGCCGGTAGCGCACCGTCAGCTTGTCGCCGGCGCGCACCGTCGCCCACTCGAACAGCCGATCGGCTTTGACCAGCGTCCCCGCCGCGACGATCGCCTGCGCCAGCTTCATGCCCGGCCCGAGCTCGGGCTCGCGCTTGCACGGCTGCGGCGCCGGCGGCAAATCGCCGAGCTCGTTCGCGCGCGGCGATGCGCGGGTGAGGTCGCTCTGCTTGACCCAGCCGGTGAGCGTGGTGCCGTCGAGCCAGTGGCTGGAGACGCGCGCCCACGCGCCCGACTTCTCGGTGCGGCGCAATTCGAGATCGGCGGGCGCGGCGACTTCGACGTCGAGCGTCGCACCCGAGCCGGGGCCCGAGCGGAAGCGCAGCAGCTTGCCGCTCGGGTTCCACGCGTTCTCGTCGCGCGGCGCGCTCTCCAGCTCGGGGCGCGCCACCGCGTCGAGCGTCAGCGCGTCGCACGGCAGGATCACGCCGCGCAGCCGCACGCCGCCGAGCGTGACGTCGGCCTCGGCCCACTTGCCGCGCGCGCGCACCGCCAGCCCCTCGACGCCGGGCGCCAGCCGCACCATCCCGTTGGTGGCGTCGACGAAGCGGCTCGGCGTATACGGCACCTGGTCCCACGGCGCGCTGGCCTCGAAGTCGAGCGCGCCGTGGATCTCGACGCGCGCCGGCCCCGGCTCCTCGGGCGGATGCGCCACCGCCGCCACCTTCTCGACGCGCAGCTTGAGCACCGGCCCGCGCCTGGCCGCGACCTCGACGGTGAACGGCTCGACCGCGCGCCCCTCGACGACGCACGTCTTGTCCTTGGCGAGCGCGGGCGCGCTCCACGCCCACGCCGCCACCGCGAGACTCGCCGCCGTCCGACGAAGCTCCCCCATGCGCGCATGCTACTACGCCGCGCCGCCTCGGGGGAGGTGCCGGCCCGATCGGCGTATCATTAATAGGAGGAGCCCAGCATGCTCGGACCGCGGATGTGGATCGCCCGGCGCGTTCTGGCCACGCTCGCGTCGATCGGCGCGGCGGCGGCGTTCCAAGTCTTCGACGGGCACGCGCCCGCCGCGCTGTGGCTGCCGACGGCGCTGCTGGCGATCTGCGCCGCGCTGCAGTTTCACCGGCACCTCGGCAGTCAGCTCCTGGTGCGCGCAGTGTGGTGGTCGAACTTGCTGCTCGGCACGCTGCTCGCGACGTCGGGCGGCTCGACCGAGCGCGAGATCGGCGGCGCGATCGCGCTGGCCACCGGCGCGGCGCTGCTCGCCGTCGGGCGGCGCGGGCTCGAGGACTCCGGCTCGGGCGGCTTCACGCCGATCGCCTATCGCGGCTCGCTCATGGGCATCGTGGTGATGGCGGTGGCCGACGCGCAGTCGCTGTTCCTGTTCGGCGCGCTGCAGGTGACCGAGCACAAGAGCTGGCACGCGTCGGGCGTGGCGACGCTGCCTCTGTGGCTCGGCGCGGCGATGATCGCCGGCATCGCCGGCATCTATCGCTTGAAGCTGTGGGGCCTCGTGCTCAACCTCGCGGCCAACGCGGCGGTGATCCTGGCGGCGGCGAGCGGCGTGCTGGATTTGCCCGGTCCGCTCTTGTGGGCGTACGGCGTCACGTCGGCTTTGCAAATCGCGCTCGCGCTGCCGCTCGTGCTCGCGCTGTTTCGCGGCGCGGCGCCGAGCGCGCGCAAGCCGTCGCGCGCCAGCCTGGTGGTCACCGCCGGCGCGATCGGCGCGATGATGGCGCTCTCCGCCTATTGCGCATTCGTGCTCCGTTCGGCGATCTGGCGCATTTGAGCGCGGCGATCGCGATTCCCGATTGACAGCGTCTGCGAGGTGCCTAAGCCGCAGCCCGGAAGGGGTGGTCGCATGCGCGCAATCGCCGATTACACACTGGGCGTCTTCATCGTCCTCACGCACCTCGTGCTGGTCTCCATCGAGGAGCGCCGCCTGCGTCTCAAGTCCTCGTAGTCGTGCTATCCTCCGGCCACCCAGAAGTGAGGTCGCCCATGAGGAAGTACGCAGCGCTCATCCGGCCGGCTCTGTTGCTCGCGCTCGCGGGCTGTAGCGCAGGCGGCGGCAATCAGGTGACGGGCGACGGCGGGGTGGTCGGCTATGAAGTGACGTTCGGGCCGATCACGGTCCACGCCGGCCAGGAGAACACGCAGTGCGTGGTCAAGCGGCTCGGCAACTCGGGCTCGATCCACGTCGGCACCATCCACAACGTGCTCGGCAACTCGTCGCACCACATGATCGTCTACCGCGTCGCCGACACCATGGAGCAGACGACGCCGTTCGATTGCCAGCCGTTCCGCGACACGCTCGATCCCTCCAAGGGATCGCCGCTCATGATCACGCAGAAGAAGGACGAGGTGCTGACGCTGCCCGACGGCGTGGCGTACACGCTCGACGACAACCAGATGGTGCGGCTCGAGATGCACTACATCAACGCCACCACCGCCGACCAGACGCTGATGTCGTCGTCGACGCTGTTCCCGATCGACCCGGCCAGGTTTCAATACGAGGGCGACTTCCTGTTCATCGGCGATCCCGACATCACGCTGCCGCCGGGCGCGGTCAAGTCGCTCGGCCCGATCTTCTATCCGCTCGACGCGAAATACGCCGACGCCAAGTTCTTCGCCATCACCGGCCACGAGCACCAGTTCGGCACCAACGTCACCGTCTCGACGGCGATGAACGCCAACGACCCGGGCAATCCCGTCTACAACATCGCCAACTGGAAGTGGAGCGAGCCGACCACGCAGTTCCAGACGCCGCCGTTCACCATTCCGTCGGGCGGCGGCTTCAAGTTCACCTGCGACTGGAACAACACCAGCGCCAACACCGTCAAGTTCGGCGAGTCGGCCAACGACGAGATGTGCTTCTTCTGGGCCTACTACTACCCCAGCCACGGCGCCGAGGTCTGCGTGCACACCGATCAGTTCGGCGGCCACGACCTGTGCTGCCCCGGCAGCCAATACTGCTCGCTTCTCCCGTGACGATTACGCTGCTCGACGGTGGCGAGCGGCGCATCGAGGCCGCGCGCGACGGCGAAACGTTCTGGCTCGCGCCCGACGAGCTCGGCTGGCACTTGCAGCCGTACGGTCTGTGCCGCGGCGAGGTGTGCATTCCGGCGAAGCTCGACGAGCGAAACGGACGCGTGGAGGCGCAGCAGTTGGCGCGCGCGCTCGGCCGGCCGCTCGCGCTCGACGTGGAGGAGGGCGTGATCGCGCTCGGCACCGCGGCGGCCGATCGCGCCCGCGCCATGCGATCGCTCGAGGCGCCCGACGTGACGCTGCCCGATCTCGACGGGCGCCCGGTGTCGCTGGCCGGCTTCGGCGGGCGCAAGCGCCTCCTGCTCGCGTGGGCCTCGTGGTGAGGCTGCCGCTATGAGCTGCCGGTCTGGCAGCAACTGCACGCCGAGCTCGCGCCGCACAACTTCACGCTGATCGCGGTCGCGCTCGACGAGGACGCGGCGGCCGCGCGCCCGTGGGCCGAGGCCGCGCAGGCGACGTTCCCCATCCTGCTCGATCGCGATCACGAGTTCGTCGAGCGCTACGGCATCGTCAACGTGCCGACGGTGATCTGGCTCGACGAGGCCGGCCGCGTGGCGCGCCCCGCCGACGTGGCGTTCGCCGACGATCGCTTCCTCGCCATCACCAACCGCCCGTCGGCGCCGCACCACGAGGCGCTGCGCCGCTGGGTCACGGGCGGTCAGGCGCCGCTCGACGAGGACGAGGTGCGCGCGCGCCAGATGGTGCCGAGCACCGAGGAGCAGCAGGCGCGCGTCGAGTGGCTGGTGGCGGTGCACCTGCACCGCGCCGGGCGCGCCGAGGCGGCCGAGCGCCACTTCCGCCGCGCCGGCGAGCTGGCGCCCGACGACTTCACCATCCGCCGCGGCTCGATGCTCCTGCGCGGCCAGGATCCCTTCGGCGCCGACTTCTTCGAGCTCAGCGCCGAGTGGACCGCCCGCGGCCGCCCCTACTACGTCCCGCGCGAAGAGAAATAAAACGCCAAGACGCCAAGACGCCAGCCAGAAATTAATAATTTCTGAAATTGGCGTCTTGGCGTCCTGGCGTTTAATCCTCTGTCGCGACCGCTACAGCTGGCGCAAAGCTTCGAGCGCAGCCAGGGCGGTCCGGCGGTCGGGCAGCTGGCCGAGGTCGCGCCGCCCGTACGGCACCATTCCAAACGCGTACTTGTTTTTAATCGTTTTCGCCGCTTTTTGATATTCGTCCGCGAGCTTTCGATTCAAAACAAAGTCGCCCATATCGAGCAATAAATACGCGCGCTGCCGATGGAGGTTCGACTCCAGGAGCCCGTCGAGCGCGCGCTGCCACAGCGCGACGTCCGTCGAGGTGCGCAGCTCCACCTCGCGAAACGTGATCGTCCAGGCATTGACGTCCGCGCCGTAAACGATGTCCATCTGCATGCGACTCATTAAAAGGTCTTCGATCGGTTTTGCAATGCGTCATGTTGTCGCACCCCGCTGATTGTCGTCAATCGCGCGTGAATGATATGCTTTGACGATGGCGCTCCAGGTCCGCGGCATGGCGCTCGCCACCACGCGCGCGTACGCGAAAGAGGCGTTCGAGAAGTCCGGCTGGGAAGGGCTGATCGCCGAGCTGCCCGCCGCCGACGCCAAAGTGTGGGAGACGCTGATCCTGCCGACCGGCTGGTACCCGATCGAGCTGTTCCACAACTTCCTGCGCGCACTCGACCGGCGCAACCGCGCGCGCGTGCCCGATCTCGGCCACCAGCTCGGGCGGCGCATCGCGCGCGGCAACATCAAGTTCTTCCTGTCGCTGGTGGTGCCGCTGCTCAGTCCGCTCACCGTGCTGTCGCAGGCGTCGCCGCTGTGGAAGGAGTATTTCTCGGCGGGCGCGATGCACGTCGTCGACGAGGGGCATCACGCCGTCAAGATCACGCTCGACAATCCCGGCGTCGATCGCATCGTGTGCGGCGAGATCGTGGTCGGCTGGGGCGTGCAGGCGGTGGAGGAGACGCGCGCCAAGGTGGTGCGCGCCGAGCAGGTGCACTGCGTCCACGAGGGCTTCTCGCGCTGCGAGTACGTCGTCACCTGGCGCTAGACGTCGTCGAAGCGCGCGCCGATTTCGGGCGCCGAATAGATCGGCCGGCGCAATAAAACGATCCCGATCAGGAACGCGAGCGCGCCGGCGTAGGCGGGCAAAAGGTGCGTGAAGCTGTTGTAGCCGACGATCGGGTGAATGCCGATCGCGGTGCCGAAGCCGATCACGCCCGCGGCGCACAGCGCGCGCCACAGCCCGCGCGCGCCGGGTTGCGCGCCGCACCACAGCGAGCACAGCACGGTGACTCCGCCTGAGCACAGCCCGCCGCCGAAGCCGGCGCGGTCGTGCGCGATCAGCGGTACCAGCCGCGGATTGAGGTGGCGCAGTTTCTCGACGGTGGTTTGCATGTACGCCAGGTCCTGCGGGACGAAGATGCGCGTCATGCCGACGATCATGATGGTGAGCCCGCCGGCGATCATGCCGAAGGCGGCAAACGTGAGGCACGCGCGGGCGCGGCCGGCGGGGCTCCACAGCCACGCGCGCGCCCCGGGGACGAACAGCGACTGCGGGCCGCGCGGTCCGGCGAGGCGCCGCCAGCTCTGCCCGAGCCCGACCGCGAACATCGGCAGGAGCGCGAGCGTGGCGCGGCCGTGCCACACGTCGAGGTAGCCATAGCCGAGATACGTCAGGAAGCTGCCGAAGCCGATGGCGCCCGAGAGCACGAGCGTCCACCACGCCCACGCGCGTCCGTTTCTCAGCGGCGAGATCGCGAGCCACACATAGAGCGCGCCGATGGAGATGATCGAGCCGCCGAAGGAGACGCGATCGTGCGCCATGAAGTGGACGATTCGACAGGCTTGCAGATCGCAGAGCGCTTTGACGCTCGTGCCGAGATAATGAACGTCATACGGCAATAGCTGGACGGTGGCGGCCAATATCAGCGCGAATAATCCCGACGCGATCAATACCAAACCGGTGATCGCGATTAACGGCCAGCCTTCGCGGAATAGGGCGCGCTCGATCGGCAGCGACGGGGAATCGGCGATCGGCGCAGGGGCGGCGATCGATTCGGGCGGCGAATGATGTTCCAGTTTGTGAACGATTCGGCCGGGTAATCCGGGGCCGGCGTAGATGAAACCGGCATACAGCTCGATGAGCTTTGCGCCGGCATTGAGATAGTCGGCGGCGTCGTCGGGCGTGAACAGACCGCCGGCGCCGATCAAGGGAAAGCGATCGCCGAAACGCGCGGCGAGGAATTCGATGGCGGCGAGCGACGGCGCGCGCTGGAACGGGCCGTCGAGCTCGCCGTCGGGGAGCAGCGCCGACGGTTCGCCGGCGAGCGCGACGCCGCCGTTCACGCCGCACTCGAGCGCGCGCTCGACCACCGCGATCAGCCGCTCGCGATCCCACGCCGGCGACAGGCGCACGAGCAGCGGTTTGGCGGTCGCGGCGCGGATCGATTGCAGGAGCGCGCGATCTTCGGCGCACGAAGCGGGCAGCGAGAAGAACGCGGCGGCCGAGTCGGCGGCGCGCGCGGCGTCGGCGAGGCGCGGCCCGCGCAGCGCGACGCCGACGGGGATCGTCAGCGCGGGCGCGGCGTGGATGCGCGCGGCGATGGCGGCGGCGCTCGGCCCGCTCGAGCGCGCGCTCGCCACCAGCGCGTGGCGCTCGACGACGCGCAGCGGATCGGTCGACGCGCGCCGCGGCTCGGCGTCCGCGCCGGCGGGCCCGACCTCGACGAAGCCGAGCCCGAGATACTGCATCACCGACATCGCGGTGGCGTGCGTATCGACGCCCGGCGCGATCCCGATCGGCGACGGAAAATCGATCCCGAACGCGCGCACGCGCAGCGCCGCCGGCGGCGTGCCGTGGCCGAACAGCTCGAACACGCGCCGCCCGACCGCGGTGCGCGACTGCAGCTCGAGCAGCTTGAGCGTGATGCGCCGCCCGGTCTCGGGCGCCAGCCGAAACAGCAGCGGCTTCAAGAACGGGTGATACGTCCAATCGGGCATTCGCCCCCGCAGAATAAGATTGCCCGCCCGATTGCGCTACATTGCCTCCAACAGAGGATTAACCGCCATGCCGCCGCAGACGCCAAAAAGATCAGAAATAATTTTTGTTCTGGTTTTTTGGCGTCTGCGGCGTCATGGCGGTTCAACCCTCTGTGGATTGGAGCCAGCGGGCGAGATCGAGTAGGGACGAGGGCGGGCGGCGGGCGCGGGCGGCGGCGATCGCGCGGCCGAGCGACTCCAGGTCTTCGAAGCGCGCCTCGGGAGCTTTCGCCAGGCAGCCGCGCACCAGCTCCTGCAAGTCGACGTCGAGCGCGCTCACGTCGGGCGGCGCCGCCTCGCGGATGCGCTCCATGGTCGCGAGCGGCGTCTCGCCGTCGTACGGCCGGCGGCCGCAGAGCAGCTCCATCAGCGTCACGCCGAGGCCGAACTGATCGCTCGCCGGCCCGAGCGGCGCGCCCGCCACCTGCTCGGGCGACATATAGGCGTACTTGCCTTTGCGCACGTTGGCGCGCGTGATGTCGGCGAGGCCGGTCGCCTTGGCCACGCCGAAGTCGGCCAGCTTCACCTCGCCCGCGCGCGACACCAGGATGTTCGATGGGCTCACGTCGCGGTGGACCAGCCCGAGCGGCCGGCCGTCATCGCCGGCGAACGCGTGCACGTACGCCAGCGCCAGCGCCACCTCCTCGGCGATCAGCAGCGCCAGCTCGGGCGGCGGCAGCCCGCGCTCGAGCCGCGTCTTGAGATCCAGGCCGTCGACGTAGTCCATGCGCACCCAATAGACGCCGGCGTCGACGCCCAGCTCCTGCACGCCGATCAAGTTGCGGTGCGAGAGCAGACCGCCGAGCTTGGCCTCTTCGATCAAGAGGCGCTCCAGCTCGCCGTTGCCTTGCAGCTCGGGCAGTAGCGTTTTGATAGCTACTTTCTTTTCGAAACCGCTCGCGCCGAACGCCGTCGCCAGGAACACCTCGGCCATTCCGCCGCGCCCCAGCCGGCGGATCAGGCGATAGGGGCCGAGGCGCGCGCGCGGCGGTGCGTCGGCGTCGCTCAAGCGGCGGCTCGAATGCGCTCGCGAAAGCTCGTGGCCATCGGTTCGATTAAGATACGGGGAAATGTCGACGGTCGCCACGGTGCACTCCGAGGCGCTGGCCGGCGCGCCGCGCGGCGCCCGCTGCCAGTTGGTGGTGCTCGACGGGCCGGACGTCGGGCGCGCGGCGGCCATCGGCGCCGCGCTCACCGTCGGCACCGACGCGGCGTGCGGCCTCAAGCTCACCGACGAGCGCGTGTCGGCGCGCCACCTCTCGCTCGAGCCCGACGGCGCGCGCTTCCTGGTGCGCGATCTCGGCTCGACCAACGGCACGCTCTACGAGGGCTCGCTGGTGCGCGAGCTGCGCGTGCCGGTGGGCGCGACGCTCAAGCTCGGCCGCACGTTCGTGCGCATCCAGCCGCAGCCCGAGCCGCTCGAGGTGGCGCCGAGCCAGTCGCGCCGCTTCGGCGATCTCGTCGCCGAGAGTCTGGCGATGCGCGAGGTGTTCGCGGTGCTCGAGCTGGCCGCCGCGTCGGAGGTGACGGTGCTCGTCGAGGGCGAGACCGGCACCGGCAAGGAGCTGGCGGCGCGCGCGATCCACGAGGCGAGCCCGCGGCGGCGCGGACCGTTCGTGGCCGTCGACTGCGGCGCGTTGCCGGAGTCGCTGCTCGAGAGCGAGCTGTTCGGCCACGTGCGCGGCGCGTTCACCGGCGCGTCTCAGGGGCGGCAGGGCGCGTTCGCGCGCGCCGATCGCGGCACGCTGTTCCTCGACGAGCTGGGCGCGGTCTCGCCTCAGGTGCAGGCGCGGCTGTTGCGCGCCGTCGAGGAGCGCACCATCCGGCCGGTGGGATCGGATCAGGATCGCGCGCTCGACGTGCGCATCCTGGCGGCGTCGCGGCTCGACCTGGCGACGCGCGTGGCCGAGGGCGCGTTCCGCCCCGATCTCTACTATCGCCTGTCGGTCGTGCGCGTGACCTTGCCGCCCTTGCGCGCGCGCCGCGAGGACATCCCAGCGATCGCCGCCGAGCTGTTGCGCCGGCGCGGGCTCGACGCGGCGCCGCCGTCGATCGCGGGCGCGAACCTCGACAAGCTGACCGCGCACTCGTGGCCGGGGAACGTGCGCGAGCTGCGCAACGTGGTCGAGCGCGCGCTCGCGCTCACGCCGGGCGCGGCGTCGTTCGCCGAGCTCAAGCTGTCGGTGGCGCCGCTCGCCGGCGACGAGCCGCTGCCTATGCGCAGCGATCTGCCGTACGCCGAGGCGAAGCAGGCGCTCCTGCACGCGTTCGAGCACCGCTACCTGCGCGATCTCGTCGAGCGCTGCGAGGGGAACGTGGCCGAGGTGGCGCGCCAGTCGGGGATCGATCGCAAGCACCTGCGCTCGCTGTTGCGCCGCCAGGGGCTGATCCCCGACGCCGCCGACGAGGAGTGACGGCGATGTTCGAGTCGCTCGATTTCCTGTACGTGCCGGCGCGCGAGCTCGAGGCGTCGGTGCGCTACTACGTCGATGTGCTCGGCGGCGTGCTCCGGTGGAAGATCCACGCGTTCAACGCGTGGGTGGCGCGCGTCGATCTCGCCAAGGAGGGTCCGCCGGTGCTGCTCGCCGATCACAAGCACGGCGTCGGGCCGCAGTTGGTCTATCGCGTGGCGGATTTCGACGCGGCGGTGGCGGAGCTGCGCGCGCGCGGCTGGACGCCCGACGGCGAGCCGTTCGAGATCCCGTCGGGGCCGTGCGCCAGCTTTCGCGATCCGACCGGCAATCAGCTGGCGATCTACGAGAACCGCCGCCCCGAGGCGACGCGCCACTTCGACGGCCGCTTCGATCGAGCCGACTGACCGTCTACAAACCGCCCAGGTCGCTGATCGGTTTGCAGACCGTGCGCGGGCCGTCTTTGACGCAGCGATGGTCTTCGGGACAAACCGGCTTGTCGAGGTTGCAAGCGATCTTGCAGGTCGATTTGCCGTCGGCGCCGCGCAGACACCTTTGATCGGTCGCGCAATCGCGATCCTTGGCGCATTCGACGCGCGGCCGAATTCCCGGCGGGTGATGCGGCGCCGCCTGCGCCGACAGCGCGAGCGCCAGCGCGGCGAACGCGGCGAGCGGCACGAAACGGCGCATGCGCGCATGATAACGCCTCAGCGCACGCGCAGCACCACCGCGGTGATGTTGTCGCGGCCGCCGGCGGCGTAGGCGTCGTCGACCAGCGCGCGGCAGGCCAGCGCCGCCGTCGGCAGCGCCAGGCGCGCGGCCAGCTCGGCGTCGCCCAGCTTTTCGGTGAGCCCGTCGGTGCAGAGCAGGAACACGTCGCCGGCGCGCAGCGGCTCGCGGCGCAGGTCGGCGCTGGGCTCGGCGTCCATGCCGAGCGCGCGCGTGATCATGTTGGCGAACGAGCACTGCTCGCGCGGCGGCAGATCGGCCACGCCCGCCGCCTGCATCTCGGCGTACACCGAGTGATCGCGCGTGAGCTGCTCCAGCCGCGCGTCGCGCAGGCGGTAGACGCGGCTGTCGCCGACGTGCGCCACCACCGCGTGATCGCCGCGCGCCACCATCAGCGCCACCGTCGAGCCCATCTGCGCCAGCGCGCCGGTGCGCCGCGCGGCCACCTCGCGGTGCGCGAAGCGGACCGCCACGTTCACCAGGTTCTCGTCGAGCCCGAGCGATGGATCGAAGCCGAACGGCCACGTGACGTCGTCGTCTGCGGCATTTCGCCGCAGGAACTCGGCGAGCGTGGCGACCGCGATCTGGCTCGCCACCTCGCCGCCCTCGTAGCCGCCCATGCCGTCGGCGACGGCGTACAGGCCGAGCGCGGGCTCGGCGCACAGGTTGTCCTCGTTGTTCTTGCGGCGTCCGCAGTGCGTGAGCGCGGCATACTCGAAGTCCATGTCGTCTCCTCCGCGCCGAGGTAGAGCGCGCCGCGTGCCGAGGGCGAACCCGGCGTGCCGCGCGGGCGAGCCGGGGTGCCACCACCCGCGCGCGGGCATTTGCGCGGCGAAACGGCGGGTGGCGGCACCCCGCGAGGAAGCGCGGCGCGCCGCGGCCGTAAGATGACTGTGCGCAGAATCGCGATCGCGCTGCTTCTACTCGGTGGGATGGCCCGCGCCGATTCGGCGTATCCGTGGCTCGAGCACGCGCCGCGCGCGCCGCTCGCCGAGGTGATCGCGCCGCCGCCGGACGCGAAACGCGTGGCGCTCGCCGAGGGATCGTTCGGCGCGTGGCTGCGCGGCCTGCCGCTGCTCGCGCCCGGCGCGCCCGTGCACCTCTACGACGGCCGGCTCAAGGGGCGCCAGGACGTGCACGCGGCGGTGATCGATCTCGACGTCGGCACGCGCGACCTCCAGCAGTGCGCCGACGCGGTGATGCGCCTGCGCGCCGAGTACCTGTTCGCCGCCGGGCGGCCGATCGTGTTTCACCCCGATCCGGGCAAGCCGCGCGAGCTCGCCTGGGCGGGCGGGCGCGATCACGCGCGCTTTCGCAAATATCTCGTCGCGCTGTTCGCCGACGCGGGCACGGCGTCGCTCGCGGCCGAAATGAAGCGCGGCAATTTGCCGCTGCGTCCCGGCGACGTGCTGATCCACGGCGGCTATCCCGGCCACGCGGTGCTGGTGCTCGACGCCGCCGACGCGCCCGACGGGCGCCGCCTGGTGCTGCTCGGCCAGAGCTACATGCCGGCGCAGGAGTTCCACGTGCTCAACAACCTCGGCGACGCGAAGCTCTCGCCGTGGTTCGACGCCGCCGCGCTCGCCACCGACGCCGGCCTGGTCACGCCCGAGTGGCGCCCGTTCCACGCGATCGACGTGCGCCGCTTCGAGTAGACCAAGCACCGCTGCCCAGTAGCGCGGGCGGACTCGCATTCTTTTTTTCGCCAGCCCGGAGGGCGCGCAGTTCAAACGAGCACAACCAGTCCTATGGCTTCGGGTAAGCCCTCCTCGTCAGAGCGGCAAGGAGTCGGAAGTCAGCCATATAGCGCCTGAGGACTGCCAAAAAACAGAATGCGAGTCGCAAGCCCGGGCGTGGCATTACCGGCGACCTGTTATGCTGCGCGCGTGGGGGACGCCGACGAGCCGCCGCGCGCGCGCAGCTATCCCGTCGTCGGCGCGCTGATCGCCGGATACGTCGGCATCTACCTCTGCCGCAAGAACCTGGCGGTCGCGGTGCCGCTCCTGCGCGACGCGTTTCACGCCACCAAGGGCGAGATCGGCCGCATCGCCAGCGTGAGCACGCTGGCGTACGCGCTCGGCAAGCTCGCGCTCGGGCCGCTGGTGGATCGCGTCGGCGGGCGCGCGGGATTCCTGATCGCGCTGGCGGCGGTGGCGGCGTTCGGCGCGGCGGGCGCGATCGTGCCGGGGCTCGGCTTCTTGACGATCGCGTACAGCTTGAACCGCTTCGCCGGCGCGGGCGGCTGGCCGGCGATGATGAAGCTGGTGCCGACGTGGTTCGCGCCGCGCTCGACCGGCACCGTCGCCGCGGTGCTGAGCTTGTCGTACGTGCTCGGCGGAATCGCCGCCACGCTGCTGGCGCGCCAGGTGGTGGCGCTCGGCGGCGGCTGGCGCGCAGTGATGGGTTTCCCGTCGCTGGCGCTGCTCGCGATCCTGGGCGCGTGCGCGATCTTCGTGCGCTCGGGGCCGCTCGTGCCGCGCGCCGCGCCGGGCGTCGCGCCGTCGCCGGCGCCGATCGCCGCGCTCCTGCGCCGCCCGCAGTTCCTGCTCGTGTGCGCGCTCTCGTTCACGCTCACGCTGATGCGCGAGAGCTTCAACACCTGGAGCGTGGATTTTCTCACCAGCATCCAGGCCGGCGCGCACTCGGTGACCGCGGCCGCGCTGCAGTCGACGACGTTCGATATCGCCGGCTGCGTCAGCATCGTCGGCATGGGCGTGGCGTACGATCGCGCGCCGGTGCGCGTGCGGCGGTGGCTGATCGCCTCGATCCTCGCCGCGCTGGCCGCGCTGCTGGTGATCCTGCCGGGCACGGCGGCGCGCGATCCGGCGAGCGGCGCGTGGCTGATCGGCGCCGTCGGGCTGCTGGTGTATGGGCCGTACAGTCTGCTCGCGGGCGCGCTCGCCGTCGAGAGCGGCGGCGCCGAGCTGGCCGCCACCGCGTCGGGGATCATCGACGCGGTCGGATATTGCGCGGGCATCCTCGCCGGCGAGCTGCTCGGGCGCGTGCTCGACTACGGCGGCTATGCGCTCGGCTTCCACGGGCTCGCCGCCGTCACCGCGGTCGCCGCGGTGCTGGCGCTCGGCCTCCAGCCCAAAGCGCGCTGAGCTACGAGTGCGCGCGCGAGGGATCGCCGCCGGGTTGCGGCTGCACGTTGAGGCGCGGAATGGCGCGCTCCACGTCGCGGCTGAGATCGCGCGCGCCGCGCATCACCGAGTCGATCGAGACGCGGAACAGCTCGAGCCCCTGCTCCGCGAACGCCGCCACCAGCAGCATGGTCGCCGCCGCGCCCAGCGAGATCGACGCGGGGATCGCGAACACGCCCACGAGCGCGCGCTGCGCCTGCCGAACCGCGTCGGCGGTCAAACGGAACGCCTCCTCTTGCGTCGTGCCGATCACCTCATCATGTGCACGCATCATTCACCTCCGAGCCGGAGGTCTTAGCAGCCGGGCGGTGACGTCAAGAGGGCGCTTTGGCGAAAGTTGAGCCACGTGCGATGCTCGCGCGATGCGCTTCGTGCCGATTGTGCTCACCGTGCTGGCGCTGCTCGCCGCGCCTGCGCGCGCCACGTACTCGATCGTCGCGCGCGATCCCAAGACCGGCGAGCTGGGCGTGGCGGTGCAGTCGCACTGGTTCTCCGTCGGGGCGATCGTCACGTGGGCGGAGGGCGGCGTGGGCGTGGTGGCGACGCAGGCGAACGCCGAGCCGGGTTACGGTCCGCGCGCGCTCGCGCTCCTGCGCGCGGGCAAGAGCGCGCGCGAGGCGCTCGACGAACTACTGGCGAAGGATCCCGAGCGCGAGGTGCGCCAGGTGGCGATCGTCGACGCGCGCGGCACCGTCGCGGCGCACACCGGCAAGCAGACGATCGCGTTCGCCGGGCACCAGACGGGCGCGGGCTACAGCGCGCAGGCCAACATCATGGCCGACGCCAAGGTGTGGCCGGCGATGGCGCGCGCGTTCGAGTCGGCGAGCGGCCCGCTGGCCGAGCGGCTGCTGGCGGCGCTCGACGCGGCGCAGGCGGCGGGCGGCGACATCCGCGGGCAGCAGTCGGCGGCGCTCCTGATCGTCGGGCCCGAGCGATCGGACGAGCCGTGGCGATCGGTGCGGCTCAACCTGCGCGTCGACGACTCGCCGCGGCCGCTCGTCGAGCTACGGCGCCTCTACGGGATCGCGCGCGCGTACAACCGCGCCAACGACGGCGACGCGCTCACCGCCGCGCGCAAGTTTCCCGAGGCGGCGGCGGCGTACCTCGACGCCGCGCGCCTGGCGCCCGACAACGACGAGCTCCAGGCGTGGGCCGCGTTCGCGCAAGCCGCCGCCGGCCACGCCGACGAAGCGGCGGCCACCATGCGCAAGATCTTCGTCTCGAGCCCCGGCTGGAAGGCGCTCCTGCCGCGCCTGCACGCGAGCGATTCACCCGGCGTACCGATCCTGCAAAAGAAGCTCGGCGCCCGCTAGCGGCACCGTTGATCGCATCTTGCCGTGGCCGTAGCCGTAGCCGTAGCCGTAGCCGTAGCCGTAGCCGTAGCCGTAGTCGTTTCCGTTTTCGAGATCGGCCACGGCCACGGCTACGGCTACGGCTACGGCCACGGTCAACGGATCGAATTCGATCGTGTGCGCTTAAATGATCGCCATTGTCGCTAGCGGTCGTGCTTCATCGACGCCACGCCGGTCGGCTTGAGCGCGGCGCGGCGGTTCTCCGACCAGCACGACTCGTCGTGCGCCGTGCAGATCGGGTTCTCCTTGCCGAAGCTCACCGTCTTGAGCTGTGACCCCGAGACGCCGAGCGACTCCAGGTACTGCGCCACCACCTGCGCGCGGCGATCGCCGAGCGCCAGGTTGTACTCGTCGGTGCCGCGCTCGTCGGCGTTGCCCTCGATGGTGACGCGCAGCGCGCGGTCGCCCTTGAGGCAGCGGGCGCTGCGCTCGAGCGTGGCGCGCTCGCCCGGATCGAACTCCGACGAGTTGAACGGGAAGTGGATCTTCACCGGCCCGCAGTCGAGATCGCCGGATGAGTCGGCGCTGCTCGAGGCGGCGGCGGCCGGCGCGGCGGCGGGGGTCTCGGGCGCGCGCGCCGCCGGCGGCGCGGCGGGCGTCGGGTCTTTGCGCTCGTCGGTGTGATGCGCGCAGCCGAGGACCAGGGCGAACGGAACGCACAGCCAGGCACGGGACATGGGGCGCCTCCTTTTCGGAAAGGAACGATCGTCTACCGGCAAATTATATTGGCACCAATATGATTGTCCACTCGATTATATTGGTGCCCATGCAAATTCATCCTCGCGCCGTCTCCACCGACGTCAACGAAGTGCTCGACGACCTGCGCCGCATCGTGCGCGTCTTGCGCGCCTCCTCGCGCGACGCCGAGCGGCGGCTGGGCGTCTCCGGGGCGCAGCTGTTCGTGCTGCGCGCGCTCGCCGGCGAACGCGCGGTCTCGGTCAACACGCTGGCCGCGCGCACGCGCACGCACCAGAGCACGGTGTCGGGCGTGGTCAAGCGGCTGGTCGAGCGGCGCCTGGTGCACCGCGCGCTGGCGGAGCAGGATCGCCGCCGCACCGAGCTGCGCCTCACCGCCGCCGGCGAGTCGCTGCTCGCGCGCGCGCCCAAGGCGGGGCAGGAGCGCTTGATCGACGGGCTCGAGCGGATGGCGCGGCGCGCGCGCGCGGAGCTGGCCGCGGCGCTGCACGGGCTGGTGCGCGCCATGGGCCTCGCCGACGAGCCGCCCGGCATGTTCTTCGACGAGGAGCCGGCGGCGGCGAAGAAGAAAACCAAGACCAAGAGGAAGAAAGGAACACGACGTGGTTCACGACGTTGAAGGCTCCTCCACCACCGACGGCTTGCCGGTCGCGCCGTCGCTCGGCCCGACGCTCGAGGCGGCGCGCGTGCCTCCGCACTCGGCGCTGGTCGATCGCCGCGTGGTGTTCGTCTCCGCGCTGGCGCTCGCGCTCGGCCTGGCCGCCGCGCTGGTGGCGCAAGGGCTCACGCGCCTCATCGGCCTGGTCACCAACCTCGCGTTCTACGGCCGCCTCTCGACGGCATTCGTCTCGCCCGCCGATCACCACCTCGGTCCGTGGGTGGTGCTGGTGCCGATCGCCGGCGGTCTGATCGTCGGCGTGATGGCGCGCTACGGCTCCAAGGCGATCCGCGGCCACGGCATTCCGGAAGCCATGGAGCAGGTGCTGACCAACCAGAGCCGCATTCCGCCGCGGCTGACATTCTTGAAGCCGCTCTCGGCGGCGATCGCCAT
>DASREC010000189.1:0-3262 GCA_035652295.1 Polyangia bacterium
GCCGAGGATCGAGGTGAGCGGCGTCCGCAGGTCGTGACTGACCTTCTGCACGAACTCGGTCTGCAGGCGCGCCAGCGACGTCGAGCGCCGCACGTACAGGAAGGTGAAGGTGATCCCCGCGATCAGCGTCGCGGTGAGGGCGACGATCAGCACACCGAAGACGATGTCGTGCGCCGCGTGCCCGAACGCCAGCACCAGGATGCCGACGATCAGCAGGAGCGCGCCCGGCAGCACCGCGAACATCAAGATCATCACCACCAGCAAGCGGATCTGCGAGCGGTGGAGATCCTTCGGCGAGCGCGCCACGTGCGGCCTCGCTCCGTCGACGACAGCGTCCATGCGCGGTCAATAGAGCATGAAATTGCCCGACGGGTTGAGCAAGTATTATTGCGCCATGACACGCCCGTGACATTGACGACCAATACTTGAGGGCATGGAGAAGCTGCGCAGCGTTGGTCGGGCCACCGACGAGAAGATCGACCTGGTCACGTCCATTCCGTTCATCGCGGTGCACCTCGCCGCGCTGGGCGCGTTCTTCGTCGGGTTCCGCTGGTACTACCCGGTGGTCGCGCTGGCGTTCTACTACCTGCGCATGTTCGGCATCACCGCCGGCTATCACCGCTACTTCTCGCACCGCTCGTACAAGACTTCGCGCGCGATGCAGTTCGTGCTCGCGCTGCTCGGCAGTCTGGCCACGCAAAAGGGCGTCCTGTGGTGGGCGGCGAATCACCGCGACCACCACAAATATTCCGATCAGCCCGAGGACATCCACTCGCCGGTGCAGCGCGGCTTCTGGTGGTCGCACGTCGGCTGGATCCTGTGCCCGAAGTACGATCAGACGAAGTTCGATCGCATCCGCGACTTCGCCAAGTATCCCGAGCTGCGCTGGTTGAACAAATGGCACCTGGTGCCGCCGGTCGCGTTCTGCGTGCTGCTGTTCGCCGTCGGCGGATTGCCGCTGCTCATCTGGGGCTACTTCGTCTCGACCACGTTCCTGTGGCACGGCACGTTCACGATCAACTCGCTGTCGCACGTGTTCGGCTCGCGCCGCTATCAGACCACCGACGACAGCCGCAACAACTGGCTGCTCGCGCTCATCACGATGGGCGAGGGCTGGCACAACAATCACCACCATTATATGAGCACCGCCAACCAGGGCTTCTTCTGGTGGGAGATCGATCTCAGCTACTACGCGCTCAAGACCATGTCGTGGTTCGGGCTGGTCTGGGATCTGCGCAAGCCGCCGCGCCACGTCCTCGAAGGCCACGACGCCCATGACGTTGAGACCGCGTCGGCCGAGAACCTTCCGCCACCCGTCGCGCTCGACCCCGCGGCGTAGTAACCTCGGGGCGTGAAGCCCCGCTTTCCCCTCTACGTCAAGATCACCGCCGCGTCGTTCTTCGTGGTGCTGGTGGTGCTCGCCTTCGTCTCGGTGATCCTGTATCGCCAGGAGCGGCAGGCGCTCGAGGACAAGTTCGGCCTCACGCTGCAGCACGTGGCGCAGACCACCGGGCTGTTCGTCGACGGCGCGGCGCACTCGCGCGTGCACACGAACGCCGACGCGGCGAACGACGACTTCAAGAAGGTGCGCGAGGTGCTCGAGCGCGTGCGGCGCGAGAACGCGCTCAAGGAAGACGCGATCTACACGCTGCGCCCGTCGCAGAACGGCAAGCTCGAGTTCGTGGTGATGCTGCAGGAGAAGACGTTCGTGGGCGACACGTTCACGCCCGCGCCCGAGGCGGCGCAGGTGTCGGCGTGGGTGCTCGCCGACGGGCAGGCGCGCTACACGCATATCTACACCGATCAGTACGGCAGCTACGTCTCGGCGTTCGCGCCGGTGCGCGACGGCGGCAAAATCGTCGGGCTGCTCGAGGTCGACTACGGCGTCGATCGTTTTCTCGCCGAGCTGAACGCGCAGCGGCAGAAGCGCGTGTGGATCTGGCCGGCGTCGCTGCTGCTGGCGCTGGCGCTCTCGCTCGGCGTGGCGTTCTCGATCACCGGCGCGGTCAAGCGCCTCGTCGACGGCACGGCGGCGGTGCAGTCGGGCCACTACGATCGCCCCGTCGAGGTGGCTACGCGCGACGAGCTGCACACGCTGGCCGAGTCGTTCAACGCCATGCTCGGCGGATTGCGCGAGCGCTTCGCGATGCTCAAGTTCGTGCCGCGCCACACGCGCGCGGTCATCGCCGACTCGATCAAGGGCTCGCTGACCGGCTCGGGCGCGCTCGGCGCGGTGGCGCAGACGCGCGACGTGGCGATCCTGTTCTCGGACATCCGCGGCTTCACCGCGATCTCGGACAAGCTCGGCCCGGCGCGCGTGATCGAGATGCTCAACATCTACTTGCGCGCCGAGGCGGAGATCATCGAGCGCAACGCCGGCTCGATCGACAAGTTCATCGGCGACGCGGTGATGGCGGTGTTCGAAGGGCCGGAGCGGTTCGTCAATGCCGCGCGCGCCGCCATCGAGATCCAGGAGGCGATGCACAGGCTCAACGTCTCGCGGGCGTTCGAGCAGCCGGTGGAAGTGGGCGTGGGGATCGCGGGCGGCGAAGTCGTGATGGGCTCGGTCGGCTATGAAGATCGGCTCGAGTTCGCGGTCATCGGGCGGCTCGTCAACCTCGCCTCGCGGCTCACCGCGGTCGCCGGGCGCGGCGAGATCGTCGTCTCCGAAATCGCGCGCGAAGCGCTCGGCGAAACCTACAACGTCGAAAGGCT
Organism: Polyangia bacterium; assembly: GCA_035652295.1. Lineage (GTDB taxonomy): Bacteria > Myxococcota_A > Polyangia > Palsa-1104 > Palsa-1104 > DASREC01. The sequence goes on from DASREC010000189.1 coordinate 2,716, forward strand.
CGACGGTCTCAAGCTCAAAGGGTTCGCCGACGCCATCACCTGCTACAAAATCCGGCCGGTCGTCGCTAAAGCCAGCTGACGCCGGTAGTGTCACGCGCGGGCTTGCGACTCGCGTTCTTTTTTTCGGCAGTCCTCAGGCGCTATATGGCTGACTTCCGACTCCTTGCCGCTCCGACGACAACGGCTTACCCGAAGCCATAGGACTGTTTGTACTCCTTTTAACCGCGCGCCCTCCGGGCTGGCGAAAAAAAGAACGCGAGTCCGCCCGCGCTACTTAGGCTTCTGATGTCGGCGTTGCCGAAAGCGTAATGAGCGGGTGGGCGCGAAAATCGTTTTTCGCCGGCGTTGAGGAGCGCTCCTCGCGTCTGCGCGAGGATGCCAGCGACGAATCGAGCGAAGCACGTGCCGCGCACAGCCTCTGCGTAGCAGAGGCGAGCACGGCGTATGCGAGCGTCCGGCGAAAAACGATTTTCGTGCCCGCCCGCGAGAGCAGCGAGCGTCAGATGGACTTTTTGATCAGGCTGCGTGCCAGCGGGCGTTTCGTTTG
>DASREC010000190.1:0-3140 GCA_035652295.1 Polyangia bacterium
CGCGGCGGCGCGTCGGCTCGGGCGCACCGGCATCAACGTGCTCCACCGCGTGATGGGCCTCCTGCTGGCCGCGATCGCCGTGCAGTTCGTCGTCGACGGCTGCCGCGACGTGCTGCCCTCGATCCTGCAGGCGCTACATCAGACGTAGGCGGTCGCGCCCTCGGAGAGCAGCCGCAGCGACTCGCGCGTGAACGCGTCGAGGTCCTCCGGCTTGCGGCTGGTCACCAGGTTGCGATCGACCACCACCTCCCGGTCGACGACGTCGGCGCCGCCGCAGCGCAGGTCGCCCTGCACCGTCTTCCACGCGGTCATCGTCCGCCCGCGCACCAGCCCGGCGGTGAGCAGGAGCTGCGGCCCGTGGCACACGGCGAAGATCGGCCGCTCCTCGAACGCGCGCGCGAACGCCACCATGCGATCGTCGGCGCGCAGCTTGTCCGGCGAGTAGCCGCCGGGAATGAACAGCGCGTCGTAGTCGTCGGGCCGCGCTCCGTCGATGCCGAGCTCGGTCGTCACTTTTTCTTTGCCGCGCTCGCCGGTGAGCGTCTTGCCGCGCTCGATCCCGATGATCGCCACCTCGTGGCCGGCCTTCTTGAACGCGTCGTACGGTTTGCGAAACTCGGAGTCCTCGAAGCCCTCCGCGAGCACACACGCGATCCTCATCCGCGCCTCCTTCGAGCGGGAAATTAAGCCGGCGCGCGCGACGGGGAAGCGTTGCATTGGGGGCGGGCTTGCTTATGAGTCAGGCGTGCGGCCAGGCGCGCGCGTGGGGAGAGATCTGCCGTCTGTCGCGTCGAGCGCGCTGGCGGGCGTGGTGGTGGCGGGCGGCGTGCTCGACGCGGCGGTGCTGGTGCCGCTCGGCGTGGCGCTCGGGCTCACGTGCGTGGCCGGCGCGCTCTTGCACGCGGCGCCGATGAGCGAGCGCGCGGGCTCGCCGCCGCCGGCGGGTGGCGGCGGTGTCGCGCGTGTCGGACGCGTCGAGCGCGGCGCGCTGGCGATCGGCATGCTCGCGGGCGCCGTCGCGGCGCTGGCGGTGCGCGCGATCTCGATCCAGACGCCGGCGGCGCTCGGCGCGGGACTGATGTTGGTGGCGTCGGTGCTGGCGGCCGATCTGTGGCTGCGCGGCGCGCGCGCTCGTCCGCTGGCGATCGGCGTCGGCCGCGCGCTGGTCTACCTCACCGCCGGCGGCGCGGTGTCGGCGCACGCGCCGGGCGCGCTGTGGGCCGCGGCCGCCGCCATCGGCTGCTACGCCGGCGGCGCCGCGCTCGCCGCCGAGAAAAAGCATCGCACGCCGGCGCGGCGCGCGAGCGGGATCGTGCTGCTCACCGTGCCGCTCGCGTACGGTCCGCTGCTCGTGCACGACGTCGCCGGCGCGATCTTCTACGGCCTCCTGCTGGCGTGGGTGCTGTTCACGTCGGTGGACGCGGTGCTCAGACGGCGCGCGTCGCTGGCGCGCTACCTCGCCGGCGCGTCGCTGTTCGATGCGCTGGTGATCGCGGGACAGGGCGCGCCGAAGATCGCCGTCGCCGCCGCGTGCGGCTTCGTGCTCAGCCTCGCGCTCTCGGGCGCGATCGCCTCGGCGCTCGGTCAGCGCCGCCGCTGAGCCGGCATGCGCGCGATCAAGCGCTCGAGCGCCGCGCGCATCTCCTGTTGCGTCGCAGCAAAAAAGCGCCGCCCGTGACCCGGCAGCACGCGGCGAAACGCGAAGTCGCGCAGCCGCGCCATCGAGCGCGTCTGCTCCGCCCACGAGTACCAGCACACGCCCGGCCACGCCTCGAGCTCGCCCGCGCGCTCCTCGTCGGCCGCCAGGTGATCGCCGGTGAACAGGAAGTCGCGGTAGAGCAGCGCCGCCGAGCCGCGCGTGTGGCCGGGCACCGGGATGATCGTCAGATCGCCGTCGAGCGCGAGCGGCGCATCGCCGTCGACGAGGCGCTCGACGCCGCGCGTGTCGGCCGAGACGTCGGCGCGGTGCAGGATGCGCTCGCAGCCGAAGCGCTCGCGAAACACCGCGTGGTCGGCCACGTCGTCGCGGTGCGTGAGAAACAGGAAGCGCACGCCGCCGAGCGCCGCCAGCCGATCCATCAGCGGCCGCGACGCGCGCGGTGAATCGATCAGCACGTTTCCCGACGGGCGCACGATCAGGTAGCTCGACGCGCCGTACGAATCGGGCGACGCGTCGCCGACGTAGTGCACGCCGTCGGCGATCGGCTCGGGGAAGCGCGCCATCGCCGCGCGCGGGTCGAGCTTGTGCACGGTGCCGATCGAGCTCGTCGGGCAGGCGACCAGCGCCATCAGCGCGCGCTCGCGCTCCTCGTCCGAGCGCGGCTGCGCGGCCACCACCGACATGCCCTCGCGCGGCGAGCGCGCGAACACCGACGGCGCCAGCCAGCGGCACGTATCGCAGTCGATGCACGACGCGTCGACGAAGAATTCGCCGCCCGCGTTCTCCGCCAATCGATCCGCGATCCGCGCCATTCGACTCAATCTAACGCGCGCGTGGGCCGGTCGCCAGCGACGGCGAAATCGCCGCGCAGAACTTTTGCCGCGAGCCCGCGTCAGTAAGCAGGAAGGAGATCCCTCGATGTCCGTACGCTTGCCCCTCGCCGCCGCCGTCGTCTCGCTCGCCTTCCTGCCGCTCGCTCCCGTCGCCTCCGCGCCGGCCGCGCCGCCCGCGCCGCCTCCGCACGCCGTGCTCGGCACGTTCGTGCGCGGCGCCGAGAAGCTGACCGCCGGCACGCCGGCCGCGCTGCGCATCGCCACGCATTGGGCGACGTCCGAGACCGCGACCGGCCCGTGGCCGAACGTCGAGATCGAGGTGACGATGAAGGGCGGCGGCAAGGAGAAGGTCGTGTATCGCGGCCGCACCGATGGCGGCGGCGTGGCCGACGCGCGCTTCGACGTGCCGGCGTGGCCCGACGGGCGCTACTCGCTCGAGGTCGCGTCGCGCGCCGGCACGCGCAGCGATCGCCACGCGCACGAGGTGCATCTCCAGCCGGGCGCGCGCCTGCTGCTCGAGAGCGACAAGCCGCTCTATCAGCCGGCGCAGGTGATTCACCTGCGCGCGGTCGGGCTGCGGCCGCAAGACGGCAAGCCGCTCGCCGGCCGCGACGTCACGTTCACCGTCGCCGATCCGCGCGGCAACC
>DASREC010000191.1:0-11497 GCA_035652295.1 Polyangia bacterium
CAGGCGTTGTTGCCGGCGCCGCAGGCGCTGCACGAGCCGCAGTGGTTGAAGTCGGTCTGCTCGTTGACGCACGTGCCGCCGCAGTTGGTCTGGCCGGTCGCGCAGCACTTGCCGGACGAGCAGAAGCTGCCGAGGCCGCACGGCGCGGCGCACGCGCCGCAGTTGTTGTTGTCGGTCTGCGAGTTGCTGCACGCGCCCGCGCAGCACTGGTTGTTGCCGGCGCCGCAGGCGCTGCACGAGCCGCAGTGGTTGACGTCGCTCTGCTCGTTCACGCAGACGCCGCCGCAGTTCACCGTGCCCGTCGGGCAGCACTTGCCGAGCGAGCAGAAGTTGCCGCCGCCGCACGGCGCCGCGCCGCACGCGCCGCAGTTGTTGTTGTCGGTGTTGGTGTTGGTGCACGTGCCCGAGCAGCACGCGTTGTTGCCGGCGCCGCACGCGCTGCACGAGCCGCAGTGGTTGAAGTCGCTCTGCTCGTTGACGCACGTGCCGCCGCAGTTGACGGTGCCGGTGGTGCAGCACTTGCCGAGCGAGCACGAGGTGCCGGGCGAGCAGCCCATGTTGCAGCCGCCGCAGTTGGCGTTGTCGGTCTGCGAGTTGCTGCAGCCGCCCGAGCAGCACTGATTGTTGCCGGCGCCGCAGGCGCTGCACGAGCCGCAGTGGTTGACGTCGGTCTGCTCGTTCACGCAGACGCCGCCGCAATTCACCGTGCCGGTCGCGCAGCACTTGCCGAGCGAGCAGAAGCTCCCGCCGCCGCACGGCGCCGCGCCGCACGCGCCGCAGTTGCTCGCGTCGGTGTTGGTGTTGGTGCAGACGCCCGAGCAGCACGCGTTGTTGGCGCCGCCGCACGCGCTGCACGAGCCGCAGTGGTTGACGTCGGTCTGCTCGTTGACGCAGGTGCCGCCGCAGTTGGTCTGGCCCGTCGGGCAGCACTTGCCGAGCGAGCACGCGCTGCCGGGCCCGCACGACGTGGCGCAATTTCCGCAGTGCGCGTTGTCGGTCTGCGAGCTGCTGCAGCCGCCCGAGCAGCACTGATCGCTGCCGCCGCCGCACGCGCTGCACGAGCCGCAGTGATTGACGTCGGTCTGCTCGTTGACGCACGTTCCGCCGCAGTTGACCTGGCCGGTCGCGCAGCACTTGCCGAGCGAGCACGCGTTACCGGCGCCGCACGGAGCCGCGCCGCACGCGCCGCAGTTGTTCGCGTCGGTGTCGGTGTTGGTGCAGACGCCCGAGCAGCACGCGTTCGCGCCGCCGCCGCACGCGCCGCACGAGCCGCAGTGGTTGAGATCGGTCTGCTCGTTGACGCACGTGCCGCCGCAGTTGGTCTGGCCCGCCGGGCAGCACTTGCCGAGCGAGCACACGCCGCCGCCGCAGCCGTTGCCGCACGCGCCGCAGTTGTTGGCGTCGCTCTGCTCGTCGACGCACGTGCCGCCGCAGTTGTCGCGCCCCGCCGGGCAGCACTTGCCGTTCGAGCACAAGCTGCCGCCGCCGCACACCGTCGCGCAGTTGCCGCAGTGGTTGCCGTCGTTGGTGACGTCGACGCACGCGCTCGAGCACAGCGTGAGCGCGCCGCACGGATTGCACGCGCCCGCGTCGACGTCGCAGGTGCCGGCGTCGCCGCACGGCTGATTGACGTTGCAGCCGAGCACGCACTGGCCGCCCTGGCAGATCTCGCCGCCCGAGCACTGCTGATCCATCAAGCACGCGACGCACAGGTTGGTGGCCGGGTTGCAAAGCGGCGTCGCGCCGCTGCAGCTCGAGCCGCACGCCTCGAGATCGGGCGGGATCACCACCGACAGATCGAGCGACGCGTCGGGCGACAGGTCGGCGTTCACCACGCGATCGCCCGTCGAGAGATCGGGGACGCTGAGATCTTCGAGCGCGAGATCGCGCGGCACCGAGAGATCGACGATCGGCGCGGAATCGCCGAAGCCGCTCAGATCGTGCTCGCCCTCGCCGGCGCCGCCGTTACAGCCTGCGATCAGCCCACACGCGATCGCGAGCGTCCACCAGCGCAACTGCATTTGCTGCCCCCTGTTGTGTCGACGCCCGCGTAGCCGGCATTACTGAAGCCGGTCGATTAGAGCACGAACGCGACGGGGGCCCCTGCGACATATTGTCGCAGGCTGCTCATTTATGTTTTTTCTTGGTGGCCGCTTTGGCTTTGAGCTGATTCGCGTACTGCAAACCTTTGCGCGCGCGCTTGTCGGAGGGCTTGTCGTCGAGGATGCGCTGGTACTCGTCGGCCGCCATCTCGTGCTTGCCGAGCGCGAGGTAGATGTCGGCGAGCACCAGGCGCGACGCGGTGTCGTCGGGCTGAAGGTCGAGCGAGCTGGTGATGTCGGTGAGCGCGGCGGTCGCCTTCTTGCGCTCGAGCAGCCGCTCGGCGCGCAGCCGCAGCGCGCGCGCCAGCCGCAGCTTGGTCTGCGCGTCGTCGGGGTGCAGCGCCGACAGCGCCTCGAAGTCCTGCACCGCCTCGTCGACGCGCCCCTTCTTGAGCGCGAGCTGCGCCTTGCGGCCGACGATCGCCGTGGTGCGCGTGCGCAGCGCCGCCGCCGCCTCGTTGCCCGGATCGGCCTTCTCGATGCGGTCGAGCAGCTCCTTCAAGTTGTCGCCCGGCGGCGCCACCAGCCGCCCGCCCTCGGCGGTGCGGCGCGCCCACTCGAGCAGCCGATCGATCTCGGCCGGCGACAGCTTCTCCTCTTCCTTGCTGCTCGGATCCTTCGGCGGGTTCTTCTTTTCGGCCACCGGCTCGGGCGGCGGGACGTTCTTCTCCGCCACCGGCTCGGGCGGCGCGATCGGTTTCTGCGGCTCGACGAGCGGCGCCGGCTGCGAGGTCTTCCACGGCTGGTAGCGATACGCGAGATAGCCGCCGCCGGCGAGGAACACCAGCCCGCCGAGCACGCCGATGATCCCGCTCGAGCGCCCCGCGCGCCGCGCGCCGCGCAGCTCGGCGTTGCGCTTCTCGTCCATCGCCAGCGTCTCGGCCACCGCCTCGCGCGACGCCACCTTGTCCTTGGCCACGCGGATCTTCGAGTCGCTGGCGTCGAGCGGCACCGCGCCGGTGATCCCCGAGCCCGTCGGAAAACCGGGCGACGACAGGCCGCGTCGCCGCGACATCGAGCCCTCGTCGGTCCAGCCGACGCCGCCCGCGTCCTCGGGCGCCTTCAAGCCGAGCACCGCCGCCACCGCCGAGCCGCGCCCCTTCAAGCTCTTGGTCAGCTCGTACTCGAGCGCGCCCATCGTCTGCGGGCGCAGCTCGGGATCGCGCTCGAGGCACACCAGCACCACGCGCTCGAGCTCCTCCGAGATGTCGGGGTTGAGCTCGCGCAGCGGCGCCGGCGCCTCGGTCGCCTTGCGCGACAAGATCTCCATGACGTTGGCGCCCGCGTGCGGCGGCTCGCCGGTCAGCATCTCGTAGAGGATCGCGCCCACCGAGTAGATGTCGACGCGCCCGTCGATCGCCTTGCCCGCCGCCTGCTCGGGCGCCATGTACTCGGGCGTGCCCATGGCGATGCCCGGCGTGGTGAGCCGGCGCGGCGCGTTCTGGTTGCCCATGTCCTGCTTGGCGATGCCGAAGTCGAGCACCTTGACGAAGTCGGCCGAGCCGTCGCGCGAGACGAGGAAGATATTTTCCGGCTTGAGATCGCGGTGGATGATGCCGGCGGCGTGCGCGGCCGAGAGCGCGCGGCAGATCTGCACGCCGATGTGCACCGTGCGATCGGGCGCGACGCGGCGCTCGTGGCGCAGCACCTCGCCGAGGTCGAGCCCGTCGAGCCGCTCCATCACGAAGTAGACGTCGCCGTTCTCGGTGGTGCCGGAGTCGGTGACGTCGACGATGTTGGGATGGCCGACCTTCGACGCCGCGCGCGCCTCGCGGCGGAAGCGCGCGACCAGGTCGGCCTGCCGCGAATATTGCGGATGCAAAACTTTCAGCGCGACCTTCTTGCCGATCTCGACGTGCTCGGCTTCGTACACCGCGCCCATGCCGCCGGTGCCGAGCAGCCGCTCGACGCGGTAGCGCCCGTCGACGATCTCGCCGACCAGGTTGCCGAGCTCGGGCGCCGAGTCGGGATCGATCTCGACCACCTCCTGCTCGGCGACGGCGCGCGCCGGCGAGTGGCTCGGCGCCGGTTTGGGCGAAGCGTGCGGCTCGCGAAAGCCGCGCGGCGGCGCGTGCACCGTGACGTCGTCGTCCTCGACGGTGGCCGCGGCGCCGACGAGGCTGCGCGCCGGACGCGCCGGTCCGTTCGACGGCACCGGCGGCGGCGCGGCCGCTTTGCCGCCGGGACCCGTGCCGCGCTTGCCCGAGTTGGTCGCCGACGGACGGTGCGCGCGCGTCGGCTGCGTGAGCGTCGCCGGCCGCGAGTCGACGTCCTTCATCAGCGGCGGCGGCGCCGCCGGCGTCTCGGCGCGCGCGCGCACTTTCGGCAGCTCGTCGGTGAGCAGCCGCTCGCGCTCCATCGCCTCGCGCTTGATGTCGTCGCCGAAGAGATCTTTCAGGAACGACGCCACGCGCGACGAGTCGGTGCCCGGCGCGATCCGCCCCAGCTCCTCGGCGAGCGCCTTGCGAAACTCCTCCGCCGAGCGAAAGCGATCTTCGCGATTCGGCGCCAGCGCCTTGAGCGAGACCTGATCGATCGTCGGCGGCAAGCCGCGCGTGATGTGCGAGGGCGGCTCGACGCGCGGGTGGCGCGCCTTCTCGAGATTCTTCACCGCGTCGTCGGAGGCGTCGTGCAGCGGGCGGCCGGTGAGCAGCTCCCACAGGATGACGCCGGTGGCGTAGACGTCGGTGCGCGCGTCGGCGGTCTCGCCGCGCGCCTGCTCGGGCGCGAGGTACGCGATGCGCCCGTAGACGATCCCGGGCGCGGTGCGCTCGTTCTTCAAGATCGATCGCGCGAGCCCGAAGTCGGTGACCTTCACTTCGCCGTGCCACGAGAGCAGCACGTTCGGCGGCGCAATGTCGCGGTGCACGAGGCCGAGCCCGCCGTACGAGTGCACGTACTCGAGCCCACGCGCAATCTCGCGCGCCACGAACAGCGCCACGTCGAGCGGAATGCGCGAGCGCCGCTCGGCGGTGCGGTTCCACACCGCGCGCAGGTCGCGCCCCTCGATCAGCTCCATCGCGATGTAGAGCTCGTTCTCGACGCGGCCGGCGTCGAACACCTGCACCAGGTTGGTGTGGTTGAGCCGCACCGCGACCTTCGCCTCGTCGAGCAGGCGCGCGGTCAGCCCCGGCGTCTCGCGATCCTCGGGGACTTTCTTGATGACGCAGAGCTTCTCGGCGCCGCCCAGCTCGCCCGACGCGGCGATGAACAGCTCCCCCATGCCGCCACGCGCGAAGGGGCGTAGCAGCGCATACTTTCCGAACATCCGGGGGAATCGCTGCGTACTCATTGGCCGAGCCGATCGAGTGTACCACGCACGACCGGGCGCGCCGTCGGAAATGGGGCTACGGCTCGGCGGCGAAGCTCGCGTTCGAGGCCGACAGCGTGGCCGCGTCGTTGGTGGCCGACGAATCGGCGGCGGTGGTGCCGGTGCCTTCGTCGAAGTGCCACAGCCCGACCGTGCTGGCGATCGCGGTCGGGTGGCGCGCGGGCGTGAAGCCGCCGCCGTAGATCGCCGCGTTCGAGATGCGCGGCTCGTCGAGGACGCCGCCGAACGGGCTGGGATCGCCCGACGGCGGGCCGAAGATGAGCGGCGAGCCGGTGGCCGCCTTGAGCGGCACGTTCCCGCCGAAGCCGCCGTCCTGGCCGCCGGGGAACTGCGCGAAGCAGACGAACGCGCCGTCGACGAACAGCTCCACGAAGCCCGCCGTTTGATCGTACTCGCCGGCGATATGGTGCGTGCCGGCGCCGGCGGCGGACGGGGAGCGGCAGCTCACGCTCGCGACGATGTTGCCCGGCGCGGTGGCGACGATGACGATCTCGGGGAACAGGCTCGCGCCGTTCGAGAAGTAGCCGAGCTGGTAGCCGTTCGCGCCGGTGGTGGGGCTGCCCTTCGAGATCAGCGCCACGTGGCGGCCGTTCGGCGGAATCGCCATCGTCGCCTTGCTCCACGCCTCGACGGTGATCGAGACCGGATCGAGCGCGGCGTTGGCGGGCGCCTGCGCGTTGCCGCCGGACGCGATCGAGAGCGCGGAGAAGAACGCTACGTTCTGCGTCGTCGACGACGTGAAGGTGAACGAGCACGGCGTGGTGGTCGGCGCGCCCGAGCACGGCCCCGCGCCCCAGCTCTTGAAGCCGGCCGAGGTGTTGAGCTGCACCGTCGAGCCGTTGGCGAACGGCGCGCTGCACGTGCCGGTGTTGCCCGTCGAGCAGTTGAGCGCCGCCGGCGTCGAGGTGACGGTGCCGACGCCGCCGGTGAAGTTGATCGCGAGCGCGACCGTGACGTAGGTGTAGTTGACGAAGCTGCCCGGGTTGAAGTCGTGCGTCGAGCCGTCCCAGCGGAGCGCGTCGAGGAAGAAGCGCACCGTGGTGCCGACCGCCTGCGCCGGGATTTGCGCGGTCCAGGTGTCGACGCCGCCGGTTTGCGACGAGAGCGTCATGGTCACCGGCGTGGTGCTCGCGAAGTTGTTGTTGGTCCAATCGAGCGTGAGCGACTGGTAGCCGTTGTTGGGCGTGGTGGTGATGGTGACGTTGACGACCGCGTTGGCCGGCGCGGTGCCGTTCGAGGGGTTGAGGTTGGCCTCCTTGTCGAGCGTGACGGTGCCGCCGGGCGAGGTGGCGGTGGCGTCGGCGGCGAACGAGGGCGCGCCGTTGCACGCGCCGTTCGAGCAGCCGTTCGCGCACGTCTGCGGCGCCGACGGGTAGCTGCACGTGCCGGGCGGCGACGAGCACGCGTTCAAGTTGGAGAACACGGTGAGCGTGTCGGCGTTGGCGCAGACGTTCGGCGGCGGCGTCGTGCAGCAGAGGTTGTTGGTGCACTGATCGTTGGCGCTGCACGCGGCGCCGTTGCCGCCCTTGCCGACGCACGTTCCGGAGACGCCGGGGTTGGCGCAGTAGTTGGTGCTCGGCGACGCGCAGTCGTTGTCGTTGCCGCACGTGGTGAGGCACGACGTCGAGCTGGCGCAGTTGAAGCCGCCCGGGCACGCGCCCGGGGTGCCGGGCGTGCAGCCGCCCGCGCTGTTGCACGCGCCGGCGGGCGTGAGCGTCGAGCCGGAGCACATCGCGCTCGCGCCGCAGGGAGTGGCGCTGGTCGGGTAGACGCACGCGCCGCTGCCGTTGCAGCCGGTGGCGCCGCACGTGCCGCCGGTGGTGCACGCGGCCGAGCAGCAGTTGCCGCTGCCGGCGATGCCGCACACGCCGCTCGTGCACTGGTTGTTGCCGCCGCAGCCGCTGCCCGCGCCGAGCTTGCCGACGCAGACGCCGCTCGGTCCGGGGTTGAAGCAGAAGTTGGTGCTCGGCGACGCGCAGTCGTTGTCGCTCGCGCACGCCGTCTTGCACGTGGTCGCGCTGGCGCAGATGAAGCCGCCCGCGCAGGCGCCCGGCGTGCCCGGCGTGCAGCCGCCCGCGCTGTTGCACGCGCCCGCGGGCGTGAGCGTCGAGCCCGAGCACGAGGCGCTGCCGCACGAGGTGGTGCCGGTCGGGTAGACGCACGCGCCGCTTCCGTTGCAGCCGGTGGCGCCGCACGTGCCGCCGGTGGTGCACGCGGCGGTGCAGCAGTTGCCGCTGCCCGCGATGCCGCACACGTTGCTCGTGCACTGGTTGTTGCCGCTGCACGGCGTGCCGGGCGAGAGCAGCGCGCCGCAGGTTCCGCTCGCGCCGGGGTTCGAGCAGAAGCCGCTCGCGCAGTCGCCGTCGCCGCCGCACGCGGTCTTGCACGACGTCGCGTTGGCGCAGATCAGGTTCGCGGGGCATGGGCCGGGCGTGCCGGGCGTGCAGCCGCCGGAGCCGTTGCACGCGCCGGCGGGCGTGAGCGTCGAGCCGGAGCAGGAGGCGCCGGCGCCGCATGACGTGGAGCCCGTCGGGTAGACGCACGCGCCGCTTCCGTTGCAGCCGGTCGCGCCGCACGCGCCGCCGGTGCACGCGGCGGTGCAGCAGTTGCCGCTGCCGGCGACGCCGCACACGTTGCTCGTGCACTGGTTGTTGCCGCCGCACGGCGTGCCCGCGCCGCCCTTGGCGACGCAGGTTCCCGACGCGCCGGGGTTCGAGCAGAAGTTGACGCTCGGCGAGACGCAGTCGTTGTCGCTCCCGCACGCCGTCTTGCACGCGGTCGCGCTGGCGCAGATGAAGCCGCCCGCGCACGGGCCCGCGGTGCCGGCGGTGCAGCCGCCCGCGCTGTTGCACGTGCCCGCGGGCGTGAGCGTCCCGCCCGAGCAGGACGCGCTGCCGCACGAGGTGGTGCTCGTCGGGTAGACGCACGCGCCGCTTCCGTTGCAGCCGGTGGCGCCGCACGCGCCGCCGGTGGTGCACGACGCCGAGCAGCAGTTGCCGCTGCCGGCGACGCCGCAGATTCCGCTCGTGCACTGGTTGTTGCCGCCGCACACCGCGCCCGCGCCGCCCTTCGGCAGGCAGGTTCCGCTCGCGCCGGGGTTCGCGCAGTAGCTGGTCGCCGACGCGCAGTCGCCGTCGATGGTGCAGAAGGTCTTGCACGCGCTCGCGCTGGCGCACTTGAGGCCGCTCGGGCACGGGCCCGCGGTGCCGGCGGTGCAGCCGCCCGCGCTGTTGCACGTGCCGCCCGGCGTGAGCGTCGAGCCGGAGCACGAGGCGCTCGCGCCGCACGCGGTCGTCGCCGTCGGGTAGACGCACGCGCCGCCCGCGTCGCAGTCGGTGGCGCCGCACGCGCCGCCGGTGGTGCACGACGCCGAGCAGCAGCGGCCGCTGCCGCTCGCGCCGCAGATGCCGCTCGCGCACTGGTTGTTGCCGCTGCACGCGACGCCGGGCGAGAGCAGCGCGCCGCAGTTGCCGCTCGCGCCCGGGTTCGTGCAGAAGCCGCTCGTGCAGTCGCCGTCGCCGCCGCACGCGGTCTTGCACGACGTCGCGTTGGCGCAGATCAGGCTCGCGGGGCACGGGCCGGGCGTGCCGGGCGCGCAGGTGCCCGAGCCGTTGCACGTGCTCGCCGGCGTGAGCGTCGAGCCGCTGCACGACGGCGCGCCGCACACCGTCGGCGACGGCCAGAAGCGGCACGCGCCGGCGACGCACTTGCCGTCGGTGCCGCAGCTCGACGACAACGTCGTCACGCACACGTGGCGCGGATCGGCGAGGTTGTCGAGCACGGTGGCGCACGTGCCGTTCGAGCCGCCGGTGAGCGCGGACGAGCACGCCACGCACGCGCCGGTGCACGCGGTGCTGCAGCACACGTCGTCGACGCAGTGGCCGCTCGCGCAATCGGCCGAGGCGGTGCACGCGCTGCCGATCGACGCGCCGGCGTCGGCGGTCTCCGGTGCGAGGTCGGGCCCGTCCTGGCCGATCGCCAGGTCGACGTTGGCGTCGACGATCGCCGCCAGGTCGGGCACCGCCAGATCGGAGAAGCCGCACGCGCTGGTGTCGCCGTGCAGGTGGCAGTAGCCGTCGGGGCGGCACTGGTAGTCATCGGGGCACTCGCCGTTCGGCCCGCACGCGAACGAGCACGGCCGCTCGTCGACGCTGAAACAGGCGGGCAGCAGCAACGCGAAGGCGAGGACGACACGCTTCATGGATCCCCTCTGTGGTGCGGACGTCGGACTACGGTGACGCGGTCGCGCTCAGACGCATCCGTTGACCGCGTCGCAGGTCTTGCCGAGCGGCGTGCAGTCGACGGGCGTGCCGGGCGTGCAGCCGCCCGCGCCGTTGCACATGCCCGCCGGGGTGAAGATGTTCGAGTTGCAAGACGACGGGCCGCACGCGTTGCCGCTCGGGAACACGCACGCGCCGCTCCCGTTGCAGCCGGTGGCGCCGCACGCGCCGACGAGCGGGCTGCACGCGGCGGTGCAGCAGTTGCCGCTGCCGGCGACGCCGCAGACGTTGCTCGTGCACTGGTCGTTCGCGGTGCACGCGCCGGTCGCCGACTTGGACACGCACGTGCCCGACGCGCCGGGGTTCGAGCAGTATGTGGTGCTCGTCGACGCGCAGTCGTTGTCGGTGGTGCACGACGGCTTGCACGTGGTGGTGTTGGCGCAGATGACGCCGTGCGGGCACGGGCCGGCGCTGCCCGGCGTGCAGGCGCCCGCGCCGTTGCAGGTGCCGGCCGGGGTGAGCGACGAGCCGGAGCACGAGGCGGTGCCGCACGAGGTGGTCGCCGTCGGGTACACGCACGCGCCCGAGGTGTCGCACGCGGTCGCGGCGCATCCGCCCGAGGTGATGCACGCGGCGGTGCAGCAGTGACCGCTGCCGCCGACGTCGCAGACGCCGCTCGTGCACTGAGCGTTGGCGCTGCACGCGCCGCCCGCGCCGAGCAGCCCGCAGGTGCCGCTCGCGCCGGGGTTGGTGCAGCCGCCGGTGGCGCAGTCGCCGTTCGAGCCGCACGCGGTGAGGCACGCCGTACCGCCGCCGTTGCACTTCAAGTTGCCGGGGCAGGCGCTGGTGGCGCCGGCGACGCAGCTGCCCGAGCCGTTGCACGCCCCCGCCGCCGTCAGCATGTTGCCGCTGCACGACTGCGCCGCTCCGCATGGCGTCGCGGCCGGCCAGCGCGCGCAGCTTCCGCCCGAGCACTTGCCGTCGAAGCCGCAGGTCGACATCGCGGTGGTCGCGCACGCACCGCGCGGATCGTTGTTGCCGTCGATGGCGGCCAGGCACGTGCCGTCGGCCACGCCGTTGAGCGCCGCGCTGCACGCGTTGCAGGTGGCGGTGCACGCGACGTTGCAGCACTTGCCGTCGACGCAGAAGCCGCTCAGGCACTCGCTCGCGCTCGAGCACGCGCTGCCGTTCACCGCGCCGGCGTCGACCAGGAGCACGAGGTCGGGCGCCGCCTGGTCCACCGGCGCCGGCAGATCGGGCATCGCCAGATCCGAGTACGCGCAGTCGCCCGGCTGCCCGTGCAGGTGGCAGTAGCCGTCGTTCAAGCACGTGTAGTCGTCGGGGCACGCGCCGCCCGGCCCGCACGCGAACGTGCACGGCCGCTCGTCGACGTTGAAGCACCCGGCTAAAAGCAGCGGGATCGCCAAAAGGAAGCGCTTCATCAGAACTTCCACTGGAGGCTGAGCGCGGCGCCGTCCTTGCCGACGACCGGCAGGAGCGCCATCTCGCGCCGCGGCCGCTTGTGCGCGCGCCAGTCGAGCACGAACAACACGGTGGTGGCGATCGCGGTGACGCCGGCGGCGGCGAAGAAGCCGATGGCGAGGCCGTTGTAGAGGTTGCCCTCGTCCTTCAAGTTTTTGTAGTCGGACTGCTGCGTGGCGTCGAACGTCTTCGGCTGGCCGCTCGAGTCGATGAACGTCTCGCGGCGCGTGATCTCGTCGGCGCGCGACTGCGCGGCCAGGCCGAAGATCGCGCCGGCGGTGAGCACCGCGACGGTGGTGGCGACGCCGATCCACGCGGCGATGCGCATCTTCGACGGCTTGCCCGAGTCGATGAACTCGGGG